>CAZPWQ010000069.1:0-18196 GCA_964590495.1 uncultured Balneolaceae bacterium
ATTCAATACGATAATGCCTATCCGTGGCTTATGAAGGTATTTCTTACTCCCGGATTTTTGGGATTGGTAGTGGCAGCACTTGCTGCAGCTATTGTCTCGTCAATGGCTTCGATGTTGAATTCCGTAGCTACGATATTTACGATGGATATCTATATTCCGTATTTCAATCAGGATGCTACGGATAAGCAAACCGTAAACATGGGAAGAATTTCGGCCGGGGTGGCTTTGATCACAGCCGTTCTTATGGCGCCTCAATTGGATACCGTACCCCAGATTTTCCAATATATTCAGGAATATACAGGCATGGTTAGTCCGGGAATACTGGCTGTATTTTTAATGGGATTATTCTGGAAGAAAACGACTTCAAAAGGCGCTATTTACGGGGTCCTGGCATCAATTGTAATTGCAGTGTTTTTGAAAACACCTGCTGTTCAGCTTCCATTTTTAGATCAGATGTTTTATACCCTCATTGGCACAATAGCGATTATTGCGGGTGTTAGCTTAACAACAAATCCCCACGACGAAGATCCCAAAGCTATTCATACTACTGCAGATATGTTTAAAACCAGTCCGGCTTTTAATATTGGTGCCTATGTCATATTGGTACTGGTAGCGGTTCTGTATGCAGTATTTTGGTAAAGGGGAATATGGAAAAAGTAATAACTCGTTTTTGATCAATATTAAATGCATGTATGGAACAGTTAATCAGTAAAATATCTGCCGAATTTGAAGTTCGGTTTGAGGGTGAGCCTTTATTTATAAAATCTCCGGGACGGGTCAATCTGATCGGCGAACACACCGATTATAATGATGGATTTGTACTTCCTGCCGCTATTGATAAAACCATTATACTGGCGATTGCACCAAATGAAACTAACCTTGGACGTTTTTATTCGGTGGATATGGACGAAGTATATAAGACAGATATTTCATCCGATATCCTGAAAAACGGCCGTCAATGGATCAACTATATCCTGGGAGCGGTAGACCAGTTAAAAAAACAGGGCAATGAAATCGGTGGATTTGACTGTGTTTTCGGTGGCGATATTCCCATAGGAGCGGGTTTATCTTCTTCAGCAGCACTTGAGAATGGAATCTTGTTTGGACTTACAGAACTATTCGATATTGAGATCAGCCCCCTTGAAATGGCCCTCACAGGGCAAAAGGTGGAAAATGAATTCGTAGGAGTTCAGTGCGGGATTATGGATCAGTTTGTAAATATACATGGAAAAGAGGGATTTGCGCTGAAGCTCGACTGCCGTTCACTCGAGTACGAACTATATCCGTTTCGGAGATGCGATATCAAAATTGTTCTGTGTGACACCGGTATCCGCCGTGAACTTGCAGGGTCCGAATATAATATCCGCCGACAACAGTGCGAAGAAGGTGTCAGCACGCTCCGCGAACATTACCGGGATATAAAAAATCTTCGGGATGTGGATATGTCTGCGTTAAAAAAACACCAGGATAAGTTAAAGCCTGTGGTATATAAACGATGCAAATATGTCCTGGAAGAGAATAAAAGAGTACATGCCGCCTGTAATGACTTGGTTAATGATGATTTTGAATCATTCGGCCGGCGTATGTTTGAGTCTCATAAAGGATTGCGGGACAGCTATGAAGTAAGCTGTCATGAACTTGACGTTCTGGTTGAAATAGCTGAAGACAGCACCGGTGTACTTGGATCGCGAATGATGGGAGGCGGATTCGGAGGTTGTACAATCAATCTGGTCGAAGAAGAGTATGTCTCATCTTTTATAAAAGAAACGAAAGAAAAATATAGAACATCTATCGGTAGCCCTGTCGAAATTTATTGTGCCAATTTAGGCGGGGGGACGTCAGTTTTATCTGAAGAATCGAGCCGGAGAGAACATTCAAAATTATGATTTTAAAGAAGCTAACTACAAGCACTCATGAATCTTAATCTGGACGAGCATTCGCATCGGCGTTATAACCCACTTACGGGAGAATGGATTCAGGTTTCTCCGCACAGGGCCGGACGTCCATGGCAGGGAAAACAGGAGAAAACTGCCGGTGAAAATAAACCCCGCTATGACAAAAAATGCTATTTATGTCCCGGTAATGAAAGGGCTGGCAGTGCTAAAAATCCGGAGTATGATTCTATTTATGTATTCACGAATGATTTCAGTGCCCTTAAACCGGATGTACCATCTAAGACTGAGAATAAAAACGACCTTCTGATCGCAAAAGGGGAGAAGGGGATATGCCGGGTCATCTGTTTTTCACCGCGTCATGATCTGACCCTGCCGGAGATGGAACTTTCACAAATACGCGATGTGGTCGATGTCTGGATAAAAGAGTACACCGAACTTGGGAGTCGTGACTATATCAACTATGTACAGATCTTTGAAAATAAAGGTGAGATCATGGGATGCAGCAATCCTCATCCACACGGACAGATCTGGGCCCAGGAAACTATTCCCGACGAACCTGCTAAAGAGCTCAGGAAACAAACGGATTATTATGAAAAACACGGTCGGACGTTGCTGGGTGATTACCTCAACCTGGAACTTGATATTGCCAAACGTATTATTGTGGAAAATGAATCTTTTACGGTACTGGTTCCGTTCTGGTCATTCTGGCCTTTTGAAACACTTTTGATAAGCCGCCGACCGTTCAGCCGGTTCTCTGACATGACAGGAAAAGAAAAAAACGAACTGGCCGATATCATTAAAAAAATAACTATAAAATATGACAATGTTTTCAACGTTAGTTTCCCCTACTCGGCGGGATTCCACCCGGCACCGACCGACGGTAAGGAGCATCCGGAGTGGCATTTTCACATGCATTTTTATCCGCCATTGCTGCGTTCAGCAACAGTAAAAAAATTCAGAGTCGGGTATGAAATGCTCTGTACACAGCAGCGCGATATCACGCCTGAAGTCAGCGCAGAAAGACTTTGTGCAGCGAAAGATATTCACTACAAGAGTAATTAACCGGTACCTTTGTTCCCCTTAGGTCCGGCTTTGAATGCCCCGGGATGAATACCCGGGGCTTTCTTTTTTTATAAGTTCAATCCGATAACCCCTATCCTGCATTTCTCACGAATTTTATTAAATATCGTTGGGCTTTTGATATAACAGGAAACTTTCATTTTTTACTGTTTTCCTGGAAATAAATTTAATAAGACTCTTTGAGCTTGAAGAAACAATCTGTAAATATTTTTCTTTCTAAAATTTTTCGAGTCTGGATATTAATCACTTTATTTTTTCTGGTATTTAATTCACAAAGTCAGAGTCTTGATTTGAAACCACAGATTTCAGACACAGGCCTGGTTGACCGTGTGTATACCCTTGAAGCTGTAATAACAGGTTATCTTGGCAGGGGTGGAGATATCGATGGCATTGAAAACCCAACTCTTCAGGCCAAAGAAGGTGAAACAGTACGGATCACCATCATAAACGGCGAAACTCTTGCCCACGATATTGTGATGGAGCAGATGGGCATTGAAAGTGAAACCATCATAGAAGAGGGTGCCGAAACCAGCATTACCTTTACCGCCAAACAAAACGATACGTACTATTGCAGTATCCCCGGCCACCGGGAGGCAGGCATGGAGGGGCGGTTTGAACTTATCGATGCCTCCGCCGGGGATATTGTTGCCGAAGGCGTAATTCCGGAAAAAGACGGAGAGCCACTCAATTTTGATTTCGAATATGGCAGCCTCGAAGACTGGATTGCTACGGGGGAGGCTTTCGACGGGCAACCCACCTCTGACCGCTCCACCGGGATGTACGAAAAAGATATGGACATTAACATGAGCGGGCAATTTTATATTACCAGCGGCGGCACCAAAAACCCGCAGGAGACCGGTACACTGACCTCGAGTTCCTTTGAGGTTACCCATCCGTATGCAGCGTTCAAGGTATCGGGCGGAGCGCTGAAGAATACGCGAGTAGAATTAATCAATGCCGAAACCGAAGAACCAATTTTTGAAATAACCGGCAATGACCATCACCGGCTCCGCCCGGTTGTCGTGGACCTGCAGGACCAGGTGGGCGAGCAGATCCGAATCAAGCTGTTTGATGACGAAACCGGCGTCTCGGAAATCCCCTATATCGGCGATAATATCTGGGCTCACATCAGTTTTGATGACTTTCGTTTTTATTCCAGCCGCCCGGAATTCCCCAACGAACTCCGAACTGACGACATCACCATTCTTCCCCCGCGGGATATAATTGGAAATGCCGGGCTTTCAGGTGAGGATGCCGCAGGGGAGATGGATCTGCCGGATGGATTCTCTGTAACCCTGGCGGCGGCCGAACCGGATGTAGTACGTCCGATCGCCTTTACGATGGACCATCGCGGGCGCCTCTGGGTGGCCGAGGCGCATACGTACCCCGAGCGCGCCCCGGAGGGAGAAGGGGAGGACCGCATCCTTATCTTCGAAGACACCAGCGGCGACGGCAAACTCGACAGCCGCAAGGTCTTTATCGAAGGACTGAACCTGGTTAGCGGCCTTGAAGTCGGCCATGGGGGCGTCTGGGTAGGGGCGGCGCCTGAATTTTTATTTATCCCCATCGATGAGAGTGGTGATAAGCCGGCCGGCGATCCGGAAGTTCTGCTGGACGGATGGGGCTATGAGGATACCCATGAGACCCTCAACAGTTTTCGCTGGGGACCGGACGGCTGGCTGTATGGTACCCACGGGGTATTCACTCATTCCAATGTGGGCAAGCCGGGGACTCCGGAAGAGGAGCGCCAGAAATTGAATGCCGGCGTTTGGCGCTATCATCCGACCCGCCGTGAATTTGAGGTATTTGCTCATGGCACCAGTAATCCCTGGGGCATTGATTTCAACGACTACGGGCACCTGTTTATGACAGCCTGCGTGATTCCCCATCTCTATCATGTGATTCAGGGGGCGCGTTTCCAGCGGCAGGCCGGGGAGCATTTCAACCCGTACACCTATGATGATATAAAGACCCACGGCGATCACGTGCACTGGGTGGGAGAGCACGGGCCACATGCGGGCAACTTACGTTCCGGTGAGGCCGGAGGGGGCCATGCCCATGCCGGGGCGATGTTTTACCTGGGAGCCGAGCACTGGCAGGTGGATCGCAACCGCCTGTTTATGAATAACATCCACGGCTACCGGGTCAACAGCGACATTATCGAGCGGGAAGGATCCGGCTACAACGCCCGCCACGGAAAAGATTTTCTGATGACCAACGACTCCTGGTCGCAATGGCTGGATTACCGCTACGGGCCGGGGGGGGCGGTCTTTGCCATTGACTGGTACGATAAGAATCAGTGCCACAGCCCGAACCCGGATGTACACGATAAAACACTCGGGCGCATTTACAAGGTCAGCCATGAGCAGGATGAATTTATCCGGATCGATTTGTCGGAGAAGTCGAGCCTGGAGTTGGTCGACTATCAGCTGCATACCAACGACTGGTACGTGCGCCACGCCCGCCGGATCCTGCACGAGCGCGGCCCCGACGAGCAGGTCCACCAGGCCCTGAAGGAGATTTTACATGATAATCCCGATATAACGCGCAAGCTGCGCGCCCTGTGGGCGCTGCATGTGACGGAAGGGGTGACCGACGATGATTTGATTGATCTGCTCAATCACGACAACGAGAACATCAGAGGTTGGGCTGTTCAACTGCTGGCAGAGGATGAAGAGGTTTCCGGCCGGGGCCTTCAAAAATTTGCACAGATGGCCGGGGATGATTCTTCGGCTCTTGTAAGGCTGTATCTGAGCTCTGCCCTGCAGCGCATCGAGCCCGCCCGGCGATGGGATATCCTGGAAGGCCTCTACACCCACACCGAGGATGCCGGCGACCACAACCTGCCGCTGATGCTTTGGTACGGGGCCGAACCTCTGGTTGAAATTGATATGAACCGGTCCCTGGATTTGGCTATGAATGCCGAGCTGCCCAAGATCCTGGCTCATACGATTAAGCGTATTGGAGAAATTGGAACTCCGGAGGCTATACAGACGCTCGAAAAGGCAGAGCAGGAACTCCGGAATAAACCAGCCGAGGATCGCTACGATCAGGCCCGGCAGGAACTTGACCTGATTCTCGGTAAACAGACTGATCAATCACCTTAAAACACTAAAAAGATGGCTAATATATCTATGAACATACAGGCTATTACTATTATCACAGCTTGTATCTGTGGTTTTTCGTTATGCCAGCAGGCCTATGGGCAGCAAAAAAGCGAAGGGCTGCATTCATTTGAAAAACTCCAGATCTCATCCACTTTTTACGCCGAAGGTGCGGGTATAGGTGATATTAATCAGGATGGTAACCCTGACGTCGTTGCCGGTCCTTACTGGTATGAGGGGCCGGATTTCGAAACCCGTCAGGCATTTTATGAGCCGCAGATGTTTGATCCGCGCAACTATTCCGACAACTTTATCGTGGAGGTCCACGATGTAAACGGAGATGGATGGAATGACATATTAATAGTGGGATTTCCCGGCGAGGAAGCCTATTGGTATGAAAATCCTCAGGACGGAGAGGAGCGTTGGCAGCGCCATCTGATTCATTCCCGGGTAGATAATGAATCACCCACCTTTCATGATCTGACCGGTAACGGTGAGTTAGAGCTCGTATTTCATACCGACGGATACCTGGGATACGCCTCGACGGATTCAAATGATCCGACTCAACCCTGGTCATTTAACCGCATATCAGAGCAAAATGACTGGGGCAAATTTACCCATGGTCTTGGCATCGGCGACATTGACGGAGACGGTTTGGAAGATGTTATAAAGAAAGAAGGTTGGTGGAAGAATCCCGGTCCAGATAACCCGGGGGAGCGGTGGGAATACAATAAAGCCGATTTCGGCACTGATAGTCCCGGTGGAGCCCAGATGTATGTCTATGATATAGATGATGATGGTCATCAGGACGTTATTTCCACGCTTGATGCCCACGGCTGGGGGCTGGCCTGGTACCGGCAGGTACCCGGCAGCGAAGCCGGCAGCGAAGCCGTTGAGTTTGAGCAACGACTTATTATGGGAGAATCTCTCGGGGATAATCCGCATGGCGTGCGATTTTCACAGCCCCATGCCCTGGAACTGGTGGATATCGACAACGATGGCATCAAGGATCTGGTGTCCGGAAAACGTTTTTGGGCCCACGGACCTCTGGGAGGATTTGAACCCAATGCTCCTGCTGTTGTCTATTGGTTTAAGCTGGTTCGCAGTGGGGAAGGTCGGGCAAACTTCATCCCATATCTCGTTGATGATAATTCGGGCATCGGCGTAGAAATTGCTACCGGTGATTTAACCGGAAATGGGTATCCTGATATTGTCACCAGTAATAAACAAGGGACATTTATATTTCTAAATCGTCCCGCTAATGGTGACTAATATGTATTTGCATGCATTTCACTTCGCTTGTTTCCACAAACAGCGGTATGTGTGCTTCCTTGCCTGTATCACCGAGTTTTCGCAAGGGAGCACCCCCGTAGGGATGCCCAAGGCAAAGTTACACAAAGGATTCTATATCTTATTTCGGTACCATTGCACAATTACAAATTACAGAAATAACCAATAACTCCTTCTTGCTTCTCGCTTTTTACTTCTTGCAGGTCTTCCTCTGTGGTCCTTTGTGATCCTTTGCGTAACTCTGTGTAACAGCTTTTATTGGTTACCAATATTGCCCTTGCTCACTAGGGTGTAACAGCTTTGAAGGGCAGCGTAATATCGAACATTGGCATAAAAGTGTTCGAATCTATATTTCCAGGCCCTGCATATAGGATGCATTCTCCCGAACGGCATCAATCGGAGTAGTTCCTGTATAGGCTTCCTGTTCTACGATGAAATACTCCATGCCATTTTCTTTGGCCAATTTTAACAAAGGCGGAAAATCGATAGTACCTGTCCCCAGAATGGTGGATTCCGGCTCTTCACCTCCGGAGAGATCCTTAACGTGACCGGAAGTAAAACGTCCCGGATATTTGTTGATCCATTCGGCAGGATCTGCCCCGGCAGCCGCCACCCAGTAAATATCCATTTGAAAATCAACGAGGTCAGGATCCGTGCCTTCCATCAATATATCCTGTGGTACTTCACCTTCCTGTTCTTCAAATGAATAGGCATGGTTATGATAGGCAAACCTGATACCGGCATCCCGGGCAATTTGCCCGACTTCATTAAACCGATCGGCTATTTCACGGAAATCATCCAGGCTCTCCTGAGGGCCGATCCAGGGAGAAATGATATAGTCACCACCGGCCTCTGCAATTTCATCCGCTTTGCGTTCTGTGTCCTCAAATACATTGGCGTGGCTTGAAATCATCTTCATTCCCAGATCATCCAAAAACTGTCCGAAGCCGGTGTTACCCATTCCCCAGAACATCCCCATCGGTCCTTCATAGCTTTCAATCTCTTTGTACCCGAATTCGGCAACCTGTCTCAACACTCCTTCCGGGTCATCAGGTAAAACATCCCGGAGAGTATACAGCTGAAGTCCAAACGGAAGAGTATCCCGTGTCGTTGATGCGCAGGAATTTAAAAAAGGAAGACTGCTCAGAGCTGCACCGGAAGCAAGAAGTCCGGAGGTTTTCAAAAAAGATCGGCGTGAATAATGCATATGATTACCAGATTATAGATTCAGATTAATGGATTACTTTAGAAAATCAATTAATAGAATAATGAAGAAAAGCTGTTCCTGCAATTTTACTTCTAATTATTGGGTAAACTATCTGCCACCGGAGGTGGCGGTCCGGGCGTACCGGACCAGAGGTCCGGCACGAGTATGGGGTGTGGAGGGAGATAATTTTATACACCTTTTTCACCTACAAACTTTCATATCTAACTCCTCGTTCCGCCCCTCTGGTGCGGAACGCATACTGGTGACCTCCGGTCACGAAAGGCTGGTGGGTGGAATAATGATGCTAAATACTTCTTTCAAAGATTTACATCAACCTGACAGGTTTGCTTTTTAGCTTCACAAGCTGTTCATTTATTTTGAATTTACCTTAAAAACCAAATCCCATTTTTATGAAAAAGTTGTTCTCTGCCGCTGGAATGTCTTCGCTCGTTTTATTATTCCTGTTTACAATATTATTCCTGTTTACAATGACGACTGTATCTTGTGCCCAGGAACAGGAAATGAGACCTGAGGATACTGAAGTTTGGGAACCGGTACCTCCTAAAGTGGATCCCGGAGGTTTAAATCAGACAACACCGCCATCCGACGCAGTGGTTCTATTCGATGGTAACACCTTTGAACAATGGGAAACAGCTGACGGCGATCAGCCGAAGTGGAAACTGGAAGATGATCATATGACTGTGGTGGGTGGAAGCGGGGGTGTTCAAACTAAAAAGGGATTCGGTTCCGTACAACTGCATATCGAATGGCGTTCGCCTGAAAAGATAGAAGGTGATGGACAGGGCAGAGGCAATAGCGGCATATTTCTGCAAAAACGCTATGAAGTACAGGTACTCGACGCTTATGAAAATGAAACGTATGTCAATGGGATGGCTGCAAGTATTTATAAACAGCATATTCCCTTGGTAAACGCTGCCCGCGAACCGGGGGAGTGGCAGAGTTATGATATGGTCTATACCGCACCAGTTTTTGATGATAGCGGTAACGTAGATTCGCCGGCACGAATAACTCTTTTCTGGAATGGAATTCTTGTGCATGACGATGTTGAATTAGAAGGGGGAACAGTTTTTATAGGCGAACCCGAATATGAAGCCCATCCCGATAAAGAACCTATCATGCTGCAGGATCATGGAAATCCAGTGAGTTTTAGAAATATCTGGGTGAGAGAATTGGAGGAATAAAATCCTTCTATCACTCTTGAGAAATAAGGGAAGAGCTATACAATTCCTGACCTTCATTTTACAGAAACTTCGAAACATCCGAGGTTATTGTTTGTTTACTCAGTCGAATATATCATATCTGGCCATAATTTATTAGAGGGCTGGTTATTTAAAGATAGCAGCCGTTTAGGATTTTGAACATTCGAATTTAGGATTTTCCCTTTTCGAATTTTTCTATAATAATATCATAAACTCTTTGTTGAAAGTTGTGCAAAATATTTCTATTGTCTTGTAAGAAGTATCTAAATTTAGCTGACATCTGTAGTTTAAATTTCAGCTTTTTATAGGGGGAAAACATAGATGCAAATTATAGGGGAACAGTAGATGCAAAAACGGTACTATTGTGAAAAATATGACGAGGGATTTTCTGATGAAAGAGTTTGGCAAGAACTCAGGAAAGATAATGTCAAAGCCCTGAAAACACTTTTCCTTCGCCACCACAACCATCTTTATAATTATGGAATAAAATTGAGCCGTGACAGGTTTTTAGTTGAAGATTGTATACATAATCTTTTTTTCAAAATATGGGATCGCCGGCAGCATTTAAATGAAGTTCAGTCGGTGAAATCTTACCTGTGGATCTCATTTCGACGGGATTTAATAAGATTGCTCAACAGCAATAAAAGAGAAATGCTTACCGATACTATTCAGGATTACTCCCCAAGCATACGCTTCAACTCGGAAGAACTTTTTATTCAAAGAGAAAGAAAGATTGAATGTGGGGCAGCACTGGAGAAAGCTTTGAATCAACTGCCTGACAGGCAAAAAGAAGCTGTCTTTTTAAAGTTTTTTAATGGAATGGGGTATGATGAGATTCAGCAAATTATGTCGATAAATTATCAAACAGCCCGAAATTATGTCTATGGCGGGGTTGAGGCTTTGAAAATGTATTTCGACGAGAATGAGAAAGAACTCCTCACCCATACTTTTTAACAAGTTCCCCTGTCTGGCGTCTAGCTTCTTGCTTTTTACTTCTTGCCTGGCCACACTCTGTCTGATTTCTCGGTGAGACAGTATAATTTTTGCTTTTATCAAGAAAATAGTATTAGGAAGATTACCCGGCCTTACTGTCTTTTCTGTATCTGAAACAGCTGAGGATCGCATTATCCTTATTTGAATGCGTATTTATCTTTCTCATTCATAATTGTTTTAGAAATATAGAGTACAAAAGAACTTAAAAATACTCTTAATAATACAATAGTGATGAGGATGAGTAGTTTGCAGGTTACAAATTAGAATAAATACAGATTATGGGTGATGGGATAAATTCTATTGATGATTTGCTTTCGTATCCTTCTTTTAGAAAATGGGCCAGGGGAACGGGATCAGAACCAGAGGCTTCTATATGGGATACTTGGTGTAAAAAAAGTGAGTACAACAGAAAGCTTGCAGCTAAAGCCCAGGCAGAGTTGATTGGAATCGCACCGAACTTTCTCGAACAGGCTGATACTGTTGAGGAATGGAATATGCTCTATGGACAAATAAAAAGATCGCATTTTGTAAAGATGAATAATCATCGAAAAACTCCTCCTTTGGTATGGGGATACAGGGTAGCTGTTATCTTGTTTGTTAGCGCTATCACCACTTTTTTTGCTATGCAATGGCAGCAGAATAAATTGCAAACTGAACAACCTGAAATTGTATGGCAGGAGGTGACAACGGTATATAGTCAACAGAAAAAGATAAGTCTTACAGACGGTTCTACTATAATTTTAGGGGCCAATTCTTCTATTGTATATACAGATGGCTGGGTTCAAAATTCTGAAGTGGAAATCAATCTGCAGGGTGAAGCTTATTTTGACATACCGGGAAAATCATCTGACGACCCATCTTTTAAAGTCAAAACTTCAGATGGTACCGTGCTGGTAACCGGTACAAGGTTTGTTGTTGATGCAGATGAAAACCGGACCCGGGTCGTATTGGAAGAAGGATCTGTTGATATTGAGCGGAATCTGCCGGGGACCAACCCGGAAAAAGAACTGATCAGTCTGCAGACCGATCAGTTAGCCGAGTTTAACAATGAATTGTTATCAATAAAAAAAGTCAACACGGAAGTATATACCTCGTGGACAAAGCAGAAGCTGGTATTGGATGGTACTCCTCTTAGTTTTTTAGCTGATAAGATCAGCAAGACGTACGGGATGAATGTGAAAGTTAATGATGCCGATTTATATGACAGGAAACTTACCGGAACGATAAACTTCAGAAGTATGGACCGTTTGCTTGTGGCCATTTCTGAAGTACTGCAGATTGAAGCAACACAAAACGGTGACGAAGTGATCTTTAATAGTAGTGTTAACTAGCTTAATAATAAACATAACCCATAAAAGATGATCAACTGATACAACCCAACAAACCATAACGATGACAAATAACCACAATTAAATAGGATAGTGATGTTATGAAGATACTTAAATACTTATTAGCGGTATTGATTATGTTCGGTGCCACTGGAGCTGTGGCTCACGCTCAGGAAGGCATTAGCCAGGTCCTGACGCTAAGCGATCAAAAGATAAATAAAGCGGAGACATTAAAGCCGGGTACATCCCTGAGCAGTGCTCTGGATGCGGTGGAAGAAAATTTTAATGTCTCTTTTCTATATGAAGATTACCTGATTGAATCAAAAACGTTGAAAAACGAGCTGGTTTTGACAGGTGATGTGTTAGATGTCATCTACAATGTTGTTGGGGGACATCAATTAACGTTAAAACAGCTGGATGCCCGTGTATTCGGAATTGTGAAAGAGGCTAAAGAAGAAAAGCAGCCGGTTCTTGATGAAACCATTACGGGAACGGTAACAGATAGTCAGGGAGAAAGCCTGGCTGGGGTCAACATTTCCATTAAAGGAACCACTCGGGGTACTTCTTCCACGGGCAACGGTACTTTTGTACTGGAGGTTCCTACTCTGCAAGACACCCTCATATTTTCTTTTATTGGTTTCCGCACGCAGGAAGTACCGATTAACGGACAGACGGAACTTGAAGTTAGTATGGTGCCGCAAACCTATTCAGGCGATGAACTTGTTGTTGTCGGGTATGGTACTCAAACACGGGAAACACTTTCTGGTTCTGTAAGTTCAGTTTCCGGTACTCGTATGGAAAAGATTCCTGTTACGAATATGGCGAATAGTTTGTCAGGCCAGCTTCCCGGTATCGTTACCATAAATCAAAGCGGTGAACCCGGTGCGGATGGTGCCACTATTCGTATTCGCGGGGAAAACAGCCTTAACAATAACGATCCTTTAGTAGTTATTGACGGAGTTCCGAACAGGGCCGGCGGGCTAGATCGCCTGAACCCCAGGGATATTGAAAATATCAGTGTATTGAAAGATGCATCGGCAGCCATATACGGGGCACAGGCAGCTAACGGTGTGATTCTAATCACCACCAAAAGAGGTCGCGAAGGTGCTCCACAGTTTTCACTGGATGTCAACCAGGGCTTTAACCAGCCAACACGTATTCCCGACATGGCTGATGCCGCCACTTATATGACGATGTTGAACGAAATCGACAACTACAGGGGAAGTGGCGACCGTTATAACGAGTCAGAAATCAACTGCCACGCCAACCAGCAGGATCCCTGGCTCTGTCCCGATACCGACTGGTTTGATGAAGCCCTGAAGCCGATGTCATTCCAGACAAGAACCGATATGTCTGTTTCAGGCGGAAGCCAGGATATTCAGTACTATCTTTCTTTAAACGGATTGACGGAAGACGGTTTCTATGAAAACAGTGCCACACGCTATAATGAATATGGTTTCCGCAGTAATATAGATGGGCAACTTTCTGACAATATCAAGCTATCGTTTGATGTATTAGGCCGGCTTGAAGACCGAAACTATCCGACCGCAGGTGCCGATCAGACATTCCGTATGTTGATGAGGGGAAAACCCAACGAACAAGGATTCTGGCCGAACGGATTGCCTGCGCCGGATATCGAGAACGGGGTGAATCCTGTTGTAACGGGTACGGATGCTACAGGCTATGACGATGACGAGCGGTATTATTTCCAAAGTAACCTGAAGCTTGAAGTTGAAATTCCCGGTGTCGAAGGATTGTCTTTTTCCGGAACAGCTTCTTTTGATAAAGATTTCCAACAGCGCAAACTGTGGCAAACACCATGGTCGCTTTTTGATCTGGCAGGATTTGACACTGACGGAGACGGAGAAGCTGATGGTATGGACACCAGCGGAGAACCGGTGTTCAATGAAAGCCTTGTACCCGACCAGGATGCAAATTTGCGTCAATGGTCTCGAGAGGGCGACAATACACTGTTGAACATTGTCGGTACGTATAAGCAGGATCTGGGTGATCACTCTTACAGTATTTTACTCGGAGCTGAACGCCAGACATTCAACAATTCGGGATTCATGGCGTTCAGAAGGTTTTTCCCATCTACTCAAATTGATCAGCTCAGCGCGGGTGGCGAGGACCAACAGGAAATTGAAGGCGGAGGCAGGCCCAATTTGCCCAGCGAAGGTGCTCGCCAAAATATCTTTAGCCGGTTGAATTACAACTATCAGAGCAAATACCTGATTGAATTTGTAGCCCGATACGACGGTTCCTATATCTTCCCTGAAGGTAACAGGTTCGGTTTCTTCCCCTCAGTATCTGCAGGATGGAGATTGACCCAGGAAGACTGGTTCCAGGAATCAACAGGTAGCTTTTTCGACGAATTAAAGTTGCGCACCTCATGGGGACAAACCGGAAATGACCGTATTGACGAGTGGCAGTTTCTGTCTACCTTTCAAACCGGTGGCGGATATGTATTCAACCATACGTCACAACAGAGTATCTTTCCCGGACGCACGCCCAATCCGGCAGTTACCTGGGAAGTTGCCAACCAGTTTGACGTAGGTGTTGAAGCTGCGATGTTTGATAACAAACTGTCCCTGGAATTCGATTATTTCAATTATCTCAGAGAAGATATTCTGTGGTGGAGAAATGCCTCTGTTCCTCAAACGGCCGGCCTCAGTCTGCCCAGAGAAAATATCGGCGAAGTTAAAAGCTTCGGTTTTGACGGAACTGTCGGCTGGAGACAGCAGGTGGGTCAGTCATTCCTGCTGGACATATCAGTAAACGGTGGATATGCCACGAACGAGATCCAGTTCTGGGACGAGCCCCCCGGAGCTCCCGAATGGCAACAATCTACAGGAAGGATGATGCATACTCCCCTGTTATATAATTCGATCGGAGTTTTCCGCGACGAGGAGCATGTTGACAGTTATCCCAGCTGGCCCGGAGCGCGACCAGGTGACCTTATCTTTGAGGACATTAACGGCGACGGCGTTATTAATGCCGATGACAGAATTCGTGTAGAAAGAACCGGAACACCAACATGGAACGGCGGATTGAACCTCAATGGCCAATACAAGGCTTTTGATTTCACCATATTATTCCAGGGTGCTGCCGGTGCTTCGCAGTGGGTCCAGACACAATCCGGTGATTTCGGAAACTACTTCCAGGATTTTGCGGAAGACCGGTGGACACCGGACAATCCCGATGCTTCGGGACCGAGAGCATTCCAGCGTGAAGAAGAGTACTGGATCTCCCAGCAAAATACTCATTTCTATATGAACACGGACTATGTTCGACTTAAAAATGTGGAAATTGGTTATAATGCGCCTGATTCTTTCACTGAAAGAGTTGGTTTAAACAGGTTGCGGGTATATGCAAATGGATTTAACCTTTTGACCTTCAGTGAATTCTGGATGGATCCGGAAGCCCGGAATGCTTCGGGTTCCTTTTATCCCCAGAAAAGGGTCGTTAATCTCGGTTTATCTTTGTCATTCTAAAAACAGGATATTTCCCGGTCATTTTTAATGGCCGGGAAATTCTACCTGTTCTTGCATAAAGGTTATAATCGGTCATAAATAAATAATTATGAAGAACTTACATACTATGAAAAAACTAAAATATAAAATACTTGGAGTCCTGTGCATTGTACTGGTACTTGGTTCATGTGATCAGGACGTGTTGGACATCAGCCCTACAGATCAGATTTCTGATGCCACTGTCTGGGAAGACCCCGCTTTGATTGATCTCTATCTTTCTGATATCTACAGAAGAATGAATCACGGACTGCGGGAAGTCAAACTCGCTTCTCTTTCCGATGATATGCATTTTATTCACGGTTACGGAACCATTGATGTGGTTCAGGGTACCTCAAGCCCCAGTAACCTCGCGGCATGGAATCGCGGTGATCTCGAACATTATCGCTGGGGTCATTTGTACAGTGCTATCAGGCAAGTTAATATCGTATTGAAAAATATTGATGATGCGAATGTTACAGACGACTTTAAGGAGAATGTTAAAGGCGAGGCTCATTTTCTCAGAGCTTTCTTTTATCACAATCTCGTCCGTAACTATGGTGGTGTACCGATCATCACCGATGTATTCGAGTTGGATGATGATATGCTGGTAGCACGAAACAGCTTTGCGGAAAGTGTCGACTTCGTTGTTGATGAAGCCGAAAATGCAGCTGCCATGCTTCCAGAGGAGTCCAGGGATCTGGGACGTGCAACCAAAGGTGCTGCAATGGCTTTAAAGGCAAGAATCCTTCTTCATGCTGCCAGCGACCTGTTTGATAATCCTGTTGGAGGAACCGAATTAACCGGTTATACATCAGGAGATCAGCAGGCACGATACCGTGCAGCCAAAAATGCTGCTCAGGAAGTGATGGATATGGGCCGCTATAGTCTTTTCAACCGGCACGATGACCCGGCTTTCAATTATGAGCAATTGTTTATTGTGAATGAAGACCACGAAGAGGCGATAATGAACCGGTATTTCCTGTCTAGCAGGGACTGGGACGATGCCTTCCTTCCGCACCAGTTTAATGGTCCTAACGGATACCGCGGCTGGGCTGGAAATACTCCTCTCCAGTCACTTGTAGATGCTTATGAAATGGAAGACGGTACCGAATTCGACTGGAGCAATCCTGCACATGCTGATGCTCCTTTTGAAAATCGTGACCCGCGTTTTTATGCCTCCATCCTTCATGACGGAGCTCCCTGGCTCGAACCGCCATCTTTCCGTGAGCCTTACGATGTGGACGGTATCATTCAGACATTCGAACACGTAGTCATAGACGGAGAGGAAATTCCCGGTGTAGATACTCGTAGTGGTCCCATCGAAGACTGGAACGGCAGTGTATCCCGTTATTACCTTCGAAAATTCATCGACCCGACAATGCCGCCCCAGGAGCGACAAGAAACTCCCTGGCCGATATTCCGGTATGGTGAGATCCTGATGAATTATGCGGAAGCATCTATCGCACTGGGAGAGGAAGACGATGCACGTACCGTTCTCAACCAGATCAGAGACCGGGCAGGTATGCCTGATATTACCGAAAGCGGACAGGCTTTGGTCGAACGCTATCAGAATGAACGTCGCATTGAACTGTTCGGTGAAGATCACAGGTACTTTGACATTCGAAGATGGATGATCGCACCTGATAAATATCATGACGCTGAAGGTATCAGGATTACAGCAGATGCTACAGATCGAAGACGGAGAAGTACGTATTCCAATTTTTCTTATGAGGTTTTCCATGTTCAGGACAGGGATTGGAATGACAGCCATTATTTCGCTCCGATTCCCAATGACGAGATAAACCGTAATGATCTATTGGAGCAAAATCCGGGTTATTAAACCGATAGATCTGTTTAATTTCTCTTAAAATAAGGGCAATTCATTAGCAAACTGTCGTCATAAAAAGGCGGCAGTTTGTTTTATTTCAGGCCTATAGCATCACATCATTTTCTCAGTGGTCCTTTGTGATTCTTTTGCCCTGGGCATCCCATCGGGGGTGAAACTCTGTGAAATAGCCAGGAAAGCACCAAAAATATGAGAAAGCACTTATTCAGAACAATCGTGTTGCTGTTAATTTCTGTTATCTTTCTGGTATCAGCTGCAACGAAAGCTATAGCCCAAAATTCAACAGTCCAGGGAATCGTTACCGACAGCTCTTCAGCACAGCCTTTGGAAGGCGCTAATATTTCTCTGCAAAAGCTGGAACCTCCTGATATCCAGACCAGGGGGATGGCCGCAGATGAAAACGGATTTTATCAAATTACCAGTCTGCAGCCGGATACTTATGCTCTTCGAATCAGCTATATCGGCTATCGGACGCATGAAGACACTCTTACACTTGCCAGAGGCGAAATCCGGACCGTCAGTATAGCTCTGTCTACAATTGAGGAAGAACTCGATGAAGTAATTGTTGCCCCGACGGGGGGTGTGGCACGCCTGGAGGCCGGCCGGCAGAGAATTTCTTCCGAGGATATCCAACGAGTACCGTCGCCTTCCGGTACGGGTGATCTGGCCGGTTATCTTCAGGCACTGCCGGGCATTGTTACGATGGGTGACAGGGGAGGGC
>CAZPWQ010000070.1:0-18142 GCA_964590495.1 uncultured Balneolaceae bacterium
TATCTGTCCCGACAGCCTGGTACGTTATGGCCGGCTGGTTACAGAATTTTGCATACAGAATTGAAATACAATGGAGTATATTTCTTTTGGCCGGATTAATTACCATAGTTTTTGCGCTGTTAACCGTAAGTTTTCAGTCTGTAAAAGCTGCAAGGCTGGATCCTGTGAAATCTCTTCGGACGGAGTGAATGAATGGGCATAGCGCATAGAGCATGGCGCATAGCGAAAACCAGCAATATATAAACGCTATGCCCTTTGCTCTCTGCGCTTTGCCTTCACTAAAAGGGAAATACTTTATTAAAGCTTATAATTAACTACACACAGATGATCAAACTCAGAAACATAGACAAATACATCGACAAGCGGTTCCAGCGGACCTTTATCCTGAAGGGGATTGATCTGGATATCGAAGAAGGTGAATTTATTACAGTGATGGGTCCCAGCGGTGCGGGTAAGTCTACACTGCTTAATATTTTGGGCTTTCTTGATGAGCCTTCGGAAGGGGAGTATTATTTTCTCGGCGACCAGGTACATGATCTCAGCGGAAAGCAAAAATCCGATTATCACAAATCCCATATCGGTTTTGTTTTCCAGGCATATCATCTGATTGATGAAATGACGGTTTATGAAAATATCGAAATGCCGTTGTTATATCGGAAGGTAAAGGGAAAGCAGCGGAAAGCGATGGTGGCCGATATGCTCGACCGTTTCAATATTGTGGCCAAAAAGGACCTGTTTCCACCGCAGCTCTCCGGCGGACAGCAGCAGGTCGTGGGAGTTGCTAGGGCGCTGATCGGGAGCCCGAAATTAATTCTGGCCGATGAGCCGACCGGCAACCTGCACTCCGAGCAGAGTGAGCAGATTATGGAATTATTCAAGAAGCTGAATGAGGAGGAAGGCGTAACGATTATCCAGGTTACCCATTCCGAAAAAATGGCTTCCTATGGAAACCGGATCGTCAATTTGAAGGATGGAGCTATTATCGAGGAAGACCCGTACCAGGATCTGGGCGAATGACCCAGACCTGTCAGGTTTTGAAAACCTGACAGGTCTCCAGGAAGTAATGCTTTTTATAACACTGTAAGGTTCTCAGGCGATTAGTAGCTGTTTGTTTTTGAACAGGCAATGTTAGATTATGAACAGTTTTTTCCTACTTACCCATCTTATCGCGCAATAAACGGTTGCTCACATTTTTGGTACGATTGTTGGAATATAATAGTACAGGTGACATCGATCGCCTCAAAGGATGTTTCAACAACTAATCTCTGGCAATGAATAAGAGGCAAATATGCTTAAAAACTATATTAAAATAGCTTTTCGGAATATCCGCCGCCATTCCATCTATTCTTTTATTAATATTTTCGGGTTGGCGGTCGGGCTGGCCAGTGCGATCGTTATCGGTTCATGGGTGTACCAGGAATGGAGCTATGACAGCCATTTTGAGCATTCGGATCGTATCTATCGGATTGGTGTGAATTTCTTTAATTTCGGTGACATGGCCCCGGGACCGGAGCGATTCAATCAAACAGCCGAACATTTTCCGGAAGTAGTAATAGCTGCCAAATGGCAGCACCGAAGGTCTGGTAAACCTGCTCAGAGAACGAATATCGAACTTTGATGCTGACTGGGAACTTTACCATATCGGGACCCCCCATAAAGACAAAATTCCGGTAACGTTTCGTTTTACAAGTGATCGAGTAACAAAATCAGGCCAGGGGAAATGAGACTCATTCCACTTTCCTGATTCCCATAATATCATGATCCTGGCGATCCAGCCGGGTGTAAAGCAGGTGGCTGCCATCCGGAGAAGCCGTTAATCCTGCCTGATACCAAACTGCGGTTTTATCCAGTTTTCGTATTTCGGCGACTGTTTCGTCTGTAAAGCTGTAAAACTGCAGCCAGGATTCGCTCTTTTTGAAATCGATAAAGTAGATGCCCCTGCCGGTGAGGGACCAGTTGGCCCGGTTAATGCCGGAAAGGTCAAAAATCCGTTGTTCGGAATCGTCGCCGGGCCGTTTTCGCCAAATCCCAAACTCATTTATTTTGGAATAGTAAAGGCTGCCGTCCAGGGACTCCTCGGCAGCATATCCTCCCGTTGTAGTAATTTGAATCGGATCGCGGCCTTCCAAATCACTCTTCCATAACTCCCAGGAACCGGTTCTGTTGGACGTAAAATAAAAAGATTGACCATCACGGGTATACCGGGGGAGCATATCCGATGAATTGCTTTGAATAATGGGATGGGCAATTCCTTCTGCTACATTAATAGCGTAAATGTCTGCTAGGCCCTCGTCGCGGATGTCACAAAGTAAAAACTGTCCATCCGGCGACCAGTGGGGATTACTGACATAAGGTCCGTGAAAAGAGGTAACTTTTCTCAAGTTGTTGCCCAGACTGTCCGCAATCCATATCTCAGGAGTGCCCGATCGAAGGGATACAAAAGCGATGCCGGAGCCGTCGGGACTGAACCGTGGATTGTGTTCGGGCTGGGTAGAGGCCAGCACCTGACGTATTTTACCGGTTTCGTTTTCTATCGGAATGCGCCAAATGTTACTGTCCTCTTCTTTTTCTATGAATGCCAGGGCATTGTCTGCATTACGGGCAATAGTCGGATAGGTGAGATTGCTTGTACTTAGATTGCGCGGCTTGATGTTCCGGTCGGCGAGTGTTGCCTCCCAGAGTCCATAAGTACCGCCGCGGTTCGAGGAATAAATAATGCCGTTGTCCGATCCATTCCAGCTGAAACCAGCAACATTCAGATTGTCTCTGGTGAGACGGAGAGTTTTGCCGTCAGTAATGCCATAAACATATATATCGTTTGAGTTTTCCGTACCACGCAGAAACGCCACCCGGTTGCCATCCGGTGAAAACCTCGGAAAGTTGTCTTCCAGGAAAGGATTTTCGGGTTCGGTCAACAATTGTTTTTTGTGTGATTCTATATCGAGCAGGTAAAGCCGATAAGGGTCGGAGGCAGAAGAACGATCAGAAAATACGAGACGGTTGCCATCCGGCGACCAGTCCAGTTCGGGATTACTGCTGTTGCCGATGTCGGTCAGCTTTACTTCCGGTCCGCCCAGAGAGGGTACTGCAAAAATGCCTTCAAAATAGCGGGCATAAGCAATGCGGCTGCCGTCTGGCGACCAGGCCGGGCTGAATTCGTACAGCCTTGAATTAGTAAGTTGCAGGGGCTGTTCGCTGTTCAGCAGTTTAACGTATACATTTTGAGCTCCACTTTCGCCTCCGTTCCAGGTGAAGGCAAGCCGGGACCCGTCGGGCGACAGAGCGGGATCTTCTTCCTCCCCGGGATAGCTGGTAAACGGTACAATACGTTGATTGTCAAAATTGGGACTGGTGCTGCCTGAATTATAAAGAATGAGGCCGCCTGCAATAGAGATAAAAACAACAACAGCAATAACTCCAGAAACCATAAAATTATTTTCTATGATGCCTTTTTCTTCTTTTCCGGTATTTTGGTCATCAAGCGAACTCTCTTGAACCTCAGCGATCAACCGGTATCCTTTTTTAGGGATCGTTTCTATGATCTTTGGAGATCTGGCATCATTCCCAAATGCTTTACGCAATTCAGAAATGGCTCTGGAAATCACTTCATCACTCATATAGGTACTTTGCCATACTGTATTCAGGATCTGCTCCCTGGATACAACATTGCCGGCCTCTTGAGCCAACAGGATTAACACCTGCATGATCTTGGGCTCGATGTACTGTTCTCCATCAGATGTAACAATCAGGTTACGGCTGGGAAAGATGGTATGTCCATCAATTCTAAAAGAAGTTTGAAATTCACTCTCCATATAAAAACCAGTCAATATCCAAGCCTTAAGAAAATTTTAAGTATTCCTAAGGTTTCCATTATAACTATGGCAAGACTTGCCAATATAATATAGATAACAAATATGGAATCAAATAAATCTGTTATCGTAAAAACTTTGACGATGTTATCCAATATTATTTTGCTGATCTGCTTACTGGTTTCGCAACTTATGGGTCAGCAGTCGGCAGAGCATAGAATAGCACTGCTGGATGGCGAGCTCTTTGGCCTGGATCGGAGTCATTCTACATTGAAATTTGCCGTAGATGTTTTTGGAATGGTCGAAACCGAAGGTACTTTTGATGATTATGCGGCAACGATACTGTACAATGAAGAGGATATAACCAAAACAGAAGTCATCGTACGCATACAGGCCCAATCTATCGATACAGGGAGCGACTTCAGAGACAGGGATTTGAACAGCGAACGGTTTTTACACACCGAAGAGTACCCGGAGATTTTTTTAAAAAGCACATCTGTTGATGCTGCACCGGATGGATATCTGTTACATGGCGATCTGACCATAAAAGGGATTACAAAACGGGTATCCATCCCTTTTCAGCATATTCTTAACCGGACGACAGATTCGATCTGGGAAAATATACGGATCGGGTTTTCCGGAAAAACTACCATCAACCGGAATGATTTTAACGTAACTGGAGGGGATTCCTGGGGCCCGGCGGTTTTATCGGAAGAAGTGGATATCGAATTTACGTTACTGGGAACCAACCGGAACCTTGAAATAATCGCATATAGCTCCCGAGAAAAACCCTCAATCGGCGAGGAAATGGAAAAAGCTCTGACAGAGAATGGGGCGGCAATTGCACGATATCAAAACCTCAAGAACACCGACCGGGAACAATATAACTTTGGGGAGCGGGAACTCAATCTGTTTGTGAATAAGCTTTATCAACGAAAAGAGTATGAATCTGCCCTGCAAGCCGGTGAACTGTATGTACAGGAGTATCCTGGATCATCGCATTCCTGGACGACACTCGGAGAAATACAGGCAAGTCTGGGCAATAAGATGCAAGCGATCGAATATTTTAAAAAAGCCGTGGAACTCGATAAAAAAAATGACTGGGCTGCTCTTGCCCTGAAACGGCTGAATGAAGAAGACTAAAAAAAACCAATAAATTACCTTATGAAACAGATAATTTTATACCCATTGCTGACTCTGCTGATTGCAGTTGCCTGGAATTTTGAAAAGTCAACAATAGAAAAGGAAGTCCGGGAAGAAAGTGATATTATTTTTGGGTGGAATGATACTACCGAATTCGATCAGGAAGAAGCACTGGCTGCCCTACGGGAAGAGATCAAAGGAATGGAGGATCAGCCCGCTTCCGAAGTATTTCAGAATATCAAAGTCATGCAACAGGTACCGGCAGGACGCCTGTTGCGAATTATGGAATTTGGATTCAGCCGGTCGCTTGGGGTGACCTGTATGCATTGCCATAATCCAAATAATTTTGCTGACGAAGATAAGCGCCAAAAACAAATTACCAGGGATATGATGGCGTTGGCGGGAAAAATCAACAATGAGCTGCTTCCTGCTGTTGCCAATCTGGATAGTGACAACCCCACCGTAAACTGTACGACCTGTCACCGGGGAGAGGTAACACCGGCGTTGAATCTCGAATAAAAATTTTCTTTACAAGCGGAGCCTACCACACTGGCAAAAATTTTCATATAATCTGATAAATTCAGTCAGATTATTATGTTACGTTATTTCAAAAAAATCTTTGCAGCGGAGAGCAAAAATCAGCAGTCATCAGACAGAATAGATATCTTAGCTGTCATTGAAGAGGTAAAGGAGAATGAGCAAAAGGGGGTTCCGCTCGGCAAACGCATTCATACCTTTGAGTATAAAATGATGGAAGTACGACTCGACTGTGATATTGCATCCAATTATCGCGTGACGGTTTACGAAGGGAAAGAACGAAGATTTAGTTTTACGATCTTTGCAAAACAGGGTGATTATGATACTTTGGAACAAGTCTATGATAGAATCATTGGTTTTTTAGATGGAGACCGGCAGATATCGGAACTGCCCGACGATGATACTTTGAAAGGCTTTTATTACGGTCATTAATATTGACAAAAGAGGAGTGGCTTGAAAAATTTATTCTTATTTCTGTTGTTTTGTTTCCTTTCCGGATATACCACTTCGGCACAACCCGAAGCCGTGCGTGCCGTGCAGGAATTTAAAGATGAAAATGGAGCCCGTATCCTGCATGATTACCGGGAGTTTTTAACTCTTCCAAATGTCGCTTCCGATATACAAAATATTCGCAGAAACGCCGGTTATTTGGTGGACGAATTTCAAAAGCGCGGTGTACAGATGGAGTTGCTCGAACTTCAGGGACAGCCCGATGTGCCGCCTGTGGTATATGGTGAACTGGAAACGCCCGGTGCCGAACGTACGCTGATAGTTTACGTGCATTATGACGGCCAGCCCGTCGATCCCAAAAATTGGGCGCATGATCCATGGGAGCCTGCCCTCTATTCGACCTCCATGGAGCAGGACGGAAAACCGATAGCTTTCCCGGAGCCCGGAGATGAGATCGACCAGGAATGGCGTATTTACGGAAGGTCGGCCTCAGATGACAAAGCTCCCATACCTGCCCTGTTGTCCACTCTGGATGCACTGAATGAAGCGGACATCTCACTCACTTCCAATCTGAAATTTTTCTTCGAAGGCGAAGAGGAAGCAGGTTCTCCGCATTTACGTGAGTATCTTGAACGATATAAAGACAAGCTGCAGGGAGATCTCTGGCTGTTTTGCGACGGACCCAAACATCAGAGCGGGCGTCCGCAGGTGGTTTTCGGCGTTCGCGGGGTCACCGGATTGGAAGTAACGGTTTATGGAGCAAATCGATCATTGCACAGCGGTCACTATGGCGGGTGGTCGCCGGTGCCGGGGCAAATGCTCGCGGAGTTGCTGTCCGGCATGAAGGATGATGAAGGAAAAGTATTGATTGAGGGTTTTTACGAAAGTACAGTGCCCATTACCGCGGTCGACCGTGAGGCTTTTGCCACTCTGCCCGATTTTGATGATCAAATCCGCGAAGAACTGGGGTTGACCTGGTCGGAGTTTGATAACCGTCCTTTGATCGAAAGCTATATGTATCCCGCACTGAATATCAAGGGGCTGGCGAGCGGTAACGTAGGTTCGGAAGCCCGGAATGTGATACCTGCCATGGCGACAGCCTCCATTGGAATTCGTCTGGCGGAGGGAAATGAACCTGAACACATGAAAGATCTGGTCGAGGAACACATTCGGAAAGAAGGCTATTATATTGTCAGGGAAGATCCCGACAGGGAAACGCGCCTGAAGCACAAAAAAATAGCCAAAGTAACCCGGGGCGGGGGATATCCTGCCATGCGTACACCCATCGATCAGCCTGAGGCTCAGAAAATTGTAGAGGCGATACGCGAGGCCGGGGATGAAGAAGTAATTCTCTACCCGACCTTCGGAGGATCACTGCCGCTGTACAACTTTACCGAGGTCTTGGAAACACCGCTGGTCATCGTCCCGATTGCCAACCATGACAATAACCAGCATGCCCCCGATGAGAATATTCGTATTGGCAATATCTGGTACGGAATGGAGATTTATTCGTCAATTTTTACGATGGAATGAAAAACTGTGAACCGTACCCTGAAGTGCTGCTTCGTTCAATAGAACACGGATGACACAGATTGAACAGACAATCGCAAATTTGATTTTCGGTTCAATAAAAATGTATCTGCGCAAATTCGCTTTATCTGCCTCATCCGCGTTCTATTTCTCACGTATTATGGATTACGTATCACATTGGCAGATTCCGCAGATCTCACAGACCAAATATTCAGGCTTCAGCTAAATATCTTTGCGATTTTTTGAGTTTGCCCCAGTGATTGATTGAATAGATACCCGCGGCTGTGAATGCGATTCCCATCAGAAAAGCAATTCCGGGTCCGAGCCAGTTCAGGATACCGGTGTCGATAATGGCGTAGGCCGGGTTATCGGGATGATAGAGCACGGTCACCGGGTCGCTCACTGTATAGGAAGGTGGATTGGAACCTACATTGTGCTCAAAAGTGACGGCTTGGTCGCTTCCCGGTGGTGAATACCTGACGACCGGATAATAGACATGACCGTCATCCGTGCTTTTCGAATTCAGCGAGATGACTTCTCCCTGTCCTGCTTGCGCTACTTCCAGAAAAGCAGCTCGTTCTTTCCCCAGATGAATTCCCAATCCCAAGGTGGCTATTCCAATAATGGTAAATAGCGGACCAACCCATCGTAAGGATTTTGAAGTTTTGTAAATATGGTCTGTCAGCTGTTGTTTGTCGATAATGATCTGAGCCTCTTCCGGGTCGGTCCCCCTTTTCGTCTTCATATCGGTATTACGAAAAGCCTCCCGGAATTCGTCGAGTGTACTGATATCGTGCTGCCGGAGTTTCTTTATTCCTGAATGTAAAAAGCTGATTGAGACGACTGTAGCTATCACCATCGACCAGAATGAGAAACTGAAAATGTTAAAGAAGAGTACGCACATGCCGATACCGATTATTCCAAGTATGCCTCCGACGATATAGGGAGATTTCTGTTTAATACGGGCTTCGTTTCCTCTTCGGGAATAGGATACCGGGAGTGTCTCACCGATTTCATACTGCGGCATGCTCATTCCATACCGGGAAGTAAAGGTACGGGTTTTGCCTTCGGCAAAATATTGGATCACCGGGTAATACATAGGTCCGCCCTGATTCTTGGATTTTTCAGCCGGAGTAGTGCGTTTTTCAATAGCTTTCACGGTCCCACGGACAGTCTGTGCCGTGGCCAGAAATTGGAGATGGTCCCAAATAAGATAAAGACCCAAAAATATAAACAGTAGTCCGATAAGCAGAAAGACAATTTCCATAATGATTGGGTAAGAATCAGGTGAAGCTAACGTTATTTTATTCAAAATAGGTTAATAAATGCCAGGGAATTACACAAAAGACGTTATTCTTAATTTAAATCGTTTGTCATCCTCAACTCACTCGGAGCACTTATCTCTTTTTATCAGTTGAAAACATTGGTTAAGGTGATATTAACGACAGGTCGGGGAAATGGAGGAACTCCATGAAGTGGATTCTCTGTATCGTACCCAGCCGGAGCATGATGCCCCGGTGGCTATGTTAGAGGAAATTCGTAAGATTATTGATTCAGATAAATATCAAATACTCAATTAACTCAGCTTGCATTTTTCATGTAATTACCAAACCTGTCAGGTTTTTGGAAACTTGACAGGTTTATGAAAAGGTAAGGTATCGGAAAACCAATTTTTATCATTCATATTCTTCTCCGGACGTCAGCAGGTGTCCCCACGGATCTGCAATCGAAAAATCCCGCATTCTGTAATCCGTATACAAACCCTCCAAGGGTTCAGAACCCTTGGAGGGTTTTTTATTTTACTTCCATTAAAATTTCAACCTCCGTAAAAGCCGGCGATCATCGATGCCAGTTTACGGGCGGCTCCTTCTTTTTGGAAACTGAATTCACCCTTAAAGCCCTTTTGCGCCTTATCAATCAGCTTGACCTCCAGGGTAACGGTGTTTTTCGTTTTCTACTTCCGGTGGGACGAACGATTTTCTGTAGCAGCACGTGTGAAAGATTGGTCACCGTTCAGCACGGGCAAAAATTAATCCGCTCTTTTTAATTATATACTATATTGATTAAAATAAAATCGATGAAGTCATCTGTATTCTAGGAATTTGTAAAAGGGAAAGAAATTTAGTTGAAAAGCTTGTTCCAACCCTGACAGGGTTCTCGCAAAGCGATCCCTTCGGGGCAAACCCAAGGTTAAAAGGCTTATATTTTTTAATCATTAAAAAATGGAAAAAAGAAAACAATGCGCCCTTACATCTTAGCTGAGACAAACTGGAAAACGTTGAAAGACCAACACGTCGAGCTGGCTGTTCTGCCATGGGGAGCCACCGAGGCGCATAATTATCACCTGCCTTATGCCACTGACATTATTGAGGCCGACGCCATCGCTGCCGAGGCCGCCCGGCTGGCATGGGAGGCGGGCGCTGAAGTCATTGTTTTGCCGACCATCCCGTTTGGTGTGAATACCGGGCAAACCGATATCAAACTCGATATCAATATGCATCCCAGCACGCAGGCTGCAGTACTGAATGATGTCGTCGAGGTTTTAAACCGGCAGGGAATCCATAAGCTGTTGATATTTAATAGTCACGGCGGCAATAACTTCAAACCGATTATCCGCGAACTTGGTGTAAAATATCCCGAAATGTTTATTACGCTTTGCAACTGGTTCAGGGCACTGGACAAAAAGGAATACTTCGAAAACCCGGAGGGCGACCATGCCGAGGAAATGGAGACCAGCCTTGTTATGCATCTGGCCCCCGACCTGGTACGACCACTGGAGGAGGCGGGGGATGGACGCGAACGCAAATTCAGGATCAGTGCTTTGAGAGAGTCGTGGACCTGGGCGGAACGAAAATGGTCGGAAGTCACCGAAGATACCGGTGTCGGAAATCCGAAAAAAGCGACAGCAGAAAAAGGAGAAATCTTTTTCAGAGATGCAACGCAAAAATTAAGTGAATTTTTCGTCGATCTTTCCAATGCCGATCTTGATGATCTGTATGAGTAATTAATAACACCAGAAATTTTTCACAAATAAATATTTGGTGAGAAATCAGGGTTACCAACAAAAAATAAGAGGTAGGGATATGAAAGTAGCAGTATTTGTTTTATCCGTTATTATTGCATTCGTGACCGGTTATTGGTTCAGGGGATATGGCAATCCCGCTTTATCGGGAGAGAATGAATACGGAAAGAATTTTGATTCCGGGAAAAGAGTACATTCTGTAGGCGGGGTGTTTTTTAAAAGTGAAAATCCACAAGAACTTAAAGAGTGGTATTCACGCCACCTGGGACTGGGCACAGATGAATACGGTACTAATTTTATTTGGCGCCATGCCGATAACAGAAACAAGAAAGGTTACACCCAATGGAGTCCGTTTAAGTCTTCGACAGATTATTTTGAACCCTCAAAGAAAGAATTCATGATTAATTACCGGGTACAGAATCTCGACCGGTTGGTTCAACAACTCAAGGAAGAAGGCGTAACTGTTTTGGATGAAATTGAGCAGTTTGAATACGGAAAGTTCGTTCATATTATGGACATTGAAGGCAATAAAATTGAACTGTGGGAACCGAATGATGAAGAATATGAAAAACTTTTAGACGGAGTAACAAAATAAGATTATGGAGCGGCGCTTTTAATAAAATTTTTCATCTTCGGCTTCTGCTTATATTTATATTTTATACACATGGTATAAGAATAATAACTATGGACATTTATATAATTCTCTTAATTCATCATTCGTTGAATGACAGCAGAACGGAACGCTGATATACTGTGATAGATTATATTTATAAAATACTATCAAAAGAAGAGATGAACATGTTCAGAGAGAGAAATTTCATTTCGTGGATCCTTGTTTCCATATTTATCTTGTTTTTGTCCAATCATTCTTTTGGACAGGCTGTAGCAAGTCATTCAGAAAATGAAATAAATTCATTTTCCAATATTAGTGATAAAGCCGAGGCTATTACTTCCTTAAGGAGTATCCTTATTCAGAAAGAAGGTAAGCTTATTGGTGAGAAGTATTTTCGTAGTATGCAGTCGGGCAATGCTATAAATATAAAGTCGGCTTCGAAGAGCATCATATCTCTGCTGACAGGGATTGCCCTGGAGGAAGGTTATATCGATAGCGTCAATCAGCCAATTCGCCCCTATTTCAAAGATTATTTTCAGGCCAATCCCAACCCCGTGAAGGAAAATATAACTATTAAGGATTTGCTGACAATGCGTGCAGGCCTGGAAACAACAAGCATGCACAATTACGGACGCTGGGTAACCAGTGACAACTGGATTCACTACACACTTGAACGGTCTGTTGAAGAGGAGCCGGGCGGTGATAAAATGGTGTATAGTACAGGGACATCCCACCTTTTGTCTGTAATCATTAGCAGGGCCAGCGGGATGAGTACGAGAGCATTCGCAGAAAAATATCTTTTTGAACCTATGGATATCAAAACCGGCGGCTGGGACAGAGATCCACAGGGTTATTACATGGGGGGGAATAACTTGGCTTTGAAACCGCGAGATATGCTCAAAATCGGCCAGATGATCCTTGGCGGTGGTAGATGGGAGGGCCAACAGATTGTCTCCGGGGATTGGTTGCGCGACTCTTTTCAAACGTATACACGCAGCAACTATAACCCCTACGACTACGGATATATGTGGTGGAGTAAACCGGTTGGCAGTTATCAGACATTTTTTGCCTGGGGGCACGGGGGTCAGTACATCTTCATGATTCCGGAACTTGATTCTGTGGTTGTTATCACCTCAACATTGTATAACACTGATCAACGACGCAGTTATAAAGAGCCCATTTTCGATCTTCTGAGGGAAGAAATCCTGCCTTTCCTGGAAACCAGGTAAAGGGTAGTGTTAGATTTTTTTAATAAACCGAGTTTCAGTGTAACAATCTGGTGTTATAGCACTCTTGTTATATAGAAGCAAAATTATCATCAAGTAATGACATTCGGATAATCACAGCCGGGTGTTTGCTTAAACAGCATTGTTGCATGGTTTATAATTATCTAAGAATCGCATTTCGGAACCTGTTAAAACGTAAAGGATTTACATTCATAAATATTAGTGGTCTGGCTATCGGGGTAGCTTGTTGTCTGCTTATTTCAATGTATGTATTCTATGAACTCAGTTATGATAAATTTTATGAAAAATCGGACCGGATATACCGATTAACGCAAACAACAATCTCTCCGACCAAAGAAGAGGCTGGTGCCACAACTCCATTCAAAGCAGGCCAAACACTTGAAGCCGAGTATCCCGGAATGGTTGAAACCTCTGTTCGTTTTTTTGATCTGCAGGAGGATGTACGAACTCTGGAAAATCGCGAAGACAACCGCACGTTTCGTGTTGATCATTTTTATTTTGTGGATTCTACCCTGTTTGATGTATTCGATGTCAATCTAATACGTGGTAATTCTGCTGAGGCACTTGCCGAACCATTTTCCGTTATTCTCACCGAAAAGTGGGCAAAACGCTATTTTAAGGATGAAAACCCTATCGGTAAAACTCTGAAGTTTAAAGGAATTGCTGATTTTACGGTTACCGGTGTTATGGAGCCGTTGCCCGCAACTTCTCATATGAACCTGGAAATGCTGGTTTCATTTCATTCGCTGAATGAAATGTATAGCAGTACTACTTGGGATGAAAGCTGGCTGTGGAATCCGTGCTGGACGTATATTCTGTTAAAAGAAGATTCCTCACCGGAACGGCTGAAAAGTCAACTTCCATCATTCGCCGAAAAGTATTACAATCCAAACTTCTCGGGGGGAGAGCGGGTTGAACCTGACATCCAGCCTCTTACAGATATTCATCTGCATTCCAATCTAGATCAGGAGTTGCAGCCTAATAACTCGATTTTTTACATCTATCTGTTTTCAGCCGTTGCCATACTTATTTTGTTAACCGCCTGCATAAATTTTATGAACCTGTCGACGGCACGATCTACTGAAAGAAACCGTGAAGTAGGAATGCGTAAAGTATTGGGGGCAGATCGCAGGCAGCTATTTCTTCAGTTTATGGGAGAATCATTTCTTATGAGTTTTCTTGCAATGCTGTCGGCTTTGTTGCTGGTATACCTGGCGCTGCCATGGTTCAACGATTTTATAGGTCGTGAACTTAATTTTGGTTTTATAGGTACGGTAAATATCATATTCGCTCTATTTTGTCTTTTCATTGTTGTAGCATTATTCTCGGGAGTTTATCCTGCTGTCTATTTATCAGGATTTGATCCAATCAATATTATCCAGGGAAATAGATATGTGATGGGCGGCGGATCTGCATTTCGAAAGGGATTGGTGATTTTCCAGTTTACCCTTTCGGTTATTTTGATCATCGGTACCATTATTGTATACCAGCAGCTGCAGCATATGCAGAACAAAAAGCTGGGTTTTGACAAAGAGCAGGTAGTAGTATTGCCTACCAAACAAAACCTGATTGCATGGGAATTTCCTAAATTTAAAGAACAGGCACTTCAGCATTCCAATATCAGGCAGGTTGCGGGTGCCAGTAAAATTCTGGGCTCCGATATCCAAACATATTACAATTATACTCCGGCAGCGTCTTCCAAAAATCAGAGCAGTTCTAACATGGGGTTATATGTCACCTACGATTTTTTAGATACTTATAATATAAATTTACTGGCTGGACGATCTTTCTCACCGGATTATTCAACCGACGCCGACCAGGCACTCATCATCAATGAAAAAATGCTTGATCTGCTTGATGTTGATACGCCTGAAGATGCTATTGGGCGACCATTCGTACATACAAGTTCAAATGGAGATCGCACTCAGTATAGCGTAATAGGGGTAACCGAGAATTTCAACTATACATCAATAAAGAAAGAGATTGAACCGCTGGTAATTCGCCTGGTAGAAGATGAACGTCCTATCGTCAGATACATAGAACATGCTTCTGTTAAAATTGCACCCAATGCTATTCCGGAGACTCTTGAACATCTGGAAAGTATCTGGAAAGAGCTCAATCATATCGATCCTTTTACGTATTCTTTTCATGATGAGGAACTGGAAAAAGTGTATGCATCTGAAATGACAATGGGCAAAGTAGCAGGCATATTTGCAGCACTTTGTCTACTGATTGCCTGTCTGGGATTATTTGGACTGGCTTCTTTTACAGCATCTCTGCGAACCAAAGAGATTGGTATTCGCAAGACACTGGGTGCTTCAATCACCGGCATAATAACGATGCTTTCAAAAGAATATGTCAAACTGGTGCTTATAGCTAATATCATTGCATGGCCGGTGATTTATTATTTGGCCGTGCAATGGCTGCAGAACTTTCCCTATCACCTGACAATGGGTTGGAATCTGGTTTGGGCTTTCACTGTTGCTGCTGTCGCCAGCCTGTTGATCTGTTTGTTGACAGTAAGCTGGCAATCTCTGAAGGCAGCAATGATTAATCCGGTAGACAGTATTAGGCAGGAATAAGACAGACTGGAAAACATATGATTTAACTTCATGAAGTTCGGGAGATAAACTGGTAATTCAGTATGAATCGCTTACTGAATCACACCGGGTCGACAGTGATATCGGCCGAAGATCAAACCCTTGAACCTTTGAATTTTGACCATCTTTGAGAAGAAATTACAGAGAAAAAAAACATTTAAGAAAGCTGATTAGAAGTAAAAAAAAACTGGAACTATAAGGGTAAAAGTTTTATTTCCTTTTTGTAAGGATATCTTTAAGCTTATTAAAACATTAAGATGCAAGGTGGGAATTATGTCTGATAAGGAAATAAAAAACGATGGCCAGGGTAAAATATTTAAAAATCCGTTTCTGGAATTTCTGACGAAGGCCCCGGCTCCGGTTTCAGCCACTATTTATGTAAGTATTGTAGTGGGCCTGCTGTATGCGGGATACGCAAATCAGGTAGTGGATTCCTTTACATCCGGCGCTCTTATTTTTCTTGGAGCAATGTTTTTCTGGACGTTTTTCGAATATTTTTTTCACCGGTATATCAATCACATAGATGAATATTTTCCCGAATCGAAACTGGCCGAGCAAATAGCCTATACCCTGCATGGAATTCACCATGAATATCCGCGCGACCGTGAGCGGTTGATGATGCCGCCGGTGCCGGGATTGTTGATCGTTGGAATGTTATATCTCTGTTTTTATCTGGTGATGGGTGAATACCTGTATGTGTTTATGCCGGGCTTTATGGTTGGATACATTATATACGCTTCCATTCATATAGCCATACATAAAAGCAATGTGCCATCGTTTCTTAATACACAGTACCGGCATCATGCCATACATCATTATAAATATCCCGAAACGGCGTTCGGCGTGTCTACTACGCTGTGGGACAGAGTGTTCGGCACGATGCCGCCGGATTCATAATTACGGACTGCATACCGCAACTTCTTATTGTTTGCCTTGATCTGGATTCCGGTGCAGTTAACGGTTGATTAGTATAGTGGTTATTGGTAATTAGCCACAGACAGGGAGGATTAACACAGTCCCGGAATTTATGTCTATTAAAAAATACCATATCGGATGCACGGTCTGGAGCCTGAAAGACTGGGTTGGCAACTTCTTTACCGATGATGCCAAACCGGGAGATTTTCTCTCGCAATATTCCTCCGTATTCAATTCTGTTGAAGGCAATACCACCTTTTATCACATTCCCAATGAAGAGACCATAAAAAAATGGGGCAGAAGTACGCCTGACGGATTTAAGTTCTGTTTTAAATTTCACCGGTCGATAACCCATGACAAACAACTCCATGAGGTGGAAGAGGACGTGCTGCAATTTGTTGAGACGTTCGACTCCATATCGGATCGCCTCGGCCCTTTTCACATTCAGCTGCCCCCGCAGTTTTCGCCGCAAAACTTTGCAAGGCTGGAAGAACTGGTTGCTGTTCTTCCCAACGCCTACAGTTATGCGCTGGAAGTAAGACATTCCGGTTTTTTTGATCACGGGCGTGTGGAAAATCGTCTCAACCGCCTGCTTAAGAGTTATAATATTAATCGCGTGATTTTTGATACGCGAAAGTTACATTCAATGAAATTGAATGACAGAACCATAACGGAAGCTCAAAAGAAGAAGCCCAAAGTTCCCGTGCGGTTTGAAAGAACCGGATCCAGACCATTCGTTCGTTTTGTAGGTGCCAATGATGTCCTGAATAACGAGCCCTGGCTCAAAGAGTGGGCTATCGTCATTGCAGACTGGATTAAAGAAGGAGTACATCCCTATATCTTTACCCATTCTCCCGATAAAGTGAGTCAGCCTCCTATAGCCCGCAGGTTTCATCAGCTGTTGTCGGATCTTATAGTAATGGATCCCATGCCTGCGTGGCCGATTGATCGCCAGAATGAGCAGCTGGATCTGTTTTGAAATTCCCTGAGATATTAAATTAATAATAGCACGTATATACTGACGTTAAAACGATGATGAGCTTTTGTAAACCATTTTTCATATGTTTTATCCGACACTAAAGGACTTAAAGCACTGTGATGTCAAAAGATGTAATTAAAAAATCTGTAGTTGAACGATATCAACCCTTGATCATTCAAATTTTTGAAAAGTATCTCAAGGGAGAAGAAGTGGAAGTATATATATATGGATCTCGTGCGAGAGGAACAGAAGACGAAGTCTCGGATATAGATATTGCAGTTAAATCAAGAGATTTATCAGCTTTTCAATTTTCACAATTGAAAGAATTATTCAGCGAATCAAACATCCCTTATAAAATTGATCTGATTGACTGGAGCAAAGCAAGTAGAGAATTGAAAGATAATATTCGTAAGGAGGGTGTTTTAATTTGGGTGAATTAAAAAAGAAATATACCTCAGCTAAAAAAGCATTAGACACTTTTGAAGATATTTTCGGGGAAAAATATTCACTGATTGTAAGAGATGCTGCCATTCAACGATTTGAATATACTTTTGAAGTGGTTTGGAAAGTCCTTAAAGTATATTTAAAAGAAAAAGAAGGGGTTATTGCCAACTCACCCAAGTCTGTTTTTAGAGAAGCACTTCAAAACAAGTTACTAACAGTTGAAGAAGTAGAACTTGCTCTTGTGATGACAGATGATAGAAATTTAACTACCCATACTTATGTAGAAGAACTGGCACAGCAAATCTTTGAAAAGTTGCCTGAATACTACCGGTTGATGAACAAAATACTTTCCCAAATAAAAAAGTACAGTTAATTCCTCTCCAAAATCCCCACTCCGCTTCTCCAAGCGTCCACGCTTGAAGAAGCGGCCGGTGGTGTTTGACACGAAGATCAACAAGTTGTATATACTGATCACATCCTGTGCCAAGCCAGAAAGGGTGATTAATACCCATAAAATCCTTATCTTTCCAAGCTTTTTGAACTTTCAACCTAGAGTGATTTTAATGTCCACGACGGATACTGCAAGTAAACCTAAAAATAAAATTGAAGAAGAGGCACGTCGCCGGCGAACGTTTGCGATTATCTCGCATCCCGATGCTGGTAAGACGACGCTGACGGAAAAGCTGTTGCTTTACGGGGGTGCGATACATGAGGCAGGCTCAATTCGTCAGCGTAAAGCCAGCCGCTATGCTGCATCCGATTGGATGGCGATCGAAAAGGAGCGGGGAATTTCGGTAACATCTTCTGTGCTTCGTTTTGAAAATGACGGTATCAAGTATAACCTGCTGGATAC
>CAZPWQ010000071.1:0-18023 GCA_964590495.1 uncultured Balneolaceae bacterium
GATTTAGATATTTCGGATAGCTGCCGGTTAAATTCCTCATTTATAGTTTTTTCTTTAGCCGAAGGCAGGGCGCAAAGCGCATAGCGTTACAGTCTACGCTATACCCCATGCCCTTTGCACTATGCCATGCCAGGTTATTCATTCATCAAACTGTCTATGGGGTTCACCAATGCAGCTTTCATCGAGTAATAGCTGACCGTAATCAGTGCGAGGGCCATCGCCGCAAGGCCCGACCAGATAAACAGGCCGGCACTGATCTCGATCCGGTAGGCAAAATCCGACAGCCATTGTTCCATAATGTACCACGACATTGGTGCCGCTATTAACAGTGATATCGCAATCAATCTGACGATATCCCGGTTCAATAATAATACTATTTCTCTTACTCCTGCTCCCAATACCTTACGGATCCCGATCTCCTTGGTTTTATTAACAGTGGTGATACCGGCCAGTCCGAACAAACCCAGGCAGGCGATAAGAATAGCAAATACCATTGCCCAGCCCATAATCTGCATCCAGCGGGAATAAGCCTCGTACTGCTGCGCCACCGCATCATCCATAAACCAGTAGTCGAACGGTGTAAATGGGGCAACCGCTGTCCAGACTTCTTCAAGCTGTGGCAATGATTCCGCTATTTTCCCGGGTTCCATTTGCACCAGAATACTGTTGATACCGCCATGCTCCGGGTCCATGTGCAGCAGCATGGGCTGGATGGGTGCTTCGAGCGACTGGAAATGGAAATCTTTAACTACACCCACCACTGTCGAGGGGTTCTCTTCACCTTTCCACGGGAGAAGCTGCCCCAACGGCTCTTCCCAATCCATCGATTCAGCCAGGGCCTGGTTCACAATGATGGACCCGGTTACGTCCGAGGGACGGTCTTCCGAGAAATTTCTTCCGGCGATGAGTTCTATATCCATAGTTTCGATAAACTGTTCATCCACGTAATAGATAAAGGCGTCGCTGAACTCCCCGTCTACCTGGAATCCGTACCGGTTCGATCCGGTAGTAAACGCCGGCGCCATGCCGCTGACAGCAGCCACACCGGAAACGCCATCCAGCTTGCCCCGGTACCGTTCCATCAGCCGGGTGCCTTCTTCATTCCATCCTGTGTGAGTGGGTACAACCAGGACCTGCTCTTCGTTGTATCCCAGGTCTTTTTGACTGACAAAATCCATCTGCCGGTACATGATGACCGAACTGATGATCAGAAAGACCGAGAGACTGTATTGCAGCACCAGCAGACCTTTTGTCATACCGGGTTTGAATTTGCGGTAATCCAATCCTTTTAAAACTTCCGCCGGATTAAATCGTGCCAGAAAGAAGGCCGGATAGCTGCCGGCAATCAATCCGGTTAAAGCGGTAATACCGAGGACTATCCCCAGGAAGCCTGCATCACCGACATAGTTCAAGGCCAGTGATTTTCCTGAAAGTCCGTTGAAGACCGGCAGGAAAAGCTCGGCCAGTCCCAATCCCGCCACCGTGGCCAGAAGCGTCATCAACTGGGTCTCTCCCCAAAACTGCCAGGCGATCTGCCGGCGGTGCGCTCCCGCCACCTTGCGGATGCCTACCTCGCGGGCACGGCTTGTAGAGCGGGTGAGAGAAAGAGTGATATAGTTGATACATGCGATAATCAGAATCAGGATGGCAATACCCGAAAGGATGTAAGAATAGAGCGGATTGCTGACATTATACCATTCCACGGAGGCATCCAGGTGGATACCTGTGAGTGGGGTCAGCGCAAATTCCATCACGGTGGCATCTTCGGGCATATTATTACGTTCGCGGGCCCGCGCCATCGAATCTTCGTATCGCTCCGCATAAAACTCATTCATTTTTGCCTTCACCTGTTCCGTATCGCTCCCCGTTACCAGTTCGAGAAAAAGAGCGGTATTGAAACTGCGCCAGTTTTCGATATGAAAATCATAGAACGGCTTGTTCTGTATCGGCAGCAATACCTTGTATTGAATGCTCGAGTTGGAAGGAGGGGCTTCGGCAATTCCAGCCACTGTAAACGCCCGTTCTTCATCCCGTATTTTAATCTGGAGGACCTTGCCAATTGGATTTTCATCACCGAAATATTTGCGCGCGATCTCCGGTGTCAGGACCACGTTGTTTTTCGCAGACAGTGCTGTTCCGGGATTACCCTGAATCATCTCAAACGAAAACACCTCAAAGAAAGCCGGTTCCACATAATTCACCGGTTCCTCGAATACGGTATCTCCGTTGCGAAGCAAAGCTGTGCTCTCGTCGTAACGGACGATCTGTCGAATTTCAGGATAACGTTCTTTCAGCGTCGGCCCCAGCGGAAGTGGCAGAAAAGCCGACTTGCCTACGCCTTCCGGAGCCCGGTTGTCAAAAAAAGATGGCTCCTCCTGGGAAGCCTCAACTGTTTCGTAGTTCACATCCACCACCCGGTAAATCCGATCGGCCTTTTCGTGAAACTTGTCATACGACCACTCGTCCTGCACAAACAGGTAAATTAGCAGGCAACAGGCAATGCCCATCGCCAGCCCGGCAATATTGATCATTGAGTACAATGGCTGCTTTCGCAAGTTTCGAAAGGCTATTTTGATATAATTTTTAAACATAGGTTTGGGAACTGTTTATTTTCGGCGGTTTTGTTGAAACCAAACCACATAACAATCAATTCAACAATCATACCAAACCAGAAAAAACCTTTAATAGGCCCCTCCCAGCCTATTTTAAGCTGATAACTGTTCGTTTTTAACCCACAGGTGTACGATTTTGAACAACCGGATCATCCGTTATAAAGCACCGGCTGCACAGAACATGGGCCACGTTCAATCAGTAACAGTATGATCAAGCCGTTCAAGAATAACGGTCCAGCCTTCGGTATGATTCTTGACCATTTCTTCGTTCGGCAGGAATTCATGAACGAGGGTAACTTCCGTCCCCTCGTCTGTTTCTGAAAGTGTGATGGTGACCAATGTATCCTGTACAGCGTGTGAGTTCCAGGTGAAAACAAGCTTTTCATTGGGAACCACTTCCCTGAATTCGCCGGTGTGGGTATAAGTATCATTTTCCCCATGCATATCAATCTGGTATTCTTCTCCGACAGATGCTTTACTCTTCACGGTAGCACTCCATCCGTCCGGTCCTGCAAAAAACCACTTCTGCATGATCTGTTGATCCGTCAATGCTTTGAAAATAGTGCCGGGATCGGATTTTATAACACGTTTTACGGTCAGTTTTGAATTATCACTCATTTTTTTTTCTCTTTTTTTTAATGATGGGATTACAGTTCTGTTTCACTTTTTATTTTCGGAAAGAAATTGTTCTAGTTCATCAAAACGCGATTCCCAGAACTGCTTGTATTTCCGGATGAGTTCTTCTACCTCTGAGAGTGGAGCATAATTCATCCGGCATTTGTAACTCCTTCCTTCTTTCTTTTTGACAATAAGATCCGCCTTCTCCAAAACCTTCAGATGTTTGGATACGGCTGCAAGCGACATGTCATAAGGTTCTGCTATTTCATTTACCGAGCATTCCTTTTGAGCTAATCGCCCGAGAATAGATCTGCGGGTAGAATCTGAGAGAGCGTATAAAGTATAATCTAACATAATTTTATTTAACTGATTGGTTGAATATATAATGAATAAATCAAATATTCAACTGATCGGTTAAATAAAGTTCCGGAAGGGTTTCATAGGTACACAGGTAGCAAACTCAATGGACTAAATTAATAGAAAGCATAGCGCCGGGCGCATGGCGAAAACCCACTCAAAATAAACGCCCTGCGTTTTGCACTCTGCGCTCTGCCAGGTTATTCATTTCGCAAACTGTCTACCGGATTCGAGGTAGCTGCATTTAAAGATTTGACTCCAACGGTCATCAGCACAATAAAAACAGTGGCGGCAAATGCCAGTATGAACAATTCCGGTCCCAAATCAATCCGATAAGCGAAATCTTCAAGCCAGCTATTCATCAAAAACCATGCAAGGGGGACGGCAATCAGGAATGAAATACCTGTCAACAGTCCGAATTCTTTGCCGAACAGCTTCAGAATATCCGTTACGGTGGCACCCATGACTTTCCGGACGCCTATTTCCTTGGTACGGGTTGCTGCCATATAGGAGACCAGTCCGAACAAACCCAGACAGCCGATTATAATGGCAATAATCGTGAAGATATTCATCAACCTTGCCGTAAGCAGCTCCCGTTTATAGAAATCGGGCATCCGCTGATCAAGGAACGTGTATTCGAACACATAGTCCGGAAATGCAGCTTTAAAAGCATTCTCAGCACTTTGCAGTGCTTCCTGTACCTGACCCATATCAATTTTAATACCGGCCGTAAAGTACAGGGGACGAGAAGTGACAAGTACCGGATCGATCTCCTCGTGCAGCGAGGTAGTGTGAAAATTTTTGACTACACCCACGATAGGTGCCTCACCGGCCCAGAAATCCACATATTTTCCGATAAGCTCATCATAACGGCCGTCATATCCGGTTTCACTGGCGAACGCCTCATTAACCAGATACATGTTCACGGTATCGGAAGTGACAATGTTTTTACCTGCAAGAACCTCCAGGCCATATGTCGGAATAAAGTTTTCATCCCCGAATTTTATGTGAGCCCTGCCTTCTTTGATTTCATCACGATCCTCCAGCTGATAATTTCCGGTCCAGACATTTCCGCTTGCCGTACTTGTGTTGGAATAGGCGACTGAACGGATCCCCGCCTCGTCCCTCAACTCATTTTTAAATCTGTCCAGCCGTACCTGATCGTTGAGGGGTATAGGCACTTCAACCAGAGATTCTTTGTTGAAACCCATATCGGCATTCCGGAAATAGTTCATCTGATTGCTGATGGTAATTGTACCGATGATCAGCATCTGGGAAATTACAAACTGAACCACCACCAGGCTTCTCCGAAGGGTCAGACCTTCGCCGTAATTTGCTGAAATCCGGCCACGGATCGCTTCAATCGGACTGAATCCTGAAATATAGAATGCGGGATAAAGTCCGGCAGAAAGAGTGGTAACGATAAAAACAGCAGCCAAGAACAACAGGACCGGTATATTCGTCAACAGATTGAGTTCCAGCGGCAAACCCATCAACGACCGGACCAGTATTAGCACCCATTCGGTCAGTGCCAGGGCGAGTGCAAGAGAAATAAAGGTAACCAACGCAGTTTCGCCCAAGTAGCGGACAACCAGTTGCCCTTTCGTGCCGCCCAGTGTTTTCCTGACTCCCACCTCCCTCGACCGTTTTACCGCAATGGCCGTATTCAAATTCACAAAATTGATGCATGCTGTAATCAGTAAAAACAGGCCGATCAGGGCCAGGGCCATCAGCATTTCATTTGCCACTACCCTGTTTCGGTAGTTACCGAACCGGGTATCGAAGTGGATCTCGCTCAGGGGCTGCAGGAAAAAATCAATCTCTGCCACCGCTTCTTCATCGCGGTATTTGCCCAGGAATGAATCCATACGGGCATTAACCATATCAGCCGTTACAGAGTCGGGCAGCTTAATATAGCACTGTCTCGAACTCGAAGTATTATCCCAGTCGTCATTTGCCCTGGTGTTTCCTTCCCTGGAAGCCGAACTGTACGAGGCGAGCACCACAAACGGAAGATCCGAATTTGAAGGCGGATCCTCAATCACACCGGTAATTTCCAGATCATACTTGTTGCCAGTTTGAAGGCCCAGCATTTTACCCAGCGGATTTTCATTTCCAAAGAGTTTCGCTGCAAACGACCGGGAAACAACCACTGTATTGGGTCTTGTCAAAACCGATTCACTGTTCCCAGCCAGCCAGTTGTAAGTGAAAACACCGAAGTATTCCTGCTCCACAAACGCCGCATTTTCTTCTTTAAACCGCTGGATGGATCCGTCACTTCGTTCAGCGGAGATGACAGGAGCGCCGAAATTGGCATCCACTATGCTGACGGCCTCCGCTTCCGGGAAGTCGTTTTCAAAAGCTTCCGGCAGCGGGGCAGGTACACCCGTATCAAAACTTTGCTCACCAAACCGGTTGGTTTCTCTCACCACACGATAGATATTTTCCCTGTCTTCGTGAAAGGTATCGAAACTAAATTCAAATTGAATGATCAAAAAGATAACCAGGGCACATAAAATGCCCACCGACAATCCCCCCACATTGATCAGCGTGTGGCTTTTGTTTTTAACCAGATTTCTGAGTGTTATTTTGAAGTAGTTTTTTATCATTTTCTTCTCCTTTTAGTCGAAGGCAAAGCGCAGAGCGCGTGGTCCGCCAGCTGGCGGAAAAACCAGCTTTAATTTAACCCCATGCGCTTTGCTCTATGCGCTATGCCAAGTCATTCACTTCTCATACTTTCTACCGGGTTCATCAGTGCCGCCCGTATCGATTGCCAACTGACTGTAGCCACACTAAGCAGTAAAACCAGAATACCAGCAAGAACAAACACACCGAGTCCCGGGTCTGCATGGTAGGCAAATCGGTTCAGCCACATATCCATTACGAACCATCCCACAGGCACGGCAATCGCAAAGGCAATCATAACCAGTTTTACAAAATCAGTGGTTAACAAAATCAAAATATCGCTGATAGTTGCGCCGAGCACCTTCCGGATTCCCACTTCGCGGACCCGGATTTCAGTGGTGAATAATGCCAGGCCGAACAGTCCCATACACGCGATAAAAATCGTCACTCCTCCGCCGAGAGCAAAAAGACGGCCCGCCCGTAGATCGGCCCGGTACTTCTGTTCGATTTGCTGGTCCAGGAAGTGATACTCCATCGCTGTTTCAGGATCGAACTGTCCGTGTACCTGCTTGATGTTGTCGATAGTTCCGGGAATATCCGACCCGGCCAATTTAATCGAAAAGTAGTCAATTACACGTACCGGATTTGCCCAGTAACCTACCATGAGAGGAGCCACTTCCTGATAAAGCGACTGATAGTGGAAATCCTTCAGCACACCTATGACACGCACAGGTTCTCCTACACCGGTTATATCCAGCCGCATACCGACCGGTTCTTCAACTCCCAATGATCTCACCGCAGCTTCATTCAACAAAACCGACAGTGAATCAACGGACCTGTTACCGCTGAAATACGATCCAGCCGTCAACTCCATATTATATAATTCCGGGATTTCATCGTCGAAACTCATGAAGTAGGTCCTCAGAGAATCGGTGGCTCCTGTGTCAAAGGGACGCGTATAAATTTGGTCAATGGTTTTCCATTCGCCGGGAACGCGCGAGGAAGCCGCCACATTCGCTACGCCGGACAAATTTTCCAACTCCTGTTTCATCGCCTGAAACTGGGACCGGACATTCCCGTGGTTGATGTCGACTACCAGAATCTGCTCCTTCTCGAATCCCAGGTCAGCCGACCGGATGTAGTCCAACTGCTGATATGCAACAAGCGTGGCAATGACCAATACGATCGAAAGAGCAAATTGAGTGACTACCAGTGTCTTCCGCAGGGTAAGATTACCACCATTGAGATCTCTTTTCGACTTCAGGACGTTTATGGGATGCAGCATCGCGAGATAGAACGCCGGATAGCATCCTGAAAGGAGTCCAAGCACCATTCCAAATCCAAAGAGAATCATCAGAATGAACCCGGCAGATCCCCAATTAAGAACGAATTGTTTCCCGGTCAGATCATTAAAAAAGGGCAGGGACAGCTCAATAAGAAACCAGGAGAGCAGGCAGGCAGCCAGGGCTATCACTACCGATTCTGCCAAAAACTGTACGACAAGTTGCCGTTTTTCCGCCCCGGCTGCTTTTCGGATACCGATCTCCCGCCCCCTGCGTGCGGATAATGCCGTGGCCAGATTCATATAGTTGATACCGGCGATCACAAGCAAAAAGAGACCGATAGCCGAAAACAGATAGATGTAAAAGATGTTCCCGTGCTCCCCCTCAATCCCGAACTCGATTTCCGCCGAATGAAAATAGATATCGGTAAGAGACTGTAAACTAAAATCGGGAAAGTCGGGATTATTTTCCTGCTGACTATTGATAAAGTGATCCAGCTTGGACTTAAACTGTTCGGAATTTACCGGAGAATCGATCACCAGATAAGTATAGGCCCCGTAAATGTCCCAACGATTCAAATAATCGGACCAGTCAAACTGTGAGTTCAACCGCGAAAGAAGAATGTCGAACTGCAGGTGTGAATTTTCAGGTACATTTTTGATCACTCCCGTTACTGTTACCGGTTCCAGTTGGCTAAACGGAAGAATCTCTCCTATCGGATTTTCATCGCCGAACAGTTGCCGGCTTTTTCGTTCAGAAATGACTACGGAATTGGGCTCTGTCAAAGCCGTCTCCCTGTCTCCCATTACAAATTCAAAGTCGAACAGTTCAAAAAATCCGGGTTCGGTTACTACATAATTTCGCTCCTGCATTCTTTCTCCTTTCCATTGCAGGTCGATATGTCCCGATGGCCGGTAGACCCGTACCATATCCTGTATTTCAGGGATCGACTCCTCCAGTGTGGCACCTAATACCGGCGCCGTCTGTCCGAAGTAACGCGTTTCTCCCTCTGCCCCCTCAGAAATTTCGACAATACGATACGTCCGGTCCGATTTATCGTGGAACGCATCATAACTCAGCTCATTGTCTATATACAGGTAGAGCAGCGTGGCACCGGTGATGCCGATCGCAAGTCCCAACACGCTGATCACGCTGTAGATCGTATTTCGTCTTAAGGTTCGCAGAGCGACTTTAATATAATTTTTAATCATAATCTTCTTCTTTCAGTCGAAGGCAAAGCGCAAAGAGCATGGTCCGCCAGCTGGCGGAAAAACCATCTCGTTCCATCCGCCGACTGGCAGACTTTGCTCTATGCGCTATGTCAGTTACTCACTTCTTAAACTTTCCGCCGGATTCATTCTGGCTGCTTTAAGAGCCTGAATACTGACCGTGAACAACGCAATCAGTAAAGCTGTTGCCCCGCCGGTAATAAATATCCATGCACTGATATCAATGCGATATGCGAAGCTCTCCAGCCAGCTGCCGGCCAGGTACCAAGCTGCCGGTACGGCAATTAAAAAGCCGATCGCCACCAGCAGCACATAATCTTTGGAGATCAGCAGCATAATCCTTGATACAGTCGCCCCGAGCACCTTGCGAATACCGATCTCGCGGGTACGCTGTTTTACCATCAGCGATGACAGGGCCAGCAGACCCAGACCCGCAATAAAAATCCCGAAGATGGAAAATGCGCCCGATACCGTGACCAGCCGGTCCTGGGTTTGGTAAAGCTGATCGAACTGCCGGTCAACAAATGAGTAATTCATCGGCATGTCTGCCGCTACTATTTCATTCCACTGTGCTTCAAGATCCTGTAAAGTCTCGTTTAGCTGATCAGGGCCGAGCTTAACTGAAATGAAGTTATGAGCTGAATTTTCAGAGGGACGATAGAAATGCAGAACGGGCTCCACCTCATTTTCCAGCGACTGGTAGTGGTAATTTTCCACCACCCCGATGACAGCCATCTCCTGTCCCCCGCTGCTGCCCAGCCGGATCGTCTTGCCTGCAACGGTTTCCCATCCGAAATCTTCAAGTGCCGCTCTGTTGATTATGACGCTTTCATTGCGGTCGTTTTCGGAACCGGAACGAAAATCCCTTCCTTCCAGCAGGTCAATTTCGAAGAGATCAAAAAAGCGGCTGTCTACCTGTGCCCACCGCATCCGCAGAGGATCTTCACCGGTCCATCCCTCCGGCTGCACAAACGTAAAGGAGTTGATGCCAAGCTGCTGACCCGGCAGCGCCCTGGATGAAGCGACTGAAACTACGTTACGATGCTTCAGTATTTCATCCTTATAGGTTTTCAATCTGATATTTGCCTGCTCCTCATCCTCAAAATCGTCGGCGCTTCGCTGTATCGCTATAATATTTTCCTTCTGAAGTCCAAGGTCGGCATCTTTCATATACTGCACCTGCTTTTGCATTATCAGTGTGCCAATGATAATGACAATAGTTACTGCAAACTGGGTGGCAACAAGAACCCGGCGCAGGGTAAGCCCGCCCGGCTTCCTGCTGATCTGTCCGCGAAGCACTTCGGATGAAGAAAATTTGGAAAGGAACAACGCCGGATAACTTCCGGCAATAAGGCCGATTAATATACCCAGCCCGGCCAGCCCCGACAGCACTCCAAAATTCTCAAAAATATTCAGAGACAGTTCCAAATCGTACAGGTTATTAAAAACCGGCAGAAGCATTTCCGCCAGACCGATTCCTATCAGCATTGCTATCATTGTAATCAATACCGATTCTCCCAGGAACTGCAACACCAGCTGTCCCCGTTGTCCGCCGAGGGCCTTTCTCATTCCTACCTCCCTCGCCCGCTCCATGGATCGCGCCGTTGCCATATTCATAAAGTTGATGCAGGCGATCACCATTATGGCTAAAGCTATCCCCAACAGGATATAGGCATACTTGTCGCTGTCGTTAAACCGGTTATACATCTCCGAAACCGGCAACAGCTTGAAATTCGTACGGTCTGCTGTCTCTTGGTCCCATATCTTCGCGATAAAAGCGGGAAACTGTGCTTCCAGTTCCCCCGCCGTAGCATTATCCCGAAGCTGAATATAAGTATTCAAAAATGAGCTGCCCCAGCTTTCCTTTACCTGTTCATAACCGCCGGCACTTTCCAGCTGGATGGCCATATCGATCTGCAGGCTGGAGTTTTGTGGTATATCAGCCAATACACCACTCACCACGTAATCCCGGGCATAACCCAGCCGAAATACTTTCCCGAGCGGATCTGCACTGCCGAAATACTTTTTTGCGGTTTCTCCCGAGATAACAATCGACTGAAGGGAAGGAAATGGATTTTCACTGTTGCCTTTGACCAGAGGCAGAGTAAACATCTCAAACAGTTCCGGATCGGTATAAATTACATCTTCCTGGAATCGCTTTCCATCCGCCCCTATCCATACATTCTGGGTAAACGTACGGGCGGAGCGAAGTACTGCCGGATACGTCTCCTCTATCTCCATTTTAAGCGGAACCCAGGTGTCGTAGGTATCCTGTGTTCCCGCCGGAGTAATCCGTTCTTTATATACCATGTAGAGATCGTCGGCATTTTCATGAAACCGGTCGTAGGTAAGCTCGTTATAGGCAAACAGCGAAATCAGGATAGCAACCGCAATTCCAATACTTAATCCCACGACGTTGATCAGTGAATATCCTTTCCGCTTCCAGAGATTGCGTATGGCTATTTTAATGTAGTTTCGGAGCATAATTTTTTCAGTTGGTAATTAGCAATGAACAATTAACAATTGGAAAAATCCCCCATTGCTCATTGCTCATTGTTAATTGTTAATTGACAAACCAGTTGCTACTGATTAGAGTAAATCAACAATCGTACCAAAGCGGAAAACTAACCCTATTCCTCTATAGCAAAGGGGGGCAAAATCTAATACTGTACGCTACGATACACCGGGTGTGCGGAAACGGACAACTGGATAATTTATCGATCTTCTTTCCGGTAACTGGGCTCCAATTCAAAACCTCCAAGGTTTCCTTGCATAAACAGGTGCCAATTAATATTCAACACAGCATATATTCAAACAAAACCTTGGAGGTTTCAGAGTTATATCACAAATTGCTATCATCAATATGATAATCAATTAGCCAAACCACCCCGCAACCACGGTTCCAAAGGCCGATTACCGTTCTGTAATTATTATCCCGGCCATCCCGCCACCCATTCAAACCAGACAACTATTCCTCCAATCAAAACAAATGCAACCACAACAGCCAGTGTAATATTTTCAAGGTTGCGCTGGGAATCGCCCATTTCGGTTAATTTCTGATCGTCGAACTGTTCATAATCCCGGTCCTGAATAAATTTCATCCAGCGGTTGCGTTCCAGGCTCTGTAAATATCCCGGGGTGGGACTTCCCAAATCCTCCCACTGTTTCGGATATTTTCGCTTTACATATTCAACAATCCTTTTTCCTTTATTAACGGATATAACCAGCAATATAAAACCGGCTACAAGTATTACCAGGCCAAATAATGCGATTGATTTGTCCATTTTAAACAACCCGATTTCTTGCATTTTATTTAAAAAGGTACATGCATCCTTTACTATTCACATATCCGTATCATCAATATAACGCTCTATATTCCATCCCTCACCTTCCCATTTCCATAACACGGTAAATGTCCCGCTGTGTTTCATTGGTTCACCGCCTCCTTTAGGAGTCATTAATGAGGTAAACTCACCCTTTTCTACAGCCCGGTCGGCCGTTATTCTTATTCGTTCGTTGGTGACAGAAAATTCATACACGAACCGCCCGAAGAAGGGATCCAGCCACTTTTTAAATGCCGCCCTACCCTCAATCGGATACCCGCCTGGAGGAAACCAGACTGCATCTTCGGTAAGCAGACCGGCGTAGGCTTCGGCATCACCGTTGTTGACAATATCGATCCATTCCTTGTGGCGTTTTTGAAAGGAATCCAATTTATCTTTCATAATATTAAGAGCTTTAAATAACAGATGTCCGGCAGCTAAAATCGTTCATTTTTATAACTGCTTACTTCTTTGAAAGACCTGTCAGGTTTCCAAAACCTGACAGGTCTGGAAATTTGGCTTTCAAATAATTTCCCTACTCATTCATTCTTACTCATTGATTTCCCGTCCCGTAAACACCTCAATCTCAGCAATCTTCTCCCCTTCAAACCGGATATATTCGGACATATGACGGGCCGGACGGTCGCCGCCGATCACCTTGTAGCGGACCAGATATTCAGGATATTCGCCGAGTATCAGCAGTTTTTCCGCCCAACTCTTGCCCACTTCTGGCCAGATGGTGTCGAGCATCTCGTCCGGGTCATCGAATTCGCTGAATTCACTGATGTGATGGAAGTCGTCGGTCAGCAGGCCGCGCAGGGTTTCCCGGTCGGCTTCTTTGTAGGACTGGTAGTAGGCTTGGATGGTCTGACGATATTTCACTTCATCTCCGTTTACATTTCCCTTTTTGTCAAGTTCCATATACGGATTAAACGCTATTTCCCATAAATATCCGTCGGGATCTGCAATATAGCTGCTGTAACCGCCCCAGAAAACTTTTTGCGGTTCTTTCACGATTTCAACGCCGCGACTCCGCAATTCTTCAATGAGTATGTCCACCTCCTCTTCACTTCGAGCGTTATAAGAGAGTGTAAACCCGCCGAAGCCTTCCCCTGTCGACTCCACGCCGATATCTTTAGCCAGCTCTTCCCGTTCAAACAAAGAGAGCATGACTCCATTTAACTGTAAAAATGTGATATTCTCGTTGCTCGATTCCGCTTTCTCCCATCCAAACTTTTCTGCATAAAATTCCGTCGATGATTCCAGGTCGGAAACGCCGAGTGTTATAAGGGTCAATCGCTGTTCCATTTTTGCTTCTCCGGTTGTTTGAGCACAGACCGAATAACCGGCTGTGCAGATTATTATGCCCGTTATGATAATAGTTTTCATGTTTATGATCCTCTGACGGTGTCAAGTCTCATTTGTTTCCCCTGAAAAACTCCACCACATCCGGGAATGCCGCATCCGGACTGTCCGAGAAGGCACCTTTTTCTGCATCGGGAACTAACAAAAGACGACTATTCGGAACGACCTCCACCCACTGCTGCTGCATTGGTATGCCCAGGGAATCCTGCTCTCCCCAAATCACCAGCAAAGGAGCTTCTACCTCATTAAGATCATCCATATAGTCCCAGGCTCCGAAATAACGGGGGGCAAGCTGGGCGGTGTATCGATAATAATAGCGGATTGCCTCGGGCGGAGCGTTACAGGTCGTCCCCTGGTAATTCGTTGAAGCACCGCGGGTGATGAGCAGCTTCCGGCTGATTTCCTCGTACTCCCGACACGTTTCCGCCGGATCGGCAGCAGTACCGTTTAGGAGCGACTGATATAACTCTGACGTCCTGTTGGTGAGCGCCGTATCGGGCGATTGGGTTGATGCCGCTGCCTGCGCCCGGTAGTATTTTCCGGCTTCCGACCGTAGGGGGCCCGTAGAACCATGAAACACCATTCGCTTAAGGCGGTCGGGATATTTTTGTGCGTATTCTGCCACCAGAATGGAACCGAATGAGTGGGTAATCAAATTTATCTGGTCAAGACCAAAATGGTTGCGAACGGCCTCCAGGTCTTCCACATAATGCTGTGGCTGTAATTGAGTTGTATCTTCCGGAAGTGTGGAACGTCCGCCGCCGCGTTGGTCGTAAAAGATCAATGTAAATGAATCGGCCAGCGGTTTCATCATGGGTATCACCGTATGCATGCCGGCTCCGGGTCCGCCGTGTAATACTACCACGGTATCCTCTCCCGCACCCATTATCCGGTAGTATAATTCCACTCCGTCGTCTGTGGTTACGAATCCATCATTTGTTTTGGGAGAAGTTTCGGTATCACAGGATGTGAGGAGTAAAGCAATAAGGTATCCAATTATTATAAAAGTTGAGGAGAAGACTGTAAATTTCATTTTGCTTTGCATTATTTACAAAAAACCAAAGTCCGCTGCATTGTTCGATTTTTCTATTACTTCAATCAGCTGAGAGCTTTCACTCCTTTCTTTGATACGGAAATTTCGCCTCCTGCAGGTTATCTTCACTCCCGATGATAACATACACATTCATTTCATTGTCACTGACTTTCTCAATGGTGAAACCATCAAAATATGCCTTGTTATCTGTAATTTTAACCAGCGGAAAATCTACCGTCTCATCCTTCTCCTCCCATCCCTTCAGATCACTGTGGAAATGTTTTAATCGCAGCATCAGTGAATTTCCCTCTTCCGAAATAGTGACAATTTCATAAAACTTTACTTCGTCATCGACAATCAGTCGGAAAGCACCCATTATTGACCCACCAAGCGGCGAACTCCAGACCTCTTCCGTTATTCCCCCCATAGCCTCGCCTTGCCAGTGTCCCTGAATCCAGGCTACTTCGTCCAGTGAAGCCTGAGGTGAACCGGCAAGAGAATCCAGGGTCATGGTATTGGGAAAAACATTTTGTGCTAATATTGGAAAGGGGATAAAAGCTGCAAGGATCAGGAACATCGACGAAGTTACCGGGTTTTTTAATTTCATGGCTTTACAATCATTTTTAGTTAACAACAGCGGTTATTTTTTCTTCTTATAAAAAATCCTCCATCTAAGCTGCCAGTTACTGCCGTTGTCCTCCGATATTTCCCAGTCCCATTTTAGTGAATCTTCCGTTATATCGTAAAACACCATCCGCTGAAGGATTTCTTGTCCCTCCGAATTAATCCCCTTTCGTTCAAAAATCCGAATATTTCCTTCAAATTTTCCAGTAAAATCAAGATATCCGCCTTGATTATCCACCCATGTCTGCTTCCATGTACCGGTACGGGGATTATATACAGAATAACTTTTACCTTTGAATCCCCCATAATCTCCCGAAAGAGCCTCAAAATTCTCTTTAAGCACCTTCCCGTCGAGGATACGTTCAATTTTGTTTGTCCCACGGGCTGTATCCCCGTTCGCATCTACCCAGGTCAGTTCCCAATCCCCCACCCAAAAATCGAAATATGCATCCGGTTCCAGATCCTGCAGATTCTGGGCATTTAAAGTGTGAAAAATTCCAATGGCAAAGAAGAATAAGAATAAAGTCACATACTTTTTCATCTTGAAACCTGATTAAAGTTGTACTATAAAAGGTTTGTGCCAACTTATAATTTAATATGGGACAGGAATTCAACATCTGCAATAATCAGTCTCCGCTTAAGAAATATTATACTGTTTTAAAAAAACCATGCTCTAACTGTGTATGTTTATTTTCTTCAACTTAAATTTGGCTCATATAATATTCGGGTGGACAGATTGAGGCGTGAAAAACAAAGATAGTGATAGTTGCCTGGTAGATAGGTAAAAAAGATCAGCCCGGCCATTATTTGATGATTAATCAACGAGGTTATCTATGTCTAACTGATTAATTATTTATGTATGACCGGGCTAACCTACTGAGAATATTTAAATGTGCATTATTTACCAACAGAAATTACAAACAGACATATTCTGTGAGGTGAAGATGGGGGAATATGGCTATAAGTCGACAGACTTTAGAAAGTTTAACCTTATTTCCAGGTATTTTTTTTAATCTCAACCCCTATCCATTAGGGACGACCTGTTTCCTGCTCTTCCGGTCCGGTACAACCGGGAAAGATCGTTTATAGGATCTCCTGTTTTTTCTCTTGCAACTGCTGTCTCCGATATTGGGAAGGCGTGGTGCCGACTTCTTCTTTGAATGCAACATTGAAAGTAGTTTTGTTATTAAACCCTGACTCGAAAGCTACCCGCAATATCTTGAAATCTTTTTTACCGGGATCTGCAAGCATTTTTTTAGCTTCTTCAATCCGGTACGCATTCACAAATTCAAAAAAGTTTTTGTCCAGCCGCTCATTTATGATCTGTGAGAGATGATGGGATGGAATTGAAAGCTGATTGGCCAGATCCAAAATTTTCAGATTACCGTCCAGGTAAGGTTGATGCTCGGTCATATAGGTAATCAACCGCTCGAGATATGAATCCGCTTCCTTCTCACTTAGCGAAGAATTTTCGTATTTAAATCTTCCGTTATGTGCTTCCTCCAGGAATTCCGGCTTCAACAGCCCCATGTACCCGATGCCGAATATAAAAGCAGCCATGGCAAACGATATCACGTAGTCGTGCTCAATCCTAAAGTTTATGGTCTCCACTAATATGAAATATGAGGCAAAAGAAATCACAAACCCCAGGAATGCCCATCCTGTCGTCTTCAGCCATCTCCGGATTTTATCGTGAAGCCGATTTGATTTAATCTGAAACCACTGAACGCCGAATTTCGAAAGCAACAATACAGCCGCACCATATCCCGTCATAAGTACAATTTTGATTGCAGCAATGATCAAAGCGTTTGTTGACAACCCTATATCCGCCGAATCTGAAAAGGATATAAACCCCGCTATCTTATCGTCGCCTTGAAGAATAAAGAAGGGGAACATCCATACGATAAAAACAGCAAGTGGTACAGCATGCATCAAATCCCGAATTTTCCAGCTTCTGTCTGGTGTTACTACACTTAAGGCATAGAAAAAAAGTAATGGACCGTAGATAAAATGGAAAGTGGCCTGAATTCCGATCAGATGCGGAACCTCAACGTAATACTTCGTCCAATAAAATACATTCCCAATCAAATTCAGGGAAAACAGCAGCAAAAAGACTCCAAGTAACCAATTCGGCAGCAGACGACCTTCTCTACGGAGGAAAAACAATCCGGCCAAAACGATGCCATGCAGAGCCACTACCAAAAATATGGCAGTCCAGCTGTCAAATGTGGGTTGAATTTCCATGAGTAAACCTTCCTAAAAGCTACTGCTAACCTAGTTAGAATGCCAAATAACCTCGTGTATCGCAACTGGATCCGCAAACCCTTTTAATTCTGTCAGACCGCGGTCTATAAACTCGAAAGTCTTTCCCAGGCACAACTCCCGGACAACATTGGATATAAGTATTTCCCCTGCACCGCCGGCATCGCAGACCCGCCGTGCCAGCTGAACGGTAGCTCCGAAAAGATCTTCGCCTTCATCAACAGGTTCTCCGGCACTCATTCCGATCCGTATATGAAGCGGTGTACCGTCGCTACGCCGGTTATGTCCATCTAACGTTTTCTGGATCGAAATCGCAGTTCGAATTGCAGATGACGCATCCGGAAACGCGGCCATGAATCCGTCGCCGGTGTGTTTAATTACTCCTCCGCCATAAGCTTCAATCTCCCGTCGCACAATCCGGTCATGTATTCTGAGAATCTGCATTGCTTTCTCATCACCCAATTGCTGGGTGAGGTTGGTAGATCCCACAATATCAGTGAAAAATACTGTTCTGAAACCTCCGTCAGGTTCACCAGCCGGTGTTATCATTTTCCCCGGATCGGCCTCCAATCCGCCACCCAAAAACGCCTCGACGACCTCATCATCCACCTCTATGATTTTGTCGGCTGTTAAACCGTGCGCTTCTTCATGAACCTTTTCTGCCGATTCGGGATCGGGTGCATCAATAAGAC
>CAZPWQ010000072.1:0-17895 GCA_964590495.1 uncultured Balneolaceae bacterium
TCTCGGTCGCACGGCGAAGTCTTGACTCCCGAAACTATCAACTATCGTACTTTTAAACCGGAAATGGATGGTCTTTTCTGTGAAAAGATCTTCGGACCGGTAAAAGACTATGAATGTCATTGCGGAAAATATAAACGAATACGTTATAAAGGTATCATATGTGACCGCTGTGGCGTAGAGGTAACCAGAAAAGCGGTTCGCCGAGAACGAATGGGACACATTTCCCTGACAGTTCCGGTAATCCATATCTGGTATTTCAAGTCATTGCCTAACAAGCTGGCTTACCTCTTGGGCTATTCGTCCAAAAATCTTGAAAAAATCGTCTACTACGAAACCTATGTAGTAACCAATCCGGGTTTAACCCGTGATCTCGGTTACAAACGCGGCGATCTGATTTCTGAAGAAGAGTATTATGATATTCAGGATCAATTGCCAGAAGACCAGTGGGAGATGGATGACGATGACGATGATAAATTTATCGCAAAAGAAGGTGCGGAAGCACTGGAAGATCTGCTGGCAAACCAGGAGCTCGATTCACTTGCTTACCGTCTGCGGGATGAAGTTCGAAATGAAACTTCCCAGATGCGTAAGAAGAAAAAGCTCAAGCGCTTGCAGGTTATCGAGTCTTTCCGTGCTGCAAATCAACATACGGAGAATCGACCCGAATGGATGGTTCAGCGGGTTATCCCGGTAATTCCACCGGAGCTTCGGCCCCTTGTGCCTTTGGAAGGCGGAAGATTTGCAACATCTGATCTTAATGATCTGTATCGACGGGTGATTATCCGTAACAATCGTCTTAAGCGATTAATCGATATCAAAGCGCCGGATGTTATTCTGCGCAATGAGAAACGTATGTTGCAGGAGGCCGTTGATTCGCTATATGATAATTCGCGAAAATCGAATGCCGTAAGAAACAACAATCGTCCGCTTAAATCACTCAGTGATATGCTGAAGGGTAAAAGCGGCCGTTTCCGGCAAAACCTGCTGGGTAAACGTGTTGACTATTCAGGTCGTTCTGTAATTGTAGTCGGCCCTGAATTGAAGATGCACGAATGCGGTCTTCCCAAAGAAATGGCTGTTGAACTGTATAAGCCGTTTATTATCCGCCGTCTTATCGAGCGCGGATATGTTAAGACTGTTAAAAGTGCTAAAAAAGTTGTAGACCGGCGCGACCAGGTTGTGTGGGAGGTACTGGAAAATGTCATTGACGGACATCCTGTTATGCTTAACCGTGCTCCGACACTCCACAGGCTTGGAATTCAGGCTTATCAGCCGGTTCTTATTGAAGAGAAAGCTGTTCGTCTGCATCCACTCTCATGTACAGCATTTAATGCTGACTTTGACGGTGACCAGATGGCCGTGCACGTGCCGTTGAGCCATGATGCTATATTAGAGGCATCAGTGCTCATGCTTGGCTCTCATAATATTTTAAGTCCTGCCAGTGGCGGACCTATTGCGGTTCCGTCTCAGGATATGGTTCTGGGTATTTATTACCTGACCAAAATGGCCAGCGATAAAAAAGGTGAAGGAAAGACATTTTCCAACACTGATGAAGTATTGATCGCCTACGATCAGCAGCGTCTCGATTTACATGCTAAAATCAATGTCCGGATTCCTCAGACCGATGAAAATGGAGACGAGGGTTTTGAAATAATAAAAACAACAACCGGTCGTGTACTGTTTAATGAGATTCTACCCGAGGGTTTACCCTATAAGAACAGAACATTGGGCAAAAAAGAGCTTCGTACCCTGATTGGTGAAATACATTACGAGGTCGGAACAGCCCGAACAGCGGCTTTCCTTGACGAGATGAAAGCGATGGGGTTTGAACAGGCTACTACCGGTGGTCTGTCGTTTAGTCTCGAAGACATCGTTATTCCCGATGAAAAACAGGAGCTTATAGAAAAAGCTCAAAGTGAGGTTTCTGATATCACCGATCGGTATGAGATGGGCTTTATTACCGATAACGAACGCTATAATCAGGTTATTGATAAATGGACCAGCACCACCAACAGGGTTTCTGAAACCTTGTTTACCGAACTGACCAACGACCGTTCCGGATTCAATCCCGTGTTCATGATGGCTGATTCCGGAGCTCGTGGTTCGAAAGAGCAGATACGTCAGCTTGGGGGTATGCGTGGTCTGATGGCCAAGCCTCAAAAGAGTTCACAGCAGCAGGGTAACGAAGTTATTGAGAATCCTATTTTATCCTCCTTTAAAGAGGGTTTAACGGTTCTGGAATACTTTATTTCTACTCACGGGGCCCGAAAGGGATTGGCTGATACCGCTCTTAAAACGGCTGATGCCGGTTACCTGACACGACGTCTTGTAGACGTTTCCCAGGATATTATCATTAATGAGCAGGATTGTGGAACGCTCCGCGGTATTAAGATGAAAGCTCTTAAGGATAATGAGGATGTAATCGAAAGTCTGGAGGACCGGATCCTCGGTCGTGTTTCACTTCATGATATCTATGATCCCATTTCGGATGAACTGATTTGTGAAGCAAACGGACTGATTGATGAAAAGGTAGCAAAGAAGATTGCCGAAACCTCAATTGAAGAGGTTGAAATCCGCTCTGTCCTTACCTGTGAAAGTGAAAGAGGAGTCTGCTCCAAATGTTATGGTCGTGACTTGTCACGGGGTACTATGGTTCAGGTTGGTGAGGCTGTAGGTGTTATAGCAGCTCAGTCAATTGGTGAGCCGGGTACGCAGCTTACTCTCCGTACATTCCATGTCGGTGGTACTGCTTCGCGCATGGAGTCCGAATCGCAGCACAAGGCAAAATTCGAAGGCAAAATTCAATTCGAAAATGTACGTGTTGTCGAGTTTGACGACGGTGAAGAGATACATAATATAGTATTGAGCCGTGCCGGAGAGATCAAAATTGTTGATGAGGAAGGCAAAGTACTTACTACATATAATATACCCTACGGTGCAGAGCTCCTGATAGAAGAGGGCGATAAAGTGCCTAAGGGCGTACCACTGTGTAGCTGGGACCCCTATAATGCCAACATCTTCTCTGAAATTGAAGGAGTTGTTGAGTACAAGGATATCATCGAAGATATCACGTATTCAGAGGAAACTGATTCACAAACAGGTCACCGTGAAAAAGTGATTATTGATTCCAAGGATCGTTCACTCGTTCCAACTCTTATGGTTAAGGGCAACGATGACCGGGTACGGGAAAACACACTTCCGGTAGAAACACACATTGTTGTGGACGACAAGGAAAAAGTCTCCGCCGGACAGGTTCTTGCGAAGATTCCGCGTGCTACCGGTAAATCCAAAGATATTACTGCAGGTCTGCCGCGTGTTACCGAGCTGTTCGAGGCTCGTTCACCAAGCGAACCTGCTGCTGTCTCTGAGATTGACGGTATTGTCCGCATGGGCGGACGCAAGCGGGGTAAGCAGGAAGTAATAGTCGAAAGTAAAGACGGTACCAGTGAGAAGACTTATCTCATTTCGCTTTCGAAGCATATCCTCGTACAGGAGAACGACTATGTAAAAGCAGGTCAGCAACTTTCTGACGGTACGATACCGGCAGAAGAGATCCTTAATATTCTCGGTCCGTATGCGGTTCAATCTTATCTCGTGAATGAAATTCAGGAGGTATACCGATTGCAGGGTGTACGTATCAATGACAAGCACATTGAAGTTATTGTTCGTACAATGATGCAGAAGGTAGAGGTTACCGATCCGGGAGATACCATGTATCTTGAGGGTGATAAAGTTGACCGGTTCGAGCTTAATAATAAGAATGATGATCTCATTGGTAAATTCGTAGTTACCGATCCGGGAGGAAGTGATCTTAAGCAGGGTGCGATACTAGACCGGCGGGAGGTTCGTGATATAAACAATGACCTTATCAAGGAGGGTAAAGACGAATTACAGACACGTGAAGCAGAACCGGCTATTTCAAAGCCGATATTGCTCGGTATTACACGTGCTGCTCTCTCAACCGAGAGCTGGCTCTCAGCCGCTTCATTCCAGGAAACTACCAAGGTGCTTACACAAGCATCGATAGAGGCCAAGAAAGATTTCTTACAGGGCCTCAAGGAAAATGTAGTGGTTGGACATAAAGTGCCTGCCGGTACCGGACTTCGCAAGTACGACGATCTCATTGTCGGGCCTAAAACAGAGCTCGATGAAGAAGAGCAAGAAGTTGCGAAGGTATTCGAAGAACTCAGTGGCGCCGGAGAACCGAATGGCGAAGAAGAAACACAAACGACAGCTGAAGCCGATGTTGAGGAAGAAGAGTCTTAAACTTTGATTCCAATACAGACGTAATTAAAAACGCCCGGATATCAATCCGGGCGTTTTTAATTTTAGGGCTGGCTGTATGAATCTATAAAACAAAAAAGGCCCCGAACAGTAGGGGCCTTTTGAACAAATTGACTCTGAAGAGCAGCGTCAGGATTCCGACTCTTCTTCATCTTTTGACTTTTTGGTCTCTTTAGTTTTAGTATCCTCAATGGTATTTAAAAGGTCTTCAGCTTCACGTATAAGATCTTCCGCACGGTGCCGGGCATCTTCAACAACTAAATCCCCCTTTCTTTTAGCTTCAGATATAGATTTTTTTTCTTCCGATAGTTTATCAATAAGGTGGGACAGCTCATCCAGATAGTTGCTCAGACGATAAGATATTATATCCCGTGTATTACTGCCTTTATCCGGTGCATATAAGATTGCAACTACGGATCCGACCAGTGCGCCTGTTAATACTCCAAGTGTAAAATCTTTTGATTTGCTCATAATTAACTTCCTTTATAATATTCTTCAATAGCGTTTGTTAATACAACCCATTAAATAAACGTTCATATTCATTATATAATATGTAACTTACTCTACTTCTTTAAAAAAGATAATTTAAAAATCAGAAATCTTTTTCTATACATGAAGAAATAGATAAAAGACTAAACCCACATTGATTGAATAAAGAGTTTTTTAAGAAAGAGCGAAAGAATTTATTATTTTTTATATAACTAAACAGATAAACAAAAAGTAACAAAAATATGAAATTTTTCATTGACACAGCTGATCTGGATGAAATACAGGAGGCCCACGACTTGGGAGTCCTGGACGGTGTTACAACTAATCCAAGTTTGTGTGCTAAAATTGGAGTAGAAGATTTTGAAGGACATATCGCAAAAATTTGCAATATTGTACCGGGCGATGTTTCTGCAGAAGTAGTTTCAACTGAATATGCCGATATAGTTGCAGAAGGTCGTCACCTGGCCAATATAGCTGATAATGTCGTTGTTAAGGTTCCACTCATTAAAGATGGCATTAAAGCCATTAAAACATTCTCTGATGAGGGAATTCGCACCAATTGCACGCTCTGTTTTTCAGCGACTCAGGCTTTGTTGGCTGCAAAAGCGGGTGCCAGCTATATATCACCATTTATCGGACGAATAGACGACATCTCCAGCGATGGTATGCAGCTTATTGAAGATGTTGTAACGGTTTATGATAATTATGGATTTGAAACAGAGATTCTGGCAGCAAGCATTCGTCATCCGATGCATGTTTTGGAGGCGGCCCGGCTCGGAGCACACGTGGCTACTATGCCTTTAAACGTAATTGAGCAATTATTGCAACATCCATTGACAGACAGAGGGCTCGAAAAATTCCTCAGTGACTGGAATGCACTCCAGGAAAAGCTTAAAGCAGAGTAAACAACTGTTCACTACGAAGTTTTGCATAAAAGCGGAACTTCCGTTTTACCATTCAGGCGCTTAGGACACCAAAAAAATGTGTGCTTAGTGCCTTAGTGGTAAATGGTCTAATTTTCTATTTGCTTTACATAGCCGCTATACCCCTGACGGCTTAATTTTTGCTGTTGTTGTTTTGCCTCGTCTTCTTTTATATAGACACCAAAATAAACTCTGAAGATTGAATCACCATCAAGATTGATCTTTTCTACTCTCGACCCTTTAATTTTTCGTGAATGGGCATAGGCTTTATATTCTTCGTCAAAAGAAGCCAGCTGAACCGTATAGGTTGCCACTTTTAAATCTGTAGTTCGTGAGTTCTCAAGGTCACCGTCTATTAATTTAAGCGATACATTTGCAGTGCCGGGGCCAACCATTTCTATCTCTTCTGCAGCTTTTTTTGACAGATCAATGATCCTGTTTTTAGCAAAAGGACCACGGTCATTAATTCGAACCTGTACCTTCTTTCCATTGTCCACATTTTCCACCTCTACGACTGTATTAAAGGGCAGCGTGCGGTGAGCGGCGGTAAGACCATGCATATCATATTTTTCCCCGTTAGCAGTCAATTTTCCATGAAAATTGGGGCCATACCAGCTGGCTACACCTTCTTCCAATATTTGACCGGTGGCAGCTGTTGTATTGTTTCCGGCTGTTCTTTTATCAAGACGGGAGGTAACCCCGCATGAGGCGAGGAAAAGGGATAAACTCACTAACAGAAGCAGGAGATGTTTCAATATCATGAATGCTGAAAAAGATGATTTATTGTGGGTACAATATATTTGTAGGAGCAGATAATTTCCATTCTTATTCTGTTGATATAATAAAAAAAGTTATGAATTTTGTTTACGGCGATAGGTTACGTAATCCCCGCTTTTTATTTCACTCAGCTTCTCTACAGGCCTGTTATATAAATAGATCCATGCATGAACAGATTTGCCGGTTATTAGTTGTACTTTCTTTTTTACCCTGATGAACAGGCTTTTCGCGGGAAAACCGGAATGATATCCTTCATAGGTGTCAAGTACGGCAAATAGTTTGGATGGCTTTTTAATCCTGTATAACTCTCCGGTTATCCTCCGTTCGGTATCGGAGACCGCGACCGCTCCCGGGAATTTGCCCACTTCATAAAGGATCCCACGGAAATAGGCCTTATCCATATAATCCATACTACCTGATAAAGATGTGTGTATGGGATGATCAAACTCTTTTCTAAGGGTCCCGTAGACAAATATAAATTGATCTTTCTCGTCCAATGCTAAAACCTCTTTTTACAATCAGGAAACAGAAAAACCCGATTAAGTGAGCCGGTGGTCGGAATTGAACCGACGACCTATGCTTTACGAGAGCATTGCTCTACCCCTGAGCTACACCGGCTAAAGGCTCATATCGGGACTCTACCACTGTGTTACATTGGCTAAATGCCCTCTGGACTCTACTCCTGAGCTACACTGGCTCATTTGTATTAGTTTCAAAAAGTGTAACCCCGTTAAGCCATGAAAAATCAACAAAAATAAATATACACAATCTACTCAATCGTTGACAAACTAATTACCTGTCAAATTTCATGTCAGACAGCGGGAAATAATTGGCGTTCCTTTATTTACTTCTCTATTTTCTGTGATTGAAATAAAATGCAACTTATGCAGGAACTTATACAAGATTTCCCGGTAACGTTTTATATTATAGCGGCCAATATTTTAATATCTTTGGCGGCTTTATATGCCTATCCGCCCATGGTGGAAGCAGGATATTTAAAACCCTATCGTACAGTTCGTGAAAACAAATGGTATGAACTTCTTACCTCCGGCTTTCTGCATGCAAATTTAGGACACCTGTTTGTAAATATGTTTACTCTCTACTTCTTTGGACCTGTAATGGAACAAGTGGTAGGTTCTCCATATTTTTTGGGATTATATCTGACGGGACTGATAGTAGCCGGAATCCCATCTGTTATAAAGTTTAAAGATAACCCGGATTATGCTACACTTGGTGCATCCGGTGCTGTCGGGGCGGTGTTGTTCGCTTTTATTTTGCTATTCCCACTTGAAAGTATATATCTGTTTTTTATACCTGTTCCCATACCCGCCTTTGTTTTTGCCATACTTTATCTGATATACAGTATGTATGAAAGCAAACAGGAGCGCGGCAAAATAAACCATGAGGCTCATGTTGCCGGGGCCCTTTGGGGAATGGTCTACCTCGTGGTTTTCGTGCCGAACACAGTTGATCATATTTTAACGGTTTTTGGATTGTTGTGACGGTAAGTAAGTAATTTGATTTTCCGCCATAACAGTCCAAACCATCATATCAGCCGTTCTCTTTTCGGAAATGCTTCATAAAGTCGACCAGAGCTTCAACACTTTCCATTGGACATGCATTATAGAGGCTCGCTCGAACTCCCCCCACACTGCGATGGCCTTTCAGAGCTTTTAAATCATTACCGGCTGCTTCAGCCAGGAATTTTTGTTCCAGCTCTTCGGTAGGCAAACGATAAGTTACATTCATTAATGAACGGGAATCTTCCCGTACAGCTCCGCGGTAGAAATCATCCCTGTCGATTTCGTCGTATACAAGCTTAGCTTTTTCCTTGTTGAATTCTTTAAAGTAATCCAACCCTCCTTTTCCCTGGATCCATTCCAGTACAAGGTTAACCATATATACATTGAAGGTCGGTGGTGTATTAAAGATTTTTCCGGTATGTGTCTGGTACTGCAGGATAGTGGGAACATTATCCGTATTGGCTTCTTCCAGGAAATCCTTACGTATGATTACTATCGTCACACCGGCCGGACCGACATTCTTCTGAGCACCGGCATAAATAATTCCGTACCGGGATATATCTATGGGTCGCGATAAAAAATCAGAAGATGCATCACAAACCAAAGGAACACCGTTGGTCTCAGGCTCTTTGGGAAATTGTGTACCGGCTACGGTATTGTTAGAGGTGAAATGCACATAGGCCGGACGATCGCTGAATTCCAGTTCCGAATCTTTTGGCACTCGATCGTAACCCGCTTCTTTGCTGCTGAAAGGAAGATGAACATTCCCAAAAAGTTTGGCTTCAGTAATAGCCTTGTCGGACCATCGGCCGGTGTCGAGATAATCGGCAGTTTGATCTTTTTGCAGAAAGTTATAGGGAGCCATCATAAACTGGGAACTTGCTCCGCCCTGAAGAAACATAATTTCAAAGTCGTCGCCCAAACCCAATAAATCTCTGAGTTGCGCCTTGGCATTATTATCTATTTCGACATAATCTGCGCTTCGGTGACTCATTTCCATGATAGACTGTCCTTTGTCATGGTAATTGATAAGCTCGGACTTAGCTTTTTTCAGGACTTCGAGAGGAAGCGTTGCTGGTCCTGCACTAAAATTGTGAATGCGATTCATGATTCGTAATTATTTAAAAGTTAAAAAGTATGAACAAGTAATCCGGATCGTAATTTTGGTTCAAACCAGGTCGACTTTGGGGGCATCAAAAGTCCTTCATCAGAAACTTCCACCAGTTCTTCAATAGCTGTGGGATACATGCTTATTGCAAGATCCGCCTTTCCGGAATTAACCAGGTCTTCCAATTCATTTGTGCCGCGTATTCCCCCTACAAACGAGATATTTTCATTACGGCGCGGGTCTGAAATATCCAGGAGGGGATCAAGTATAAAAGCCTGCAGGCGATGTACATCCAACTGTTCGACACTGGTGGGGTTTTCCGGCAGCGGTAATTCTAACCCGAACCACGATCCGTTAATATAAACAGAGACAGTGCCTTTTGCGGAGGGTTCCGGGTCAGCATCTTCTTTAAGCTCAAAATGCTCTTTCAGCATATCCAGGAATTTATCCGGCACATTATGTACAACGCGGTTATATGGAAGGATGTTCATATCATCCATAGGGAATAGAACGGCCGGAAAGAAATTGTACTCCTCATCACCATTGTGATCAGGATTTTTTGACTTCCGTTCATGTGCTGCCCGCGATGCACTTTTACAGCGATGATGTCCGTCGGCAATATATAGTTTGTTCGTGGAAGCAAAAGCTTTCTCAAATGTTTCTGTTTCATCCACCCGCCAGATCGTATGTAACACATCGTCTTCCGCCTTAAAGTCATACAATGGCTCTTCAGTGTTTATAACTTGTTCTATCAGCTCTTTGACGCTGTTCGTGTCTTTAAATGTCATCATTACCGGTTCGGCATGAGCAGACTGTGTTAGAATATGGCGTGTTCTGTCGTCTTCCTTATCCGGACGTGTAAGTTCATGCTTGAGGATAATCTCGTCATCATAATCATCAACTGAAACGCAGGTAAAGATTCCCGTCTGCGGTTCGCCCTTGCGTATTAATCTGTAAATATAAATACATGGTTTATGTTCCTGTTCCAGGCTACCGCTGTCGATCAGTTGGTTCAGGTTTTGAGCTCCCTTTTCATAAACAGCATCATCGTGCGGATCAATGTCTTCACCTAAATCAATTTCAGGGCGTATAACATGCAGAAAGCTTTTTTGATTACCTTTTGCAAGTGAACGGGCTTCCTCGGTATTAATAACATCGTATGGGACACATGCTACTTGCTTTGCGTTTTGCGGTGATGGCCGCCAAGCCTTGAATGGATGAATTGTTGCCATTAAATATTTTGTTAGGTCATTGAAATTAAAGGTCTAAGGTACTTTGTTGTTTAGAATATTTAAAGAAAGATTTTGTAAAATTACAGAAGGTTAATCTTCTTAATTTTAATGACGTTATCTTATACGACTCCGCAATGATGAAAGCATTCTGCAACCGATACTCAATAGATCGTGCTTTGAACCACTGTATATAACCCGGTTCAATTGAATTAAAATCGTTAATAAAATAAGAAAATTATTATGGATGAAATGAACTACAATGGTGATAAACTTTCCGGAGATCAGCAGAATCAGTTACTGTTTATGATGCTGGTACAACAACACCAGCAAATCGCTATGATGGGAATGGGAAAAATTAAAAATCCGAATACCGATAAGATTGAAAGAGAGCTTAAATCTGCAAAGTTTGCCATCGATACGTTGCTTATGCTACAAAAGTATACTGAAGGCAATCTTCCCAAGGAGTTAAAGAATTATCTTGAAGAAACGTTGAATAATCTCCGTTTGAATTATGCTGATGAGAAAGAAAAGGAAAATTCTGAAGGAAATGAATCAGATACAGGAGAGAAATAAATATAAATTATGGTATCAGTAACAGCGGCCGGAGGAGTAGTTTACAGGCAACCGGATGATAGAGATACAGAGGTTCTTTTGATCTTCCGTCGTGGTGTTTGGGATCTGCCGAAAGGCAAGATGGAAAATGGAGAATCTATAAAAGAGTGCGCCCGCCGCGAAGTAGCGGAAGAAGTCGGCCTCGAAAACCTCCCGAAAATTGTGGAAAGCCTTTCTTCAACCAATCATGAATATGAGCGTGAGGGAATTAAATACGCTAAAACTACACACTGGTTTATGATGAATATTGATGGCAGTCCGGAACCGGAATTGTCTCCTCAGGATACGGAAGGTATTGAACTGGTGGAATGGACACCTTTAACAGAAGCCCGGCAAAAGGTGGGATATGAGAATCTTAAACAAGTGTTAAATGAGTTTAAGGTCGTCTATTTAAAGATGTTTTAGCCGTAAGTTGTTTTGTGGTTGTATCACAGAGTTACACGAAGAAGCGCAAAGGACCACAGCCCCGATGGATCGGGGGTGTAACTCTGTGTCTCCTTTGTGTGCCTTTGTGAATAGCTTTAAGGGGGCTATGATCTAAAATAATACCAGGTACTGAGGCACTGGCAAATAAAAAGGCATGTCTGAACGACATGCCTTTAAAAGTTTGAAATAAATATAACTGATTAGTTCTGGAGCCGGAAGATAATCGGCAGGCTGTATTGAACGCGAACCGGTTGTCCACGCTGCTGACCAGGCTCGAATTCAGCCTCTTTGACAACACGTAATGCTTCTTCATCCGCTCCACCACCAATACCTCGAATTACCTCGGGATCTTCAACCTTGCCATCTTCGGTAACAATAAACTGAACAACAACACGGCCTTCGATACCTGCTTTGCGGGCTCTTTCGGGATAATTGATTTTTTGTTGAAGAGCTCCGAGTCCGCCTTTCAGTTCAGGCATTTGTTCAACGGCTACGAAGAAATCTTCTTCCTCTTCTTCATCCTCGGGCGGTGGGGGCATATCCAACGGTTCATCCAGGTTCATATCAGCATTAATATCGATATCCTGGTCATCAATAATTTCATCATTGGGCACCTCAACCGGTACCTGCGGGCGGGGTGGGGGCGGTGGTTTTTCCTCTTGTTCGGTCTGAACAATTTCTTCCATTTCCAATACTTCTTGTTCGTCGGTAAGATCTACATCTCCTTTGTCAGAAATAAAGTCAACCTTCATAGCAACAATAAATATAAGAAGAACCGCTACCAGACCGATTTCAAGAAAAACAGTATAATATTTTCTCAAGTCGGATTTAGGTTTCTTCCTGTCAATATTCATAATTTTTAATCCTCCGTGGGTAAATTAAAGTAGATGTCTATGTGAGTAATACATATAAATGCCTCTTTTGTTCCTAAACGGCTAAAGTAAACAAATTATTTTGATTAAAATCTATTTTGATATTCGTTTTACTTTCTATAATAGCTTTTATTACAATTTTTTAAAAATAAAAAAGGGCAAATCGAAACATCGATTTGCCCTTTTAAATATTCGGATATGTTGATTTAAGCTAAGTGTAACAGCCTTTAAATCGTTAGTTTTGCAGCCTGAATACAATAGGTAAACTATACTGAACACGTACAGCCTGACCGCGCTGACGTCCGGGTTCGAACTGTGCCTGGTTTACTGCCCGCACAGCTTCTTCATCACAGCCGCCGCCGATACCCCGTATAACACGCGGGTCTTCAATACTGCCATCTTCAGTAACAATAAACTGGACAATGACTCGGCCTTCAATACCGGCTTTTCGTGCTCTGTCAGGATAGTCAATTTTTTTCTGAAGTTCTGCCAGTCCGCCTATCAACTCAGGCATTTGTTCAACGGCCACAAAGAAATCTTCTTCCTCTTCTTCCTCTTCAGGAGGAGGGGGTGGCAGATCCAACGACTGGCCTATGTCCAAATCTGCGTTAATGTCCAATATTTCATCTTCTATAATTTCATCATTGGGCACTTCTATTGGCACCGGTGGACGAGGCGGCGGTGGTGGTTTCTCAACTTGTTGGGTTTGAATTACTTCTTCCATCTGTATTATTTCCTGCTCCTTATTATAGTCTAATACTTGGTTACTGCCCGATAAATTAACTTTGGCAGCGACTATAAAAACAAGCAGAGTAGCAATCAAGCCGAATTCTATAAAGATAGTGTAATACTTTCTTAAATCAGCTTGAGGTTGTTTTCTATTCTTACTCATGATTTGTACCGCATTGAACTGTTTATATTTCGTTAATTGAATCTTTGAAATATAGCAAAATCTATAACATGTACAAATAGTATCACATACTACAATGCCTGTAGAATCGTAAAATTTAATTTTGTAATCGAAAATAGATGGTTTGTGCAACTTTAACCCTTACGGGTTTGTCACGCTGTTTTCCGGGAGTGAATTTTGCATCTTGAATTACTCGCAATGCTTCCTCATCACATCCGCCGCCAATGCCTCTTAATATTTCCGGATCTTCGATTTCTCCCTTTCTGTTTACAATAAACTGAACAGTAACACGTCCTTCAATCCCAGCCTTACGAGCACGTTCCGGATAATCTATCCGGTCGTGAAGTTTTTGAAGGCCACCAATCAATGTTGGCATCTCCTCAGCGGCAAAAAAGAAATCTTCTTCATCTTCATCACCTTCAGGGGGCGGTGGCATATCCAGTGGATCATTAAAATTTATGTCAGCGTCCAGGTTGATATCTTGATCTTCTATAATTTCATCATTGGGAACTTCTATTGGAACCTGGGGTCGGGGCGGAGGCGCCGGTTTCTCCTGCTGTTCCGTTTGAACGATATCTTCCATTTCCACCAATTCCTGCTCCTTAGTAAAATCAATTTTATTACTATTTGCTTTCCATTGCACATTCATCGCCAAAATGAATATGAGGAGGGTAATGATCATACCTGTTTGAAGTATTAACGGATAATGCTTTCTGAGATCGTTCCGGGGATTTTTGCGTTTTGGATTCATGGCCTATTATTCATTTGCTTAGTACTATGTTTATAGTAATAAATAATAAAAGCCGGAAAGATGCAATTACACCTGGTTTATTTTTTAAGATTTATAGTTTTGATCAGCAGAATAACGGCTATCAGACAACCCAATGTATCGAAAAGTAAATCGTAGGGATCGGCGCTTCGGTTGACAGGAAGGAGATGTTGAAGAAGTTCGATAAATAGACCAAATAATACTCCGGCGGTGAATACAACCGGCATATTCGGACGTCTTTCGAGTTTTACGAATCTGTATAAACCCAGTGTATAGGTCCAGCTTCCGAAGAGTAGAAAATGTCCGATTTTGTCGTAGCTCCACAATTGACTGGTTCCCAGCATATCAGAAGGAATCAGCATCAGGATCAGCATTATGAGAGTCAACAACGAAATACCAGAAGGCAATACATATTGATGATTGCTCAGGAACTGGAAAAAAAATTTTCTCATATAAGATCTAACGGTTCTGGCAGGTTCTCATTGTGAAGAGTATATTTATCCAGTTTTTCTTTTCCTTTCAATAATCCCAGAATACAACTTTCATGTGGTGTACTCCCTAATGCTTCAAAGGCTGCGACTTTACCGGCCAGTACATCACCGCTGCCCGCACGGCCAAAGGGGCGGGTGTCATAGGCAGTTATATAGGATTTTCCGTCAACTGTTCCTACGATTGCCGGCATGCCTTTTGAGAGAAGGGTGATATTCTTCTTCCGAGATAGCTTTTTGACGGCCTCAAGACGGATATGATCATCGTGAATGGAAGTGTCAATAAATCGGGATAATTCTCCCGGGTGAGGTGTTAAAACCCAGTTTACATCTTGTGGCTTCGACCAGTCTTTATTTTGCGACAAGCACCAAAGGGCATCGGCATCAATAACAATGTCGGATGTATTTTTTTCCAAAAAACTGTGAACAAATTTAACAGTTTCCGGATCTCTTCCCAATCCGGGCCCGATTAACACCGATCCGGACTTTTCATTTACGATGTTTAAAACTGATTCCCGGTGCTCTTCCTTAAAAAAGTAATCGGTTCTCGAACCTACAGGATTTTTGATAATTGATGGTAAATTTTGTTCAAATGGAGAAAGAATTCCATGGGGGCATATAAGTATAACCGCTCCTAATCCCTCGGCCCATGCACTTTGTGCCGCCATCATTCCGGCTCCTGTTAATCCTTCTGATCCTGCAATGATATAAAGTACACCCTTTTCGTATTTGTGTCTGCCGGATTTATAGGTTGCTTTACGTGCCCATGATGAATCTATTAAATAGTTGGTACACTGCTTTTTAAAAGAGTTGGGGAAAGGAAGTTCGCAGTAGTGGATCTTTCCCGTTATACCGGGTCCGTCACCAAGGTAGTAGCCCAGTTTATATCCGCCAAAAGCAAACGTTCGATCGGCTGCGACAGCTATTCCCATTTTCTTCCCGGTATCGGAATGCAAACCGGTTGGTATGTCCATCGAAAATTTAGGCATTGATTGGTTGTTAGCCCACTTTACGGCGGCGGCATAATCTTTGCGCACATCGCTGTCCAAGCCGGTACCCAGCATACCGTCGACTATGAAATTGAAGTCTTTCAGCTCGCTGAATTCATGCCACCCGGCATGGATGACTAGTTGTTTATCACCGGAAAAGGCTTTCAACAGCTGCAGATTTTTCCGGGCGGAAGTAGAAAGATTTTCTGTTCCGCTTAGGAAGATAACAGTTGCTGAAATACCGTTTTGTATAAGATATCGTGCGACTACCAGGGCGTCACCGGCATTATTTCCTTTTCCGCATAGATAAATTCCATGTTTCAGATCTGCTTCCTGCGATAAAAGTATTTTAGCCGCAGAAGAACCGGCAATTTCCATCAATGTGAATCCATCAATTCCTATGTCACTGATTGTTTTTTCATCTATTTCACGGCTCAGCCGGGAATCCAGCAGACAATGCGAATAAGGCGCGTTGAGAAACGTATCCATTATGTGTTCCTGTATGCAGTTGAATTACAATGATTAACCGGGGATTTATGTAACGTGTGGCTATTTCACAAAGTTGCACCTCCGAAGGATGCCCAAGGCAAAAGGAAACACCAAAGAGCGCAAACCCCGATGGATCGGGGGTGCAACTCTGTGACTCCTCTGTGTACCTTTGTGTAACAGCTTTGAGGGCAACATATCATAAGCTGTAACTAAAATTATGATCTAAAAAACACAACATATTGAGGCACGTTAAATAATATTTATACTATTAGAAATACTCCTAATAAGCCCGGGCAAATAAAACGCGCTGTTCGGAGGGTTTCCCCGTGACCATGCATGTACCTTCTTCGCCCCCCGTTAATGGTATGCAGCGGATGGTGGCCATTGTTTCTTCCTTAATCTTTTCTTCGGTCTCTGCAGTCCCGTCCCAATGGGCATACACGAAGCCGCCTTTATTTTCAATTACCTCCTTGAATTCATCGTAGCTGTCTACATTACGGGTGTTATCGCGGATGCGTTCTTTGGCGGACTGAAAAAGTTCATCCTGGATGGTCTCTAAAAGTCCCAAAACTTTTTGGGCAATGCCTTCGCGGCTGACAATATTTTTATCCAGGGTATCACGCCGGGCCAGTTCAACATTATTGTTTTTAAGATCGCGGGGACCGATAGCCAGACGGATCGGAATTCCTGCTGCTTCATGTTCATTAAACTTCCAGCCCGGACTGTAATTCTCCCGGTCATCAATTTTAATTCTTACTTCAAGTTCTTTGAGTTCAGAAACAATTTCCTCACAATAATCGAGAACGGCCGATTTTTCATTATCGTCTTTCCAGATTGGCACGATTACCACCTGGTTAGGAGCCAGCTTCGGCGGGATTACCAGTCCCTGGTCATCGGAATGGGTCATAATCAACCCGCCGATAAGCCGCGTCGAAACGCCCCAGCTTGTGGCCCATACATATTCGTGTTCACCTTCAGAGCTCTGGAATTTCACATCAAAGGCCTTCGCAAAATTCTGTCCCAGAAAATGGGAGGTACCGGCCTGCAGGGCTTTGTTATCCTGCAGCAGGGTTTCAATACAATAGGTTTCGACCGCGCCCGCAAAACGTTCCGATTCCGATTTAACCCCCGTCTTTACGGGCATCGCCATATATTCCTCCGCGAAAGTGCGATATACTTCCAGCATCTGTTTGGTTTCGGCGATAGCTTCTTCTTTTGTAGCGTGGGCCGTGTGGCCTTCCTGCCACAGAAATTCCATCGTCCTCAGGAACAGGCGCGTGCGCATCTCCCACCGGACGACGTTGGCCCACTGGTTGATGAGGATCGGCAGGTCTCGATATGATTGGATCCAGTTGCGGTACGAATCCCAGATAATCGTCTCCGATGTGGGACGCACGATAAGTTCTTCCTCCAGTCGCGATTCCGGATCAATTTCAACGCCTCCGTCAACACTTTTAAGGCGGCTGTGTGTGACAACCGCACATTCCTTGGCAAAGCCTTCGACATGCTGTGCTTCTTTTGAAAGAAACGATTTCGGGATGAAAAGCGGGAAGTAGGCGTTTTCATGTCCCGTGTCTTTAAACATCTGATCGAGGGCGGCTTTCATATTTTCCCACAGGGCATAACCGTTCGGACGAATAACCATGCAGCCCCGCACCGGGGAATGGTCTGCCAGATTTGCTTCACGAATTACATCCTGGTACCACTGTGAAAAATCTTCATTACGATTTGTAATCTTTTTAGCCATGAGAAAATATGATTGCTCTTGTTCATTATTTATTCGAAAACTGAAAATAAGGTGAAATTGAGGAGCCTCAAAAAGAAGTTTACCAATAGAAGCAATTTTTCAGTGATCTTGGTTAATCTTTTAACAGAAAAGTCTTATATTTGGCAACTCTTTAACGGGTGAGCTATGATAATTTAAAATATGGCGTGGTAGCTCAGTTGGTGAGAGCGTCGGATTCATAACCCGGAGGTCGGCGGTTCGATTCCGCCCCACGCTAC
>CAZPWQ010000073.1:0-7276 GCA_964590495.1 uncultured Balneolaceae bacterium
TCGGATGAATTGAGAAAGTAGCTAATTCCGGTATAGGAATGAAGGAAGTGTTACTCATAATCTCACTGATTTTACTATACCGTACGGTATTATAATTCAAAATCACAAAAAAAAGTTTGATGCTTCTGTAAATATTCCTCCCCGCCGGTTACCTGTTGACATTACCCGTGTATTTGGCAAAAACATTAAAACATATTGCAAAGGTATTAGGTCTAACAAAAAGTTAATATAACCAACTCTAATGTCGTGCCATTCCTAATGCCCAGGAATGACTATTTTGGAGCTAGCAAAAAGTCCCCCTTAGCAAAGGGGGAATTAAAGGGGGTTGTTGGACCATCTTTGTCAAAGAAATGGAGCCTGAATTCAACTATACCTTCATTGTTACAATTATTGCTGTCGGGCCGTTACCTAGAAACAACCCCCGCGGCTAAAGCCGCACCCCCTTTTTTAAGGGGGAATTTGTTTGCCCGAACAAATATAGCCAGAGTCTTCCTGATACACTTTCTTCACCTACAACATAACCCCCAAAAATCATATCCTGAATTTAATGGGTAATGTCACCGGTCACCTGTTGCTGTTCTTTTTTTGACGGATTCCATTTTAAAATAGTTAGCACCCGCTTTTCATGTGTAACATATACAGGCGGCCCGGAGAATCGGGGTTTATTAAATGATCCGGTCGCTTTGGCTATGTAATTAATACCTGTTCGAAAGAGGTAGTTTTCAGCAGCCATTGCTCCTTGAATTCATCCAACTAAAATAAAGGCATCATTATGAATCGATTAACAAAGTTTTTTTCTATCTCCAGGAGGGCGGAAGGGAATCTGTTTATGACCGGCATTTTCCTCGTCGTAATTTTATTTTTTCTCTTGTCTGCATGTGAAGACCAGAGAATGCAGACTGTAAAGTGGATCGAGTATGAGCCGGTTTATATGTCCCAGCAGGAATTTGCCAGTTCCGTTGCCATGGAGGAACCCCGCGAACTAAAAAAGCCGGGAAAAATATATTTTTATGACGAATACTTGTTTGTCAATGAGATCAACAAGGGGGTTCACATCATCAATAACAGTGATCCGGCGTCTCCCTCCAAAGTCGGCTTTATTAATATACCCGCTAACAAGGATATGGCAGTAAAAGGTGATCTGCTTTATGCCGATTCCCACAGCGATCTTCTTGTCTTTGACATTCAGGACATGCAAAACCCTGAATTGATCACCAGGAAAGAGGACGTTTTTGAGACTTCTGCCAATGAAGCGCCGGGAATAATGCACAGTCGGCCGGATCCTTCAAATGGAGTTGTGGTGGACTGGAAACCGGTGGAAGTTGAAGAAGTGTGTGAAGGTGATTGTAATCGGTTTCAAGGGGGATGGCGTGCACAAGATGCCGCCAACTTTTCTACTGCCCAGGGCGGTGCACCCGGTTCCGCTCCGTCGGGTGTCGGCGGATCTATGGCGCGATTCACTATTACCGGTGACTATCTCTATGCTGTTGATTCCAGGAAATTGATTACTTTTGACATCAGTGCAGAGGAGCCGAGCCAGCGAAGTATGAAAGAGGTAGGCTGGGCTATTGAGACTATTTTCCCCCACGAAAACAGTTTGTTTATCGGTTCCCAGAACGCCATGTACATATATGATATCACCGATCCCGCCGCTCCTGCCCGCCTTTCCGTGTATAATCACCTTACCGCCTGCGACCCGGTAGTTGTTGAAGGCAATTATGCCTTTGTAACCCTGCGCAACGGCAACCGGTGCGTGAACCAGGTAAACCAGCTTGAAGTCATCGATGTGGAAGACCGTTTCAATCCCAAACAGGTGGCTTTTTACGAAATGATAAACCCGCACGGACTCGGTATCGATAACGGGATTCTCTTTATCAGCGAAGGAGACGCCGGACTTAAAGTAATGGATGCCAAAGATCCGCTTGATGTAAAGCAGCTAAAGCATATTGAATCTATTAAAACATTTGATGTAATACCTTTCAATAATGTATTGATGGTGACAGGCGAAAGCGGAATTGTGCAGTACGACTACAGTGATATCGATGATATCAAGCATTTGAGTACAATTCAGGTGGAGGATGATTAAATTGCTTGTACATTCAAATATATTGATAAATGGAAATCCGGTTTAACTTTATATCATTTTAAAATGCGGCTGGTTACATTTTATTTACTACTGCTTTTACTCTTACTTCTTCCGGTGTCACCCCTGCTGGCCCAGGAAAACAGAGAGGATGTCGTGTATTTTAAGGACGGCAGCATCTTACGGGGTGAAATTATTGAACAGAATGGGAATGAATCACTTAAAATTAAAACAGTGGGCAGAAATGTAATTGTCGTGATGCTGGAAGAAGTGAAAGAAATCCGGAAGGAAGAGGTGCCGGGAAAGCAATATTTCAAAGAAAAGGGATATGTGAATCTGTCCGGTGTGAGTATCCTCCCCGGCGGCAGCACTTCAACTCCAAGCTTTCAGATGATAAACGGCTACCAGTTTAACTCACAGCTTTCGGCAGGGATTGGCATTGGCTTTGTGCTGTATAATGATCCTCTCAACCTGATGCCTCTTTTTCTCGATATTAAGTACAAATTCCTGGAGGCGAATACCACTCCCTTTGTTTTCTTTAAAAGCGGGTATAGTTTCAGCATTCTGCCGGATGAGAGTATGGAGGTTGAAAGTCACCGGGGCGGGTTTATGATGAATCCGGGTGTCGGCTTACAGTTTGACACCAGCGGGGGTTTCGGAATATACTTTTCTGCGGGATATAACCTGGATAACTCAAGCTTTGAACAGGAAGGATTTAATGGACGTATTATAGTAAACGATATCTCCTACAGGCGTCTGCTTCTGGGTTTTGGATTGACGTTTTGAGAAGAACGAACGAGTACAACTGATTCGAAACGCCACCAGAGGTGGCAGCTCTGGGCGTGCCGAACCAGAGGTTCGACACGAGTTATAGTTGTTAGTTTGTCACATATTATACCTTCATTCCTCGTTCCGCACCTCCGGTGCGGAATGCAAGCTTGTGACCTCCGGTCACGTAAGGCTGATTAATGATATGCTAATAACAGAATTAAGTTGTAGTTTCTGAAGAATTTAGGCTTTTCACCGCCCACCGCCTCCAGCCTACTGCACTTATCGGTCCAGATCAAACGAAGCGGGTTTTCGTTCCACTTTTGTGAGGGTAAAGCTGAACGTGGATCCTACATTGGGTTTGCTTTCGATAAAGAACTCTTCACCGTGGGCTTCCATAATATGTTTCACGATAGCCAGTCCCAAGCCGGTGCCTCCTTTTTCGCGTGAGCGTGATTTGTCGACCCGGAAGAAACGCTCGGTAACACGCTCAATATATTGTTCTTCTATTCCAATGCCTGTATCCTGTACATATAGCAATATGCGCTGACGGTCTTTGGAAAAAGGTTTAGTACCGACCTTTACCTTGCCGCCGGGTTTGTTGTACTTGATGGCATTCTCAATCAGATTGATCAGCACCTGTTTTATCTGGTTACGGTCGGCACTGACCAGCAGGTTTTTGTTGAAATCTTCAAATTCGATATTCACATCCTCTTTTTGGGCTTTGTACTGCAGGCTTTCCACGATATCCATTACGACATCCCGCAGGTATATATCCTGAACTTCCGATTTCAGTTCCCCCGTTTCCAGCTTTGAAATTTCCATCAGATCCTTTGTGAGATAAGTCAGCCGGTTGACGTTGCGCATCGCTTTTTTTAGAAACTGCCGGTTAACCTCATCATCATCGATAGCACCGTTCAGCAGTGTTTCAATAAAACCCTGGATAGCAAAGATGGGAGTTTTCAGCTCGTGGGAAATATCGCCGATAAACTCCTTGCGATAATTCTCAATGCGATTCAGCCGCTGAATTTCCCGTTCGACCGTCTTGCTGGCACGAACAGATTGTTTGATAAGGTAATCAAGCTCATCTTTTCCGTCGGTCGGCAAATTTTCATATTCTTCAAAACGCTTGCGGATGATATTGCGGGTGATGCGGTTCAGGGTTTCAAGCCGAGAAAACTGCATTTTGTATGTGACAAGGTAGACGAGTATAAAAGTGACTAATGACAGAAGTAATCCGAAGCCTAAAGCCAGAAAAATTTTGTCACTGAAAAATGCAATAGATAGAATAATGTCGAATGCACCGATCAGGAGGGCCGAAAGCAATGCACTACGAAAAGCTGATTTAGGTTTAAAAATCTTCATTACTCCTTGAAACGATATCCGACACCTTTTACAGTTTCAATATATTCGTCGCCCAGTTTTTCGCGGATTTTGCGAACATGGACATCTACGGTTCTGTCGACAACATATACATTATTACCCCACACTTCATTAAGTAGCGTCTGGCGGTCCATAACCTTGCCTTTCCGGCTGGCAAGGAAATAAAGTAATTCGAACTCCTTCCGTGGCAGGCGATATTCTTTCTCACCCCGGGTAACAAGATACCGGTCTTTGTCGATGACGATATCATGGACATCAAGCTGGTCGGCCTCTTCTTCGATCTCTTCAAAACGGCGAAGAACAGCTTTTATACGTGAGATTAACTTCGTGGTGCTGATCGGTTTCGTGATATAATCGTCTCCACCTTTGTTGAGACCTTCCACCTCGGTTTTTTCGTCACCACGGGCTGTTAAAAAGATGATCGGTATGCGCTTTAGTTTATCATCATTACGCATAATCTCTACAACTTCCAGCCCGTCCATCTTTGGCATCATGATGTCGAGCAGCACGAGGCTGGGGTGATGCTCACGGGCTACGGCAATTCCTTCCTTGCCGTCTTCGGCTTTTAAAACATCAAAGCCCTCTTTTTTCAAATTATATTCTATAAGATCAAGAAGGTCCTGCTCATCGTCGACGACAAGAATTGTTTGTTTGTCAGACACAGTTGCTGGCTTAGTTCCAATGCTTATTGAAGGTAAGGAAAATATTACCCTGGTTTATGCTTCAATAGTACGAAGCACGCTGATGAAATTAAACCCGGAGAACGTTAAATAATTGTTATCTATTTAGCTGAGTCAGAGCTTTTTTTACCAGATCCTGGACGTTTTCACCGATATTATTGGCCTTTGATGCGGCAACAACGGCTTTTTCGGCTTCCCGTTTTTTAAAGCCGAGCGATTCAAGTGCTGAAATCGCCTCCTCCTTCAGGTTCCCGCTTACGGAAGAAGTGCTGGCCGAATAGGTAGCGTCAACCATTTCAGACATTTTATCTTTTAGCTCCAGGATCATGCGATCAGCAGTTTTCTTGCCAATACCGGTAATTTGTGAAAGCGCTGACCGGTCTTGTTGTACGATAGCACCGGTAATTTCTTCGGCAGGCATGCCCGACAGAATAGTCAGACCAAGTTTGGGTCCCACACCCTTCACTGTAATCAAAAGCTCAAATAGTTCTTTCTCATTTTCAGTCAGAAATCCGAAAAGCCGCTGATCGTTATCGGTAATATGGTGATGAACCAATAGTGAAATTTCCTCCCCCTCTTCCGGGAGCTCCTCGTAGGTTTGGGTAGAGATCTCCAGCCCATAGCCGACATCATTGACATCCAGTATCAACCGGTTTGGTGCTTTTAGGTAAACAACTCCTTTTAAATAAGCAATCATAAACAAGTTAAGAACTTATGCGGTCGGGATTGTTTGCCACAAACGATTCCCAACTCGACTTACTGTTATTTTGATGTGTTTTGGAAGACGACCCCGCAGCCTGATTACCGATGCTGTTGTTTCTCATAAGATGACACCACGCTACAGCCAGTGAATCCGTAGCATCTTTGGACAGACTTTCCTTCGGGAGCTTCACCATCTTGCGAAGCATAAATGCCACCTGCTCTTTACTGGCATTTCCGTTACCCGTGATCGATTTTTTTACCTGTTTGGGATAATATTCCACTACTGAAATATCCTGATTCGTAATAGCCAGCATTGCAGCGGCCTGTGCTCTTCCCAGCTTGAGCATGGCAAGCGGGTCAACACCATACACTGGAGTTTCAACGGCACAGGAGGTCGGATTAAAGGAAGAAACGATATCGGAGACTTTATGGAATATTAATTGGAGGCGGTCGGCGTGATCATCGAGATGTGCCATCTTAATGACGTCACAACGCAAGGCAACGAGCTTACCTTTTTGCTCTGTAAGTACAGCATATCCCATATTTCGCGAGCCCGGATCGATACCGAGAATAAGGTCCGACATAAATAATTATAATAGGCTTAGCATTTAAAAGAATATAACGGATTACCACCACCAATCCATAATACAAATATAAAAGCCCCGGATGGGGAAACCGGGGCTTTGCGAGGTTATCTATGCTTAGAATAGATATATTTACAAAAAGGATTTGTTGAACTATAAGTATGCAACTGCTCCCTTTTGCTAAGTGTGGTAACGGAGTAACTCCATTTTTATTTCTTTTCGTCAAAATTAAACAGGTAGAAATAAAAAAAGCCCCAATCGGTTAAAATCAATCGGGGCTCCATGTAAAATGCCCTAAAATTTATTCAGACTTTCTGGAAGGTTAAGAGAGCTTGTCTGCTTTTCGTTCTGCCTTTTTCAGTATGTAATACAGAGAACGGTGACCGTAGACTTTCGCCATTGTTGCAGCGGTCGTTCCACTATTGTTGGTTATCAGGGGATCAGCGTTATGATCAAGCAGCTTGTTGATAATGTGTTCGTGACCGTATTTGGCGGCAAGCATCAGCGATGTAGCGCCCGCATTATTTTGTTTGTTCACATCAGCATTGTGGGCAAGCAACATGTCAACAGTAGGGGTATCTCCGATTTTTGATGCAAAAATAAGAGGTGTATTTCCCAGCTTGTCTGCCACATTTACATCTGCTCCCTGCTCCAGCAGACTTTTGATCATTTTAACTTTTCCTGTTTTAGCCGCATCCAATAAATCTTTATCAGGATTTGGATGAGCGTCCAGTGCCGGCGTAATTAACAGACAAGCCGCCACCGCAATTAAAAGTATGGATTTTAGTTTTAAGGCATTTTTCATAGTAACTTCTCATTTAAGTTTAAAAGTTACTACGTCTCTACGCGACATATCAGAGGGTAGTTGCAGGGGTAATTTAAAAAAAGTACCTTTTCCTTCACTTTTTTGCGTGGGCTTGTCCGCTCTGCAGAAGAAGCCAGTTTAATAAAAGGCTACGATTAGTTGCCTTTGCTGAGTAATGAAAGTTAGAAAGTTGCGGTGCCACTGCGAGACGGATGGGATTTCTCGACTCCGTTTCGGCAACCCACCGAAACTCCGCTCGAAATGACGCCGA
>CAZPWQ010000073.1:7376-17891 GCA_964590495.1 uncultured Balneolaceae bacterium
GATTTCTCGACTCCGTTTCGGCAACCCACCGAAACTCCGCTCGAAATGACGCCGACAAGTTGATTTGGGCAGTTAACCAAAAACCAGCCACATGGTTATTCCTCCGTTCTTAAATGGCAGTCAATTTGGAGAAAATGTCGATTAGTCACCCTTATTGGTAATCGGTATTAATAATACCTAAAGTTATCCGAAAAGCTATTTAAACTCTTTAAAAGTACCGATCCTTGAAAAGTAGCTGCGTGCCGCTTCCATAACTTTCGGTGCTAATATAAGGGTGGATATCATGGTCGGTATCGCCATCAGGGCAAACATACCGTCAATGAGATTAATTACTGCGTCGATGGAAGCTACTGTTCCGAATATGATGGATACTACGTAGAAGTAGTTGTACCATTGTTGTCGTTCAGCGCCTATCAGGTAACCGAGGCATTTTGTGCCGTAGTAAGAGTAGGTGAGCATGGAACTTACGGCAAAGCATACCACACAAATAACCAACAGGTAAGTACCGACAGTAGGCAGAGCCTCATTAAAAGCATTGAGCGTGAGTGTGACGCCGTTGGCTTCGGTTGATTGCCAGACGCCGGTTACCAGGATAGCAAGAGCAGTCATCGTACACGTAATAATCGTATCGATAGAGGGACCCAGCATGGCAACCAGTCCTTCTCTTACGGGTTCTTTGGTCTTGGCGGCACCGTGTGCAAGTTCTTCGGTACCGATACCCGCTTCATTGGAGAAAACCCCGCGCTGAATTCCGATCACAATCAGTGATCCCACGGCACCGCCCATTACCGATTCTCCGGTAAAAGCATCTGTCACAATAAGTCCGAGGTAGTAGGGGATTTCAGTTATATGCATAGACAGGATAGCGAGTACGCAGGTTACGTAGATAACAACCATGGCGGGAACCAGTTTTGCGGTAACCTTTCCTATCCGTTTAATACCTCCGAATATAACCAGGGATACTAAACCCACGAGTACGAAACCGGTTATCAGATTGCCCGTGAAAGCGGCATCGGCAGCTACCCATCCCTGGGGAATATAAATCGTATCACGCAGGATCTGTGTAAGCTGGTTGGCCTGAAAGATCGGCAGGGGACCGAACATGCCCGCGATGGCAAACAGTGCGGCCAGCGGTTTCCATTTTATGCCGAGGCCTTCCTCGATAACATACATCGGACCACCCTGGAGTTTGCCTTCCGAGTCATGTCCCCGGTATAAAATAGCGAGTGTACAGGTGAAGAATTTAGTAGCCATCCCCACAAAAGCACTCACCCACATCCAGAAAAGAGCACCGGGTCCGCCCATAAATATAGCTACGGCCACACCGCTTATGTTACCCATACCGACTGTTGCTGCAAGAGCGCTGGAAAGGGCTTCAAAGTGTGAGATATCACCGGGATCGTCGGGGTCGTCGTACTTTCCGCGAAGTATTTCAAGAGCATGTTTAAAATATTTAAAAGGGGCAAAGCGGGAATAAATCATGAAGAAGAGTCCGCCGCCTACCAACAGGTAGACCAGGGGCAAGCCCCACATAAAGCTTGAAAAATCGGCTAAAAATTGTTCTACGTATTCCAGGGGTGAAACCTCGTTAATTCTGTTTTAAATGATCAGATTCGAATGAACCGTCGCTGGTCCGGGTATAAAAGATAAAATCGGTTCCGGGCGGAGTTAAGCCGGCGATCCGCATTAATGTAGCAATCTGAGCGCGGTGATGCTGACTGTGAATTATTAAATGGTGCAAAATATCCGAGAGAACACTTTCATATGCCACACCCCTGGAATTCTGGTAGTGAATCGGGCGATCCAGGTCATCCCTGTTTTCTTCAATCAGCTGTGCAAATCGTTCGAAATTCGAATTTTTAATCCGGCTGATTTCCTGAAGGTCACCCGACGGCCACAGTTCGAGATCATCCCAGGACTCTCCGGCAATTCTGCGATACCATAATTCCTGTGAATTTATCAGATGGGCAAAAAGAGAAAGCGCTTTATCCCGCTGTTCAAAATCAGGGTGTTCAGTCAGAGCCGGTTGAACTTTTTCTGTTGCCCACTGGTCGTATCTGAATAAGCGAATAAGTCGATCTGCCGCATCCATATCAGGTTCTTTATTTTTCGATATATGAGCTTTAAGCATAGAATGATCTGTTTAATAATACAAATTTTGAAGTAGATGAGAGGGAGGCTATTTTTAGCTTTGAAATCAAGTCTGCCATAACCAAAACTAAAATCATGCTTCTAGCTTTAGATATCGGCAACAGCAATATCGTAATCGGCACATCGGAAAACGGTGAGTGGATACACCAATGGCGCATACAAACTGATACCGGTAAAACACCTGATGAGTATGCCGTCTTATTCGGCAATCTCTTTCATGAGGCAAATCTCTCTTACACGGATTTCAGCAGTATAATAATTTGCAGTGTTGTTCCGCAGCTTACCGAAACGATAAACGCTGTTTTTAAAAAAAGAGTGGGAACGATACCTCTCATTTTGAATGGTGCGATAGATACAGGGATTAAAGTACACACTTCGAATCCGAACAGTGTCGGAGCAGATCTTATCGCCGATTCAGTGGGAGCATATTCCCTGTTCGGAGAGAATTGCATCGTCGTGGACTTTGGAACCGCTACTACTGTAATGGTTGTAAAAGAACCCGGGGAATTTATTGGTGGAGCTATTTGCGCCGGACTGAAGGTTACCGTGGATGCTCTTGTGGGCAAGGCGGCACAGCTGTCTCAAATTCCCCTGGAGCCGCCCCCTCAGGTTGTCGGGAATAATACTATTGAAGCGATGCAGTCGGGACTGGTACTGGGACATCTCTGCATGGTCGAGGGACTTATTGACCGGATGAAGAAGCAGATAGGCGAAGCAAAAGTGATTGCGACTGGAGGATTGTCAGAAAAAATAGGCCCGCATACCGATTATTTTGATGTAATTGACCCGATGCTGACGTTGGACGGGCTGCGAATCATTATGGAGAGGCAGGGTGAGAAGCGAGAAGCAAGAAGCTAGAAGGGCTGCGCTCTTGCCTTAAAGCTTTATTGATGTACCAGAAAAAATTCCCCTCTTGCGAGGGGTGGCCGCCGAGGTTTTGCGGCGGTCGGGGTGTGTGAAAGATGAAGAAAATGAAAGGTAGTAATTCTGATATACAGAATATTGGCAAAATTCACTTCCGGCCCAATTCCAATATCACTTCCACCAGCCGGTCTACATGTTGCTTTTCCGTGCGGTGGTTGATAAAACAGGTGCGGAGAGCTGAATGGCCTCTTATTTTGGTTCCCGTCAGAAACACTCGTCCATCCTGTTCGATATCGCTGATAATCCTGTCGTTCAGCTTATCGAGCTCATTATCATTCATATCACCGGGATTATATCGAAAGCAGACGATTGATAACGGTGCCGGAGACATTAATTCCAGCTCGGTATGAGATTCCGCTTTCCCCGCCAGGTAAGCGGCTTTTTCGATGTCCCGGCTTATTTCCCGGCGGATGCGTTTTGCGCCGAAAGCCTTCAGGCTCATCCAGACTTTCAATGCCTTAAACTCCTTCGTCAGCGGCAGGTTGTACTCCATGAGATCTGTGCGTTCGTCACCGGAGCGGTCCGATTTCAGGTAGTCGGGAACCGTACTGAAAGTCTCACGCAGGTGATCGGGATTTTTAACCAGAACTCCGCCGGCCTCAAAAGGTACATAAAGCCACTTGTGCGGATTGACAACAAGGGAATCCGCCCGGTCAATGCCATCGAAAAGGTGAGAAACTTCATCTACCGCCGCGGCCGGTCCGCCATAAGCGGCATCCACATGATACCACATCTTGTATTGTTCGCATATATCGGCGACGGCATTCAAATCATCAATTGCGCCGGTATTGGTGGTTCCCGCCACTGCAATGGTACACAGCGGATGAAGTCCGGCGTTTTTATCATTGCGGATACGTTCTTCCAGTGCATCGGTGTTTATCCGCATTTCGTTATCCGCCGGAATTTTGCGCAGGTATTTTTTTCCCAGGCCGAGCATATCCATCGCCTTGTCAAAGCTGGAGTGTCCTTCCTCGGAAACATACACCGTACATGGTCTGCTGCCGTAGGCGCCTTCCTCGGATATATCAGCTGGTGACTTGATCTTTCGTGCTACCGCCAGACAGTTGAAATTGGCTACCGATCCACCGCTCAGCAAAACACCCGCGCTGCTTTTCGGGTAACCGACGAATTCCGCCACCCACCGCATAACAAGTTTCTCGAGTTCCGTGCTTGCCGGTGATGAGTGCCACTTCAGATTATTCTGGTTGACGGATGCTTTTATCATTTCCGCCAGGACGGCTACCTGATTCCCGCCCCCGGTGATATAGCCGTAGTAATTCGGTCCGGCACTATTGGTGATACTGCCGAATATTTTTTGGGCAACCTCATCGAGCAGGAAATCAATATCGCCGGGCTCCTCCGGCAGTGGTTCTTCCAGCAGGGCCTGCACTTCGCGGGGTGACTTGCCCGCAAACACACGTCCATCCTGTTCCCGGTCATGAAAATCTGTGAGTAATTTGCCGGTTTTCTTAATCCACTGCTGAAACTTTTTGGAGGGTACATCAAGACTCATTTGTATCTCTTTTTCGTACTTGATTGGAAATTTTTTGGATTCAACAATATAGATATTGAAAGGCATCTTTCCATGTGGATTTAATTTCGGTGTAGGTTGTTGCCTTAAAAAAAGCTGGGTCATATCTCAAACCGCCACCGGAGGTGGCAGATTCCGGCGCACCGAACCGGAGGTTCGGCACGAGGGGAAAATCGTTTCACAGAGGACCACAAAGGAGGCACACCGAAGGGATGCCCAGGGCAAAAGTTTCACAAAGATTTTCTCAGAGTTTCTTTGCGATTCTCTGCGCAGCTCCGTGAAATAACGATCTTATTGTAGATCAAGCCATTATTTTTATATACAAGTTTGTCCAGCATCTGGTATCCGGTATCCGGTATCTGGAAAACTAGAATCCAGCATAAAAATAATTTCCGAAGCCGAGCATGAATACCATCCAGCCGAAGAGGGTGTGTTCGACGGTAACCCAGAACAGGGATTTTGTCCGTAGATAGGTGACACTGAATAGTATTCCGGCCAAAAAACTCAATCCGACTGCCCACCAGTTGTTATATATTATATGCAGGAGTCCAAAAGCAAAGGCGTTTGTGAAAACGATCATTTTATTGGACGGAATCAGATCCTGCAGCCGGCTGAAAAAATATACCCGGTAGATAATTTCCTGTGGCAGAACCGACAACACCGGGTACATAAGCAAGATATTAATCCAGACAGCTGAGCGTTCGACCGGCATAGAAAAAAGCCGTTCCGGTTGGATCCACACGACCAATAGCAGAATAATGACACCGACCAGCAGCGTACGAAGGGCCATTCTTTGCCAGCGTTTTTCTTCCCTGAAATCAAAATTCAGCACGACAAAATTAATCGTCCCGGAATGCCAGAGGCGAGACAGGCAGTAAGAGGCAACCAGTACCAAAGTCAATAATTTAGGTACCGTAACCAGTTCCCAATAAAACAGAAGAGGCAGAGTTATATACAACAGTATTGCCTCAAATATAGAACCGGTTGATTTTGAATACATATTCTGAAGTTACCTCTAATAATTTAGGTCACCACTAAGCCACTAAGAGCACTCAGTATCTTAGTAAATGACGCTTTCTTCTCGACAAGTAATAAATCAATGTTTCAGGGAATTAAAACCTCATATTCTCTCATAAAATTCGTACCTTTACCCGTTTATAGAACCGATAAGTTTTTACTAAATGTCTCAAACAGAAGCTGCCCCCAAAGAAGAAAATAAGAAACAGCGACAGGATCGCCCGATCATTGTTAAGGGAGCACGGGTGCACAATCTCAAGAACATAGATGTTGAGATTCCACGCAATAAAATGACAGTAGTAACCGGAGTATCCGGTTCTGGTAAATCGAGCCTTGCTTTCGATACCATATACGCCGAAGGCCAGCGCCGGTACGTGGAAAGTCTCTCAAGTTATGCCCGTCAGTTCCTGGAGCGTATGGACAAACCCGATGTAGATTTCATGCAGGGAATATCTCCCGCCATGGCCATCCAGCAGAAAACAACATCGACCAACCCGCGGTCGACGGTCGGTACGACTACCGAAATCTACGATTACATGCGCCTGCTGTACGCACGGATCGGGCGCACCATTTCGCCAAAGTCTGGCAAGCGTGTTAAGAAAGACAGCACCAAGACTGCGATCGCAGAACTACTTGATCAGTTTGAAGAGGGCACGAAATTCTATGTTCTCTTTTCGATTCCAGAGCACGAAAAGAAAAAGCTGAAAGACGAACTTCGGGTGCTGAAGGAAAAGGGCTTTCCGCGCCTGCTGAATTTGGAGGATGAGGAGATCCTGGATCTGACTGCGGATGACGTTGATCCGAAAAAAATAAAACCTGAGAAGTACCGGGTTCTTGTCGACCGGCTGGCGCTTAAAAGCGACGAAGATACGAAGAGCCGCATAGCCGGATCGCTCGAGACCGCCTTCCAGGAAGGAAAGGGGCGTTGCTCTGTGAAAATACGGGGTGGGGAAGAGGTCCCTTTCAGCGAGCGGTTCGAGCGCGACGGTATGGAGTTCGTCGAGCCTACTCCGCAGATGTTTTCATTCAACAACCCGTTCGGGGCATGCGATACCTGCGAAGGGTTCGGACGAGTGGCCGGGATCGACGAAGACCTGGTGATTCCCGACCCGGAACGGACGATCCGGGGCGGAGCTATTGCTCCCTACAGCGGACAAAAATTCAGCCGCCACCTGCGCGATCTTATCAAGGTCTGTGCCCGCTACAGTCTTCCGATCGATACACCGTACAAAGAGTTGTCCAAGGAGACAAAAAAGCTGCTCTGGGATGGCAAAGATGAGTATATCGGCATCCGTCCGTTTTTTGAGGATGTTAAAAGCCAGTCGTATAAGGTGCACATGCGGGTATTTTATTCACGATACCGCGGCTACAGCCGTTGTCCCGATTGCGAGGGCTACCGCGTTCGTCCCGATGCGCTGTTTGTTAAAGTAAATGAGAAGCATATCGGACAGGTGTCGGAGATGACGATCGGTCATGCCCGCGAATTTTTCGAGAACCTGGAACTAACCGAGTTTGAAAAGGAGGTGGCTTCACAGGTACTGTATGAAATACGCAAACGCCTGAAGTATCTGGATGAAGTAGGACTGGAATACCTGACGCTGAGCCGTCTCGCCAATACGCTCAGCGGCGGTGAGTCGCAGCGCATCAGCCTGGCCAACTCACTGGGAAGCTCGCTGATCGGCAGTCTCTATGTGCTTGACGAGCCGACCATCGGCCTCCATCCGAGGGATAACGACCGCCTGATAAACATCCTGAAGTCGTTGCGCGATATCGGCAATACGGTGCTGGTGGTGGAACACGATCCGGAAATGATCAAAGCTGCCGACAATGTAATCGATATTGGACCATTTGCCGGTGTACACGGTGGCGAAGTTGTTTTTTCCGGGGATTATGAGGATCTGCTCGAATCGAAAACTCTAACCGGGAAATACCTCAGCGGACGGAAGGAAATTCCGGTGCCGGAAAAGCGGCGCAACGGCAGCGGTGAATCTCTTCTTCTTGAAGGTGCCACCGAAAACAACCTAAAAAGCCTGGATGTCGAATTTCCGCTGGGCAAATTTATCTGCGTGACGGGCGTCAGCGGTTCGGGAAAATCGACGCTGGTGCATGATACGCTTTATGCGGCGATCCAGAAACAGATGGGTACCTACAACGACAAAGTAGGCCGCCACCGATCGGTGTCGGGGATCCATCATATCGATACCGTCGAGATGGTCGACCAGTCGCCGATCGGACGCTCCTCGCGTTCTAATCCTGCGACCTATACGAAGGCTTTCGACGGCGTCCGCGACCTGTTCTCGAATACACGTCAGTCGAAGATTATGGGTTATGAGCCCGGACACTTCTCATTCAATGTACCCGGCGGACGCTGTGAAACGTGCCAGGGCGAAGGTATTCAGAAGATCGAGATGCAGTTTATGGCTGATATCGAACTGACGTGCGAAGCCTGCGGCGGGAAACGTTACCGCAAGGACGTGCTCCAGGTAAAATACCGCGGCAGGAATATCCACGACGTGCTGGAGATGTCGGTATCCGAAGCTATCGAGTTTTTTGTGGATGAGCCCTCTATCACCAATAAGCTGCAGCCGATGGAGGATGTCGGGCTCGGCTATCTGAAACTGGGACAAAGCGCCACGACGCTCTCCGGCGGTGAAGCCCAGCGTGTGAAGCTGGCGAAATTCCTCAGCAAGTCGGCGGGCGACCACACCCTCTATTTCTTCGATGAGCCGACGACCGGCCTCCATTTCGAAGATATCGCGAAGCTGCTGGATTCATTCAAGGAACTGGTCAACAACGGGCATACCGTTATTATTATCGAACACAACCTGGATGTGATCAAGAATGCTGATCATATCATCGACATCGGTCCCGAAGGCGGCTTCGCCGGCGGAAAAATTGTAGCCACCGGCACTCCAGAAGAGATAATCGAAGTGGACGAAAGTCACACCGGCCGCTATTTGAAGGATGTGTTGTAATAGCCGCGGATTGGCGCGGATTTTGACGGATTGGGATTGAGGGGGATAGAATAAACTGTGCCAAAAACCTCCAGAGTTTTGGAAACCTTGGAGGTTTGAATAATGATCAAGAGAATATCTTAACTCTCCCCGGCAGTAGAGCAACCGGTCCTTACCTGTGCTCCTCCAATGATCCTATAAACTCCTTCCAGGGGAACTGCAGAGGACGCTCTGTAAAATCCTCCGCGACTTCGTATTCCAGGATTCGTTCTATTCGTTCCTCGAGTGAAGGATGGGAAGACAGAAAGGAGGGTGGGGTATGCTTTTGGGAAAGGGATTTCATACGCAGAAATGCCCGCGAGAGGTGTTGGGGATGAATCCCCGTCTGTTCGAGCAAATCCCGGGCAAAATCATCTGCTTCCTCTTCCTGTGACCGGCTGTAGGTAAGTCCCATCATGGTGCGGCCCAGTTCCAGGATCATCCCATTGTTGCCTCCCGTAATTATGCTTGACAACAGAGAAGATCCGATATCCATTTTTAGCCGCTGCTCTACATGGTTGTGATGGATATGTCCCAACTCGTGAGCAACAACAGCAGTAACCAGGTGCGGATCGTCAAGCCGGGTAAGCAGTCCTTTAAACAGGTAAATCCTGTCTCCTATAGTAGTAAAGGCGTTTATCTGCTCGTCTTCTATTACATAAAGAGCCTTTAAAGCGGCAGTATCATTTATATGGGGAGTAAAACGATTGTTCAGGGTCATTTCAAAATCACGAGTGTATTCGTTTTCAATGAAAATAAGCTGCTCTTCAAATGATTCTGCCAATCGCTCTTTAAACTCATCCCCCATGAGCGATTCCTCCTTCTCCTTAACTTCATTCTCCGATTCCCCGTCATAGGAAACCCATCCATAAATGGCAGCAAACAAACTGCAGGTCACCAGAATCAGTACCAATAAGTCTCGTTGCGTGCTGTTCATTAATATGGGGCCTTATATATATCCATCTTCTCTGATTGCTCATAGGTGCGATAGCCTTTTTTAAAGGCGATCTTCCCGAAGAAAAAGAAATAAAACATTTTTCCTTTATATGCCTTCACGGCTGCGACCACGCTGAGAATGAAATACAGCAGGTTCACAACAACTGCCAATATCAGGAAAGCAAAGAAGGCATCGGTAAAATCACTCCCGATAAAACAGATGACAGCCCACACTACTGTAACCCCATTAAATACAGAAGTGATAAATTGACTGATCAATGATTGATAGGAGTGAAATGATACAAAAGGGCTGGTTCGTTTTGTATAATGATGATAAGTCAATGCTGCGAAGAAATTCAGAAAAGGAAGCGGTAATCCCATACTGGTAGTGGCAAACATCGTTAAATAGGCGGCCATTGCCCGTTCCTTCTCTTTGCTGTCGATTTCAGACGGTTGAGGCATTTTTAATTCAGGAATTTTTGCTTAAGTCCCTGTTTTTATTTAAATAAGGAATAACTTAAAACATTAAAATAGGGGATTTTATGGAAGAGACAACGCAAAATTATACCGTTCTTAGTACGAAAGACTGGTTAATTACTCTGCTCATCACAGCTATACCTATCGTAAATATCGTTATGTTTTTTGTATGGGCGTTCGGCGATGGCACTAATCCCAACAAAGCTAATTGGGCCAAAGCCTCACTGATGTTTTTAGGTATTTTAATAGCGCTCTACATAATTTTGTTTGTAGTAATTTTCGGTATGATGATAGGAGCCGGCAATAGTTTCTAGCAGCTCTTTTCTTTGTTTATCCTCTGAAATTCGGGGAATTTCCAGCCCACCGGGTTACCGGTGGGCTATTTTTTGGAAATCAAATTAATGGAGTTGCCGGTAATCCAACCACCCCTAAGTCCCCTCCTTCATATGTATAGACCGGATAGATGGGTAACACTCGTTCGGGGAC
>CAZPWQ010000074.1:0-15261 GCA_964590495.1 uncultured Balneolaceae bacterium
AGACAGCGCAACGTAATGAGACCAGTCTTTCAAGGCTGGGCGGTCGGGAACATGGCTTCCTCCACCGGAGGTGGCGGGGCCCGGCATGCCGAACCAGAGGTCCGGCACGAGGGTGGAGGAAGCTATCATGATTTGGGCTTATAATTTTATACCTGCACGCAAAAGACGGGGCGGCTCAGAATGGAGACGAGAGGTGGAATTGGCAGGTGGGCAAATAATCCATGTCGTGTTTAATCCCTAATACCGGGCAAATCTTCCCTCTCCCCGTGGGAGAGGGACTGAGGGAGAGGGCGAAAAAGGCACCAAACACTAAGTGTTCTGAGTGTCTTAGTGGGTAAAAAAGGAGGAATGGAGGAATGGAGACGAGAGGAATGGAACGCGGATAACACAGATTGGGCTGATTTGCACGGACAGGCTTTATTAATGTTCAATTTTTAGTTTTGAATTTTTTATTCATCACCATCCGCGTTATTCCGTTTGATCTGTGTCATCAGTGTTCCATTCCAAAGGGGCACCCAATTATTCTTTATCAAATTTGAAAGTAATTTTCTTACCTTATGTCCGCAGGGAAGGGTTGTTGAAACACCAACATCCGGATGAAGTATATGAGCAACTGAGAGGGTTGCTATGGACATAAAATTAATAACATATTTTTTAGCAGGTTTTATCTTAATGACAACAGGAAACTCGAACGGCCAGCAGAATAAACACACCGGCAAATATCACACTCCGGAATGGGCAAAACATGTAGTATGGTATCAGATATTTCCCGAGCGTTTCAGAAACGGTGACCCGGGTAATGACCCCACACGTGAGAGGGTCAGAGGTCCGGAAGGCTGGGAAATTTCTCCATGGACCGGCGACTGGTATCGACAGTCGGACTGGGAAAAATCGATGGGCGAATCATTCCGGAAAGGTATTTTCCACCGCCGTTACGGTGGTGACTTGCAGGGTATTATTGAAAAACTGGATTACCTGAAAGATCTGGGAATCGGCGCTATTTACCTAAATCCCGTCTTTGATGCCGTTTCCCTGCATAAATACGATGCCAGCTACTATCATCATGTGGATCGTTTTTTTGGTCCCGATCCCGAAGGGGATATCGCTATCATGGAAGAGGAGGATCCCGACGATCCATCCACATGGCAGTGGACCTCTGCCGACAAGTTGTACCTGAAGCTGATCGAAGAAGTGCACAAACGGGATATGTATATTGTTATGGACGGGGTTTTCAACCACACGGGTACCGATTTCTGGGCATTCCGGGATCTGAAAGAGAAGCAGCGGGAATCCCAGTACCGGGAATGGTATGATGTGATCTCCTTTGATGGCGGGAATAACGGGGAGGAAACGGAAGATGAATTTAACTATAACGGCTGGTGGGGTTTTAAAAGCCTTCCCGAGTTGAAAGAGGTGGAAGGGAACCTGGTGAAGCCGGTGCGGGACCATATTTTTACCATTACCCGCCGGTGGATGGACCCAAACGGCGATGGCGACCCCTCTGACGGTATTGACGGATGGCGTCTGGATGTGCCGGAGGAGGTGGGTAAACCTTTCTGGCTGGAATGGAGTGCCCTGGTCAGGGAGATCAATCCCGATGCCTATATTGTGGGCGAAATCTGGACGGACAAAGCCCGGGAATACATCAATGGCGAGCTGTTTACTGCTGTCATGAACTATCAGTTTACCAAAAATGTGCAGGATTTTATGATCAACCAGTCTATTTCGGCGATTGATTTTCTGAGCCGGCTTCGGAACGTCCGGCAGGCATTTCCCTCTGAAGCCAATTATGTGATGCAGAATCTGATGGATAGTCACGATACGCCGCGTGTAGCTTCCATGGTGGTTAATCCGGGGCGCGAGTTTGATGAAAGGGGCAAACCTGAAGAGGGTTTTGATGTGCGAAAGCCGAATGAAGAGGAGCGAAAGGTGCAGAAGCTTATTTCTCTTTTCCAGTATACCTATGTCGGGGCGCCGATGATCTATTACGGAACTGAGTCGGGTATGTGGGGTGCTGACGATCCCGATGATCGCAAGCCGATGGTCTGGGAAGAATTCGAATATGAGCCGGAAGCAACACACCCGCTTGACGAAATGCGTCCGGTGGATGATAATAATTTTGACCGTGACCTTTTCAGCTGGTACAAAAATCTGGGCGATATACGGAATGAATATATGGTTTTCCGAACCGGCGAATTCAAGCAGATGATGATCGATTCCGATGGTCAGTCGTTTGCTTTTGCGCGTTTTCTGAGTCCGGCTAAATTCGCAATCGTAGTTATCAACCGGTCGCCGGAAGAGCGGGAGCTGCATATCCCCCTGGAGCATTTCGTGGTAAAGGAAAACGGGCTGACCGACCTGCTTAATTCACAACCGGCCACCGTTGAGGACCGTGTGATTAAAATTACGTTACCCGCTGTCTCTGGAGCCGTGCTGGTACCGTAGGGATTTGTTTATTGGTAATTTGTTATCGCCACAGATTTACACTGATTGGAACAGATTATTTTATGTATATCCGTCGGACATCGCTGGTAGTTGATTGGGGCAATTAAACAAAAACTATCTATAATGTCATTCCGAGCGAAACCGCCGGTTGGATATATGATTGGGGCTGTTTCTTCAACGGCGGTGAAGTCGAGGAATCTCATCCGCTATGAAATGGCAGTTTGTTAACAAAAGATTATGATTAGTTGCTCTTGCTTTTGAAATGTAACCGGTAAAGAGTAATTGCCTTGCCACGCGGATGATCCCGACAGCTGTCGGGACACTCCGCATCGGAAAACCCGCCAATGCTACGGTCGGAATGACGCCGTTGGTGGAATTGTGGGGAGGTATTTATAAACCACCTGCATTAATCCGGTCTTTGAATCGATGGAGGGAACGAATTCCGGTAAGCAATAGCTGAAGGCTGGCGGTGGGAAATAGCATCGTATTCCACTGTGTCATCCTGAGTGGAGGTTTCGGCGGGTTTCCGAAACCGGAATCGAAGGATCTCCCTAAATCGAGTATTAACCGGTGAAGGAGATATACTTTTAAGTGAGCAGCCAGGTAACGGAGATCCTTCGACTACGTCCGGGCATTAAAACCACATGCCCGTCCTTCGCTCAGGATGACACAATATGGGTTCCTTAATCATGAAATCACAACACTAGCGCCATCATGCGTATCGACCCCAAATACTTCAATACCTTTCTTATCATCGTGGCTGTTGTGGGAGCGATTGTTATAGCATTATTCACCTATGCAAACCTCACCGGAGACGAGCAAATATTCAAGGATCGGATAAATGACCAGGATTCCCTGCGAACCGTCTACTGGCATCCTGTGGAAGAAGGGGACAGCCTGCGTATCGATGATTTCCGCGGGAATATCGTCGTCCTTGATTTCTGGACGGAACGTTCCGGTGCGTCGGTATCCTCCCAAAAACAACTGGCGGAGGTTAAAGCAGAGTACGGTGACAGGCTCAGGGTAATTGCAGCGTCGGTGGGACAACGGGAGCAGGAGATCCGGAATTATATTCAAAAGAAGGACTATCCCTTCATTTTTGTTACAGGTTCGCAGCATTTTTCGTCGTTTAACGTCCCGGCGATTCCGGCTCAGCTTGTTTATGATCCGGGGGGAGGTATTCACAGTATCTTTATCGGCTATAGAAGCAGTGCGCAATACGACAGTCTGAGAACTATAATCGATCAGGAAATGAATTAGCGCGGTGTATTCGGCCGCGGATTTGCACGGACGGCCACGGATTGGGGTTGTGGCAAACAGCGTTATCTCTCCCTCCTCGAGGGTGTTCAGGCAATAAATTCCCCTTAACAAAGGGGGTGCGGCTTTAGCCGCGGGGGTTGTTTCTATGGAAATGGCTTAATTATCGTGACAGCAATATTTGTAAATAGGAAGTTTTGTTGGATTTCACGTTATATTTCTTAGACATAGATGGTCCAACAACCCCCTTTAATTCCCCCTTTGCTACCGTGTCCGACTGCCGGCGGAAGGGGGATTTTTACCAGCTCAAACATAGTCATTCATAGATAACCTGTTTCTTTTGGAATTAAAATTCCCAAAATAAATTATACGAGCTAACATATAGCTGAAGAAAACAAAAGAAGCGACTCAAAAAGAATTGCGGTCAAACACATGGAAGACTATTGCTTATCCCCCCTCGGGTGAATTAATCCCTCCCCTCAAGGGAAGAGGGGTTTCAATCGTTATCATCTGTGAATATCTGTGGCTATCTTTTATTATCACATATTTGCTCGTTAGCTACGGATTTTCACCAAACCTCCCCGACGGGAGGTGACTGAAATGTGCTAAATTAAGCTACCGACCAGATCTTCCTAACGGAAGATAAATCCCAAAGGTGTGAGGGAACTTAGTTCCCGAACGGTTTGCCGGCATTGCCTTTCGTTCCGTCAGGAACGTCTGGTCGGTAGAAACAAATATTTAACCAAAGACATGTTCCGCAGGAACATTTGGTGATATATTCAGCTTACACCAATTCAAACCGCAAGATGTATCAATAACATGAAAATTATAATTGACGGATCGATTACAGAAGCGGATCAACCGGCGGTGCCGGTTATCTCGCGGGGACTTATGTATGGGGAAGGCTGTTTCGAAACCTTCCGTACATATAACGGACACACATTCTTACTGAAAGATCACCTTGAAAGATTGCAGGCGGGACTCATATTTCTCGGCCTGTCCCTGCCGGATGAATTGAAAAAGGAATCTTTGTCCCCGTTACTAGCGGAATTACTGGAGAAGAATAACCTGCAGCAGAAAGATGCCATTATCCGGCTTCAGGTATGGCGGGAAGGGGAGCGGGGTTACAGCACCCGAGCTCCCGGAGAAGTTCATTTTTCAGTGACAGCCACTGAATGTCCCGAAAGTTTTTCTCCGCTCCGACTTATGACTGTAGATACCCGGAGAATCCCTTCCGTGTCGCTGCCGTCGGATTTTAAGTTTACAAACGGGATTAACTATATATTGGCTGCCCGTGAAGCGGAAAAGCAGGGAGGCGACGATGCCCTGATGCAAACAACAGACGGCTGGATTTCCGAAACCACCATAGCGAACATATTTTGGCTGAAGGATGATACCGTCTATACACCCTCGGCAGAATGTGATATATTACCCGGTATCACCCGGAATATCGTGTTAAAATTATCGCGGGAAATGGAGATGACAACAGAGGAAGGCGAATATCTCACTGAACAGCTCAATGAAGCGGAAGCGGTATGGATCTGCAACTCCGTACGGGAGGTACTCCCCGTAAAAGAGATCAACAGCCTGGAGTTCGATACCGGTCACGACTTCCTGCAGCAGCTGGTTGAGAATTTCGAGAGCTACCGAAATGAGCACCTGGTGTAACTTATTAACAAGAAACTTAGTGCATGAATCTTAGTTGCGAACACTACTTCGGCGAACGGGCAGAGCTGTTAAGATCTCAGTCAAGTATACGAATCGTGTCATCCTGTCCGCCGGCTGGCGGATATTGTAGTAGTTTGATAATCGTTGACAGTTTGGTTTGGAAAAATCCCCTCTTGAGAGGGGTGGCCGCCGTGATTTTCGGCGGTCGGGGTGTGTAGGTGTGTGCCTTCTACCCGTCATGTTATTACTTTTTTCAGCGACGAAAAAAGTAATCCCTCCAATGATTCAAAGGCCGGGGGAAATGTTTACCCTTCGTGTCATCCTGAGCGGAGAACGGGCATTGGTTTTTAATGCCCGGACATAGTCGAAGGATCTCCGTGACTGGGCTGATAACGTGATACAGCGCGTCTTCTTTACCAGTCAATAGCTCGATTTGGGGAGATCCTTCGGTTCCGTTTTCGGAAACCCGCCGAAAACTCCACTCAGGATGACACTGTGGATTAAAATGTTGTTTTTCACTGCCAACTGCCGCTGCCTACCGCCAACCGACATCCCTCCAACGATTCAAAGGCCGGATTCTTTTCTTCTAACTGACTTTTGTCAACGAATTAAATAACTTCTATAAAAATGATAGAGCACCGAAAGAGTCGGGGAAATTACAACACTGGAAATAACAAAGCATGAGCAACAGGCTTGATAAGCTGACAGAGTATTTCAACAGGCGGGGAGACCTGGTTCTGCTCGAATCGCAATCGGATGAGCACCGCTCCTCGAAGGTATCCTATCTTGCCGCCCTGCCGAAAGCGACTATTACGGCATATGGCGATGAAATTACGATCAAGGCAGGTAAGGAAAAAAAACAATTCAGGGAAAATCCGTGGAGAGCCCTGCAGGATTTCAGATCGCAACACGACGACTGGATGTTCGGATACTTCGGGTACGACCTGAAGAATTATATCGAACAGCTGGAATCGATAAATCCTGATCCCGTCGGTGCTCCGGATATGTATTTTATGGTTCCGGAATTTCTCCTGAAGACCGATCAAGCGGAGCATTCATTCGAGGTAATCCGGGGTGATCTGCCGGATGATTTACCCGGGGGCACAATGGATATATCACCGGCTTCTGTTACTAATCTTATATCCTCCACCGACCGGGAGTGTTATATTGATAAGATCAGTGAGGCGCAGCAGCTTATTTCCGAAGGAGAGTTCTACGAAATTAACCTTTCCCACCAGCTGAGCGGTGATTTCAGCGGCTCCCCTTTCGACCTGTACAAGCGGATGCGCAGAGTTGGTCCCGTTCCTTTCGGTAGTTTTATCCGGTGGGATGACCGGGAAATTTGCAGTGCATCTCCCGAGCGTTTTTTATGCAGGACGGGCTCGCAGGTTTATTCCCAGCCGATTAAAGGAACCGCCCGGCGAAGTGATAATCCAGAGACGGACCGGCAGCACAGGGAGCAGCTGATGCAATCACGCAAGGAGCAGGCCGAAAATCTTATGATCGTTGATCTCGTTCGCAATGATCTCAGCAAGATTGCCAGAGAGGGGAGTGTAAGAGTACCGGAGCTGTTTGAAATACAATCATTCGGCACTGTACACCAGATGGTCTCCACGATCACAGCCGTTGCCGGTGTTGATGATCCCGTTGAAATCATCAAAGCCTGTTTCCCGATGGGATCAATGACCGGAGCGCCGAAGATCAGTGCCATGAAGTCTATTGATACGCTTGAAAATTACCGGCGCGGTATCTATTCGGGGGCTGTCGGCTATATCAAACCGGACGGTGATTTCGATTTTAATGTGGTGATACGGACGGCTGTCATCTCATCGGGCCGGTTATACTATTCCGTGGGAGGGGCGATTACCAGCGATTCAGATCCCGCCTCGGAATGGGAGGAGACCATGATAAAAGCCAAAGCACTGGTTTTACCACTCAGACACTGAGAACACTAAGTGATCTTAGTGACTTGGTGGTAAACCATCGACGGGTAACTGTTGTTGATAAAGTGAGAGACGCAAGATTCAAACTATTCATCTAAAAGGACATATCTATGAAAACAACAGAAACATTATGGAGCAGCTTTTCGGAAATAAGAGACCATCCACATCTTGATAAAAACATAACGACTGATGTCGCAGTAATAGGAGGCGGCATCACGGGTGTATCCACTGCAAAATTGCTGGCGAATCGAGGTCTGGACGTAGTCATTCTTGAAAGCCGAAAAGTAGGAGGTGGAACCAGCAGTCACAGTACCGGTAACCTGTACATTACAATAGATAAAATTCTTTCCTCACTGCAGTCGAAATATGACAACGATGTTATCAGGGATGTTGCCGATTCACGGACACAGGCGTTAAAGCAGATGGGAGACTGGGTTAATAAAGATGATCTGGATTGCGATTTTAGGGAGGTTCCGTGGTATCTGTACACGGATCATGAACAAAGTGCAGAGAAAATCGACCGGGAGTTTGAGGCGGCAAAGGAGGCCGGATTATCCATACTGAGGGCTGAGGATAACGAAATTCCGTTTGCGAGTAGGAAAGCGATAAAAATACCCGGGCAGAATCAGATCAATCCTATGCGGTATGTACAGGAGCTGGCGCAAACATTGCCGGCTGAATGGTGCCGGATATATGAAAAGACCCAAGTCTTTACTGTTGAAGAGCAGGAGAATGCTTGCCTGCTGAAAACTCCCGGCGGAGAGGTAACGTCGAAATATGTCGTACATGCAACACATACTCCCAAAGGTATCATGATGGTGCAGACATTACTGGGGCCTTACCGTGAGTATGGAATTGCCTGCAGGGCAGAGGAGGTAAACTTACCGGACGGCATTTTCTGGGGATATCATGAGCAGGGGAAAAAATTTTCAACAAGAAATTATAGCCGCAACGGTGAGAACTATGTGATTGTGGTCGGGGAATCACACAAGGTAGGTCAGGCAGAGGATAACGCCGACAACATCAAAAAACTGGAAAAATTTGCCGAAAAATATTTCGGTATTCATAAAGCTGAATATCGCTGGGGCGGACAACATTATCGTCCGGCCGATCTTCTCCCGTATATTGGTCCGCGGAAGAAAAATTCAAATGAATTTATCGCTACCGGATATTCAACCGACGGACTCGTATACGGAACGCTGGCCGGTATGATAATTTCCGATCTCATTACCGGAAAAGAAAACCGTTGGGCGGAGCTTTACAGTTCAACACGCAGTCAACCACTCAAGGCGGCGCCCAAATTTATGGAGGAGAATATAAATGTTGCCAAAGAATACCTGAAAGACCTGGCCGGTTTTGTCGGCGAATCCGATATGGAGGATCTGAAGACTGGAGAGGGACGAATAGTCGAAAAAGAGGGACATAAACTTGCCGTTTATCGTCACGAGGATGGAAAGCTGGAGGTTGTTTCGGCCGTATGTACTCATATGGGATGTACTGTCAACTGGAACAATGCCGAACAGTCGTGGGACTGCCCCTGCCACGGCAGCAGGTTTCAAACCGATGGTACAGTATTGGAAGGCCCCGCATATGAACCCCTGCAAGATGTAGATTTAACTTAGAGAGTTTCGATGCTCTTTTCGCCGAGCCAGAACCGTGGCAGTGATCAGTAGACTGTGCACAGTGGCGGTAGGCGGTAGGCAGTGGCAGGATTGGGCATAGCACATGGTGCAAGACGTATGGCGATATGCTGGTTACCAAAAGTCCCCTCCGGCGGGGGGGGTGGACCGCTCATGGTTTTTTGAGCAGGACGGGGTGGGTCGAAGTGGCATACACAATTGGCATTAGCAGTAGGCAGGTGCAGTTGGCACTGAATGAAACACCTTGCTAACTCAACACAATCGGTGTCATCCTGAGCAGGCTTCGGTGGGTTTCCGAAGCCCTGGCCTCCCCAAGGGATGCCTACGGCTGAAGGATCTCCCGGAATCGAGCTCTTAATGGTTTGCTGCCCTATCGCCCAGCCTTGAAAGACTGGGCTCATTACGTTGCGCTGTCTGAAAGACAGCTTTGATACAGCCTGCTTCAGCAGGCGACAGGTAATGAGCCTGATGATTTATCGTCAGGTGATCGGGAATGGTGCCTTTTCGAAAGCCGCCAGAAATTGGGAAAGGCGGGGATGAGACAGATGGCCCGGAGCTATGCGGATGGTGATTAATTAAGAAACCCTGCTCGTCATGCGAGGGAATGAATTCCCTCGCTAGTGATTCCCGGTCTCCATTCCTCCCGTTTCCTTCCTTCATCCATCCAACCTTCTTATGCTTTTATCGATAGTCTTTGCCTGGTTGTGCAATTGGTCCCATGGATCTTCTCTCCGGCTTAACCGCCGGAAGATATTTTTCAGGTGGTAGGAATCTGAGGCAAGATCATTTTTATTCAGCTCATCCCACTCCAGCGGTGTGGCGACCGGTGCACCTTCAAGAGCCCGTATTGAGTAGGGGGCTATGATTGTTTGTCCATAGCCATTTCGCAAATAGTCGATAAACAATCGATTGTTGCGCTTGTTTTTGCGGACTTCAGTAGTAAAAGAATCCGGCTGATCGCGGGAAATAAAATCAGCAATTTTTTTGGCAAACTCCCGCACTTCCTTAAAAGTTTTGCCCGGTTTAATCGGCGTTACAACCTGCATTCCTTCAGATCCGGTTGCAAGTACGAAAGCCGGCAGCCCCAGTTTCTTCTCCAGGAAGCGCCTCAGGGTTTTGGCCCCTTTTACCACCAGGCCAAAATTGTCCTGCGGGGGATCCAGGTCAAACACCAGCCGGTCCGGTTTGTTCAGACCCGATGTTGTGCTTAACCACGGATGGAAACTGATAGTGCCCTGGTTGACAAGATAAATCAAGGTGGGTTTGTCGTTACAGACCACCTGGCGGATAGATCCGCCTTCCTTTTTTTTGATTTTGGTAGTATTAATCCATTCAGGAAAATAATCGGGTATCTCTTTTTGATAAAAACCTTCTTCATCAATACCATCAGGGAACCGACTGAGTGTGAGGGGACGGTTTTTAAGGTAGGGCAGCATGTAATCGGTTATTTTTCCATAGTAATCAATTAAATCACCTTTCGTAATATCCTGTCTTGGAAAAAATGCTTTATTTTGATTCTTTATTTCGACTTCCTGCGTTTCTACTTTCATGGCGATCGGTTTTATTAAAGTATCCTAAGACTGCGTGTTGAAAAAAAGCCCCGGCTTAACACAGCCGGGGCAGATGTATTTGCTCACTAACTTACATGTACCTCAAATGATACCGAGTGTAAGATACTAGCAGGCCTCTCTGTAAACTTTGCGTTAAATGTCTCTTATTATCTTTCGTACTTCTTCTTTGGATTTTCCCAACCGCTTTTGCAGACGACCGATCAGCTGATTTTGCCGTCCTTCAGAATATTGGAGATCGTCATCGGTTAGTTCTCCATACTTTTCTTTAAGCTTGCCTTTAACCTTATTCCAGTTGCCTTTTATTTTTAAATCTTTCATAACTATTTATTTTAAATTTATGCCGGTGTTCTGAAACGTCCTGCTATAAGAGAAATCAAAAAAAGAACAATAAAAATGTAGAATAGAATTTGACCTATATCCGCGGCTCCTTCAGCAATTCCTCCGAAGCCGAATAATGCGGCTATAAGAGCTATTATAAAAAATGTCACTGCCCATCGTAGCATATTTCCTCCTCTGTTAGAATGTTTATTTATTGGTATGTATCAATTAGGCTTGCCTGAGTATTTGTTGCAGTTTCTCACGGATGCTCAGGATAAGTTCATCCATATTCTTTTGAGCCGGATCGGGAATACTGTATTGAGAATTTTGTTTTCTATATTTTTCAGATTGATAACGTTGGTCTTGGTTTGTCTCTGAATTTTTTAATTCCATTTTATTCCGCGTATTGTTTTTCTCCGTTAACAGACCTGCCTGCGATCTCCAGTTCATTGGCTTTTGATGATTCATACCGATACAGCTCGAGAATAGAATCACTGAACTCCGGGTTGATTTTCGGACAGTCGCGGGCGTGAACACCTATTGAAACCTGCAGGCTTTCTTTATCGACATACAAGATAACCTGTCCGTCTTTGGTCATTTCTATTAACGAAGAACAGGCGGGAACGGCAAAATACCTGTTGCCTTCTCCGAATAGTTTGTTGCTGCAAACAACAACATATTCGATCTTTTTACCTGTGGAATCTTTTTTCACCTCTGTTACTTTTCCAATCCGTTCTCCTTTGTGATTAGTAACTTTCGCTCCTGCCGCTCGAGAAAAAATTTTGGTTGGTAGATCCATAGTTATGATCCTTTAGCGTGAACGTTAATGTTATTCACTGCGACATCATTTAGTTTTCTGTCCGCAGCTGATTCTTCATCCGATGTTTTCTATAGCATATTGGAAACATTATTCTGATTAAGAGTCTTTGCATAATGGGTTTTTTCCTACTTACTTAAGACAGTTTACCCACTCACACTTTTTCACTTTTTCATTTTTTTGAATTTTTTATTACCGACGAGTTGTGCCTCAAAACTCTGCTACTAACATAGACATGAGAGCTTAGAGAATAAGTAAAATGATATTTGGTTTTGTTGTAAAACATTTTGCTACAAGCTTTTATAATCGCTTTATATGGCCTTGATTCGGGGTATTTTAAGTGTAAAATTGACGCCATTAGAGTTCTGAAAAGGGGGAGGAATGGAACCCCGACAGAAGAAGTCGGACAGGCGCATGACGGGCAGGATTTGTGAATGTTGAATCCGCCGATGATGGTCGGACAAGTTGTTTAATCCATCACATTCCGCGGTGCTACGCCCGATCCGTCTCATCCGCGTTCTATTCGGCTGGATACTAGCTAAAAACTAAACCTGCTTTCTTTCGTAATTTCCTTGAGTGACTGAATCGTCAGCAGGGGCAATAAGCTGGTAACACAGATCAGTACCCAGACTTTGACATCAAGCTGCTGGAAAGAAAGAACCCGGCTCAGGGTCGGGATAAAATATGCAGCAATAATTACAGCCAGGCAGAATGTCACCGCTGCCCACACATATTTATTATGGGTCACCTGATTGCTGAATATAGGTTCATCAGATTCTCTCATATCAAAAACATGCCAGAGCTGTGCTAAAGCAAGGCTGAAGAAAGCCACATTGTTGGATACATCAGCAGACAGTTCCCACCAGCTGTATGCAAAAAAATAGGAACCGCTGATAAAGATTGCCAAAATCAGTCCATGCATACCAATTATAAACCAGTTGTTTTTGTTGATTATCGGTTCTTCCGGATCCTTGGGTTTCTGCTGCATCGTGTTTGGATTACCCTCCCCGATACCCAGTGCCAGGGCGGGGAATACATCAGAGAGCAGATTAAGGAAAAGCAATTGCAGCGGCAGTAACGGCAGGTTAAAAACTGTGAAGCTGATAAAGGCGATCACTAAAATTTCAGAAAGGTGATAGGAAAGCTGGTACATGATAAACTTCCTGATATTACTGAAAATAACCCGGCCTTCACGAATAGCTTCTACAATCGAAGAAAATGTATCGTTTTTCAGGATCATGCTGGAAGCTTCCCGAGCTACCTGCGTACCCTTTTTCCCCATTGCTATACCGATATCAGCTTTCTTTAGTGCGGGAGCATCATTTACTCCGTCACCGGTCATGGCCACTATATCTCCGTTATCCTGATAATAGTTGATGAGGTCAAGTTTTTGACCGGGATCAACACGGGCGAAAACCTGCGTATTTATCACCTCTTCTTCCTTTTGTTTATTCTCCTCCAGGTCTTTACCATGAATTACAGCTTCCTTGTCTTTATCAGTTATATTAACCTGCCGGGCAATATTTTTGGCCGTACCCGGATGATCACCGGTAATCATTTCAACATGTATGCCTGCTTTGCGACAGATATCAACAGCATCTGCTGCCTCCGGACGGGGCGGATCGATAAAGCCGGTCAGACCGACAAACGAAAGCTCGTGCATCAGGTCTTGTTCAACATCTTTATCTTTGGAAGGTTTATGTTCCATCTCTGTAGTTGCCAGGGCAATAACACGCATTCCATCGTCGGAAAGTTTATTGTTATGCTTCATCCACCGGTCTCTCTCTTCTTCGGGAAAATCACTGTTTCCCTCTTCCGTCATTTTTCTTGTACAGCGTTCAAGAATGGCTTCAGGTGCTCCTTTGCAGAGCAAGACAATTTTGTCCTCTATTTCATATATCGTCCCCATCACCATATCTTCTGAGTCGAACGGTTCTTCATCAAGCCTTTCTTTTTCCCGTAACGCTTTATAGCGGTCGGTATCATAGGCACTTGCAAACTGAAGGAGGGCCAGATCCAGAGGATCGCCGGTTCCGCTCTCTTTTCCGGATTCTTGCTGATCGTCTGTTTCTTCACTGTTATTTTCCCCTTCCAGACTGGCGTCATTACATAAGACAGCTATTTCGAAAAGTCTTTGCAGCACAGGATTATCCGGATCGACAGAGCCGTTATTTTCATCACTGTCAGTGATGCTCACTTTTCCATCATCTTCCCATTTTATTTTGAACAAGCCATTCTCAAGACAGAGTGTATCAAGAGTGAGCTTGTTCAGAGTAAGCGTCCCGGTTTTATCGGTAAAAATAACGGTGGTTTCACCGAGCGTTTCCACTGCTGCCAACTGCTTGACAATTACCTGGTGGTCGGCCAGGCGAAGCATGCCTTTTGCCAGTGCGATACTGGCCACAATGGGAAGTCCCTCCGGAATAGCGGCGATAGTCCATGCAATAGAAGTTTGTACCAGCTGATAGGTATCTTTGCCGGTCAGCCATCCCACCAGAAAAAAAGCGGTTGCCAGCCCCAGCGTAGCCCAGATGAGGTTTTTGGTTAAATTCTGAAGTTTCATGTTCAGGGGAAGTTGTTCCTCACCTGCTTCACTGACCATTTGGGATACGGAACCGAGTTCTGTTTCCATACCCGTTGTTACAATCACTGCTTTCCCGCTTCCGTTGGTAACGGCAGTACCTTTGAAGACCATATTTTTACGGTCAGCAACCTGCTCCTCTTTATCAAGAGCTTCCGGATCTTTATCCACGGAAACCGATTCCCCGGTAAGGGGGGATTCGTCAACAGATAATTCCGAGGTTTGTATGATCCGTCCGTCGGCAGGTACAAGATCGCCGGCTTTCAGTTCAATGATATCACCCGGCACAAGCTGGTCGGCATCAATCTCTTTAATTTTTTTATCCCTGATGACACAGGCTATTATTTTTTCCATTTCTTTTAACGCCTTCATGCTTTGATGGGCCTGAGTTTCCATCCAGAATCCGATGATGGTATTCAGCAGCAGTACAACAAGGATGGCGATACCCTCCGGCATATCCCCGAATATAAACGCCAGGACAGCTGCTGCCGTCAACAGGTAAACCACCGGATTGGTCACCTGGTCGATCAATATCCGGAAAAGGCTTTTTTCTTCTGTTTCCTCAAGCTGGTTTGGACCATATGTCTCGAGACGTTTTTGTACTTCATTTTCTGATAACCCGTTTTCAGGGTCGGAATTAAACTTTTTAAGAATTTCTTCTGCCGGAAATGAATGTGGAAATTCTATATTTACCTTTTCACCGGAATTGTGATTTGTCATCTCTTTTTGGTCAATAGCAGTGGGGGAGTTGTTGTCTCTATCATTCCTATTCCACAATGGGGAATTTTGTTTCAAGGTTGGTGTTCAAATACGTTTTAGTAGAAAGTAGAAAGTAGAAAGTAGAAAGTAGAAAGTACCGTGGCTTGCCTCTTGTTCCTCTCTCTTCGTCTCTTTTTATAATTCCTTTTCTGTGTCATTCTGAGCCAGGGCCGGTGGTTTTTCCGACCCGCTGCCGAAGAATCTGATTGGAGGGGCAGGGTGCCGGAGTCTGGGACTGGTTGCCATGAAAAGGAGATTCTTC
>CAZPWQ010000074.1:15361-17123 GCA_964590495.1 uncultured Balneolaceae bacterium
TGGAGGGGCAGGGTGCCGGAGTCTGGGACTGGTTGCCATGAAAAGGAGATTCTTCGACTGGCGAGTATATTGCCCCGGTTCACTTTTTGATGTCTCAGGATGACAGGTAGGTGTTTTAGTTAATGATTTATGAATTGATTGAGGGCTTAAGGATTTTCACCACCAACCACCTATTAATTTTAAATCAGTGTAGATCTATGGTTAACAATCACTAACACAAATAACAAACAATTCCCTAACCTCTAAAAAAATCAATATCCTGTTGATTGTGCAGGATGGATGGTAGTTTTCCCTGGGCTTTTGCTTTATCATTTTGTTCCAGCCACCGGTTTATCTGTTGCTGAGTGATGGGAAATATTTCCGGCATATCCAGTGTACTGCTGTTTCGGCGAATGGAATAGTGACGGTTTTTTTGCTGAAGAATGGCATCAATTTTCTTTGCCAGCCGCTTCAGGGTATCCCGGTGCACCGTGTGGGTGGTTTGAACAAACCACAGATGGCGGGGAAGCTCCCGTTCCTCCTCCAGGGTTGCAGAAATTGTAAAGGCACTTATGGTGATGTCTAATTCTTCTGCAGCAGAGTTAATAGCAGTTTCCGCTTCATAGCTGTATAATGCTTCTCCATAATCGTCAAGCATCTCATTTACCCTTCCCAGTACTTCTATCCGGGGTGGATCTGTTTGAGTAAAAGTGATGATATCGTTCAGCGCATAACGCCACAGTCCCGCATTAGTAGTTACCAGTATGGCATAGGGAATACCGGGTTCAACCTCCCAAAGTGGTATTGTCTCCTGGATGGAAAGTGAATTTGTATCGGGAAGGGGATCCCTGATAAATTCGTAGAAAATTCCATTGTCGATAACGAGCTTCATATCATCATGTAACAGGTTATCGGTAAATGAAAAATAACCCTCCGAAGCCCCGTATGTTTCAATAAAATCAATATCTGATGTCCCCAGCAGTTTTTCCAGGTAGGGACGATAATTACTGAGTTTAACACCTCCGCAAACCAGCAGGCAGAGGTTGGGCCAGATTTCAATAACGGAGTCGGCCCCGCTCTTTTGCAGCACACGCTGAAACAGTGACAGCAGCCAGCTTGGAACAGCAGAGATGACGCGTATATCCCGCCCGACTGCTTCATTAATAACACGCTCCAATTTTTTATCAAATGGAAGTTTTATCAGCTCATCTGCAGGAATCAGCTGGAAAAAGGAAAGCCACCACGGTACCTGCCGGGCGGTAAAGGCACTGATCTCCCCGATATCAAATCCTGCCTCTTTTTCCATGGTACCGGGCAGGCTGACATGGCGCCCCATGAGGCGGAAGAAATTCGGACGCTGATTGACATAGCTCCAAACCAGTTTCCGCATGTACCGTTTATCCGACTGCAGACGTTCTTCAGTCAGCGGCAGATGCTTTCCTTTACCTGAAGTGCCGGCTGATACTGCAAAATTTGATACAGTGCCGGGCCAGTAAATATCAGCAGTGCCTTTCTTATGTTGTTCGATGTGTTGACTGATGTCGCTGTAGAAGGAGAGGGGAACACGGTTGCTGAATTCTTTGTAATCTTCAATACTGCTGAAGTCATATCGCTTCCCAAACTCTGTTTCGGAAGCTGTTTCCAGCAGGTGAAGCAGTTCGTTTTTTTGTAGATCCCGGAGGTTCAAAGTATTAAAAGGAATTTAACGCGAATTTCAGATTCCAATTAAAAATCCCCCTTAGCAAAGGGGGAATTAAAGGGGGTTGTTGGACCATCTTTATTT
>CAZPWQ010000075.1:0-17019 GCA_964590495.1 uncultured Balneolaceae bacterium
CAACTCCATTAATTTGATTTCACTGTGCAACTTTTTGATTTATTGGACATCCTCAACTATTACGAGCACTTAGTTTTAACGTCACCAACAGATGCTGACACCAAATGTATCCCGGGTTGCCAACCCGGGGTACGTAACAGAGCACAAAGGACCACGAAGAAATCGGGTACCTTCGTGTAACTTTGTGCCTCCTTCGCGTCCCTTGGTGTAACAGCTTTAAGAGGCAATCAATATTGGTCGATTCTCTTTCCTTAATTCAGGCTGAATAACAAATTAGCGGAGGAAAGGAGACGGGAGAAAGGGAGACCGGATGTTGTAGCCCACCTTTACGGTGGCCTGATCACTAGCGAGGGAATTCATTCCCTCGTGTTAATAGGCCCATTCGAACCCACCCCATCCGATAAATCGGGCACCCCTCCGGCAGAGGGGGAATTCCCTCCTGTTAATTTCCGGTGACATTTGTACTCAGTACGACAGGATTTCGGGATTTTTTATCACATTCCGGCAACTCTTGGCTACATATATTATTCAGAAAAATACACAATGAATTTAATTGAAATGGATAAGGAGTGGCTGGAAAAACCGATCTCGGAACGGCGTGAATGGTATTATTATGAACTGGACAGGCTGTTCGATTACCTGGTAAAAAAAGAGCCGTTGGTTGATGCAGAAACGATGGCAAACAGCAGAAAAGTATTGAAGGAAATAAAAAGGCGTATGGAGCTCGATCAAAAGGCAGGAGCGGAATCTCATATCACAGGTGAGGAAGTAAGAGAATATTATTATTCGGTGGATAAGGCTTACAACGAGCTTCCCCGGAGTGATACTGATACGGATGCGGATGTATGGTTCGGTAAGCTTGGAAGAGCCATTGAATTTCTTCTTGATTTAAAGTAACGGTAAGTACCGATTTTATAGTTGCGATGTTATTCAGGAAGTGGTAGTCCGCTTTTGAAGGTTTGAATGAAAACAGGTTCCGGAGTGTTATTTTGATATTCCATAATCACCATAGATGAAGAGTATTATCAGCAGGTGGGTTCTCTTTTTAAATGCCATCAAATGGCTTTTCAAAGATCACAAGCAGCAGTGGATAACGTAACCATAGAAATAAATGTATAACGATCTTATTGTGCTGTTCCTGGCAGGGAAGGGCGAAGGAATCATGGACTCCCTGCCGATCGCAATCTACGCTACGGATAAGGAAGGACGGTTGGTTTATTTCAATTCCGCTGCCGTCAAACTGTCCGGAAGGGAGCCGGAGCTGGTCACCAACCGGTGGCCTATGTCATGGGAGCTCTATTACCCTGATGGCACTCCAATGCCATATGAGGAATGTCCGATGGCTGTTTCGTTGGAAGAGGGAAGAAGTGCGGAAGGGGTGGAAATGTTTACCAAGCGTCCGGACGGAGAGCAATTCTGGTTTCGTGCCTATTCTTCGCAGCTGTCAGACAAGGTGGGAGAAGTTATAGGAAGTATCAACCTGCTCCTGGATATTACCGATCAAAAAGAGGCTGAAAATAGAATCTGGCAACAAAAGCGTCTGTACGAGGCAATAATCGATAGCACGCCCGACCTGGTATACGTTTTTAATCTCAACTACCGTGTTACTTTCGCTAATGAAGCATTGCTGGAGATGTGGGGACTCACTCGTGAGGAATCCATCGGAAAAACACTGCTGGAAGTAGGTTATGAGCAGTGGCACGCCGAGATACACGAGCGCGAATTCGGCCAGGTTATCGCTACAAAGCTGCCTGTCCAGGGTGAGGTGGCTTTCCCTCATGCCAAACTCGGCCGGCGAATGTATGACTATATACTCGTGCCTGTAATTGATGAGAAGGGAGGGGTAGAAGCAGTTGCAGGAACTACGCGTGATATCACCAATCGCAAAAAAGCAGGGGAGGCACTGCGCAGGAGTGAAGAGAAATATAGAACGCTGTTCAAAACGATGGATGACGGGTTTGTTATCATTGAAATTTTGTTTGATGATAATGATAAGCCGATCGACTTCCTTTACCTGGAAACAAACCCGGCATCTGATAAACAGAGCGGACTGGGAAACAGGGTGGGAAAAAAGGCGAGTGAGGTACTTCCGGATATTGAAAGACATTGGATTGAAACATACGGTAATGTAGCCTTGACGGGAGAACCTGTTCAGTTTGAAAATTATATGGAAGAATTGCAGCGCTGGTTTGATGTATCGGCATTTCGGATCGGGGAGCCGGAAGAACGAAAAGTTGCGGTACTATATAAAAATATTACCGAGCGTAAGCAGGCCCGGAAAGAACTGAAGGCTATGAACGAAACACTTGAAGAGCGGGTCGATGAAAGAACCCAATCATTGTTGTCTTATCAGAACCAGTTGCGGTCGCTGGCCTCCCAGTTAAACAGGGCTGAGGAAAAACAGCGTGAGCAGCTGGCTGCCGAGCTCCATGACAACCTTGGTCAGCTGCTTGCGGTGTGCAAGTTGAAAATAGATCAGCTGCGCTTTGATCAGGCACCGGAAAATTTTGAAGAACTGGAAGAAATAATCGATGACGCCCTCAAGTATACCCGTGAATTGATGTCGGACCTCAAGCCGCCTCCTTCAATAGAAGGTGATTTAAAAGCAAGCTTGGGCTGGGTGACCGATAAAATTGAAAAACATGGACTTAAAGTTACCATAGATGATGATAATCTTCCGAAACCGCTTGGTGATGAGGTAAGAGGTATCGTCGTTCAATGCGTCAGAGAATTGCTGTTTAATGTGTTAAAGCATACCTCAGAAAAAGAGGCTGTTGTAATTTTAAGGACCAAAAAGAATCACCTTCACATAACCGTGAAGGATAATGGTGAGGGTTTTGGTGTAAAGAATCTGGAATTGATACCTGAGGAGGATGGTAGATTCGGTCTTTTTAATATCCGCGAGCGCCTCGATTTAATGGGGGGTGATGTTACTATTGAGGCCGAACCGGGAAAAGGTACGAAAGTAACGCTGTATGTGCCGCTGGCAGAGGAGAATAAAGTCGCCGGGATCCTGGGGCAGGAGGGAAACGTTGAACAGACTGTTAAAGCCGAAAGCGGCGACTGGATCAAAGTTCTTATTGTAGACGATCACCAGATGTTCCGCGAGGGAATCCGTAAAATAGTTGAGGAAGAGGATGATATTAAGGTTATAGGCGAGGCAGCCGACGGGAAGGAGGCAATAAGCTTAACACGGGAAACTATCCCCGATATAATCCTGATGGATATCAACATGCCCGTCATGGACGGCATTGAGGCTACACGACAGATTTCTTCGGAGATGCCGAATATCAGAATTATTGGCCTGTCGCTGTATGACGGGGGCGGAATTGCGGAGGATATGCGAAATGCCGGTGCTGCTGCCTATCTGACTAAAACTGAGGCTTTTGAATCGTTGATTGGGACAATACGGGCAGAAGCCTCTTCTTCGACAGGATAATTTTAGAGGTTTGACAGCTGGACGCAAGACGCAAGCTGTTCTGTAATTGTGCAATTGGACAGAGGAAATAACGCGTTTCACACCATCAAGAGTAAAATATATCAAAGTGTGGTAAATTATACCCGCTGCTTTTCACAGAATTATTCATAAAAATATAATATTGAATCTTACAATTATTTGATGAAAAAATAGATTAATTAAGTGATAGCTGTATTTGAATACATAGTATCCTTTGGGTTTTATATTCATTCAAGCAAAGATTCCGATATAAATCAGACAGAATCATTTATGCTACTTCCTGAATTAAGTAGAGAGAATACCCACGGACTGGGGCCATCAAAATATTTTTTTAAAGGATTATATAAACGTCTGACCAAAAGAAGAAGGGAGAAGATATTCGTTCTTGGATTTCACAAGACAGGCACTACATCTCTTGCCCGTGCATTGCAGGTTTTGGGCTACAGGGTATGTGGATTTGTGAATCCAAAAGGAGGTGTTAAACCTTCAAAAAATACCAGGCAGGAGCTGTTTGATTTAACCTATAAACCGCTTTTGGATAAATATGATGCATTTGAAGATATACTGTGGTGCATGTTTTACAGAGAGCTGTCAGAAATGTATCCTGATGCAAAATTCGTATTAACTGTGCGTCCGGAGGAAAGCTGGTATAAAAGTATGGCCAAACATTTCGGGGGTTATGACAGGGAAAGTTTCCACTGGCTATATGATGGATACGGTGATCCGGTCGGACACAAGGAGCTTTATCAAAAAAAGTATGCTCAGCATAACGCTGATATTATAGAATATTTCAAAAACAGAGATAATGATTTTCTGACTATGTATTTGCCCCGGGATTTCAATTGGGATGTGTTGTGTGAATTCATGGGGTGCCGAAAACCATCCGGCAGCTTTCCCCATGCAAATCCTGCCTCAATCCGCGGTACGTGGAAAAGAAAAATTATCGACGAGGTAAAAGCGTGGTATTACAAATATAACAAGGTGAGAACGTAGTTTAGCCGATAGTTTATTGGTAATTAGCCACAGTTCTTCAGTGACCTAAACAGATTGTTTTTTTAGCTATAAGGGAGACTCGCTCCCGTATCCGGACATCGGGAGCAGAGCTCCCTCAGAACTGTTAGCTATTCCTTTTTCTTAGTGTTCTGTAGTGGCTTAGCGGTTAAAATAACTGTTTATTTGCCGTCCTTAAGGAATTCGCGGGTGATTTTACGGGTTTGTTCTGCACCCATATATTTTTCCAGGTCGTACAGGGTCACCCGCTTTTTACCGTCATTATATACGTATGTAAGGTGACCGTTTTCAATCTCCTTCTTAACCTCCTTAGGTTCCATATCCAGCATTTTACCAACTTCTTCCAAAGAAAACATCGAGCGCATGGCCATAGATAAAATCTGATGAATTTTGATTAAGACATTTTATTAGTTGCTAAAAAAAGGAAAAATGAGTGTTTTTGCTACTTTAATATTGGATTTCGTCAAAAAAGTATCAGATTTACCCTTCATTTTATTCAAATTCCATTTCTTTTACTTCTTGATAACGGAAACAACTTGTTACATGGTCATTGACCATGCCGGTGGCCTGCATGTGAGCATATATAATAGTACTTCCGATAAACTTGAAGCCGCGTTTTTTTAAATCTTTACTCAGCGTGTCAGAAATTTTGGTTGTTGCCGGAACCTCGCTGAGCGATATCCAGCTGTTCTGAACAGGAGAGCTGTCTACAAATGACCAGATATAACTGCCAAAACTGCCAAACTCATTCCTGATTTCAATAAATTTTTGGGCATTATTGATAGCAGATCTTATCTTCAACTTGTTTCTGACAATCTCCGGATTCTGAAGCAGCTGCTGTATTTTCGGTTCATCGAACCGGGCTACTTTTTCGAAGTCAAAACCGGCGAATGCCTGCCGGTATCCTTCGCGTTTTTTCAGAATGGTGCTCCAGCTTAATCCGGCCTGTGCGCTTTCAAGGATCAGGAATTCAAACTGGGTTGTGTCGTCGTGTACCGGCACTCCCCATTCTTCATCATGATAGCGGACATAAGCATCAAAAGCGTTTTCGCACCAGCTGCAACGATTTTTCATAGTGATTGGTTTTTGGGAAAAGAATTTGAAAGTCTCATTTTAAGGGATCTTACTTATAATAAAAAATAATAACTCATACTGTATGCTCTGGGAAAAACTTATCAATCAATTTGCAACGGAAACGGAAATAAGCAATCATCTGGCAAATCAGGTTGAATCGCTAACCCGGTTTTTGGAAAAAACAGTTCTCGAAAAAGAGGACCAGAAACTGATGAAGATGCTGGTGAATCTGCCGGACCTGGCGGCCAGGGCATTCGATAAGGAGGATGAGGAAGCATTTGAGGAACTGGAGGGATTAATCGACACCTTGTCGACCGATCAGATAATGAAAATGCTGCGTTACTATACCGTCTTTTTTCACCTGATGAATTCACTGGAGCAGCGGGAAATAACACGGATAAACCGGGAAAGGGCTATTAATACGACCCCGGAATCGCCCAGGGGCGAAAGTATTGCGGAAGCAATCTTTTTTCTCAAGGAACAGGGATACAAGGCAAATGAAGCGGCCGAGGTAATTTCCAGGCTCGATATCCAGCCGACGATTACTGCGCACCCGACCGAGGCACGCCGCCACAGTGTCCTGCTTAAGCAGCAGCATATCACCCGTATGATCAACAGGCTTAAAGAGGAAACGCTGACGCTCAATGAGCGAAAGGAGAAGACGCTGGATATTCTCAATGAAATTCACCTGCTGCTTGCCACCGATGAAGTGCGTACCGAAAGAGTAACAGTGGAGGACGAGGTCGAAAACGGCATGTTTTATTTCTTGAATTCGATCTGGGATACGATCCCCCAGCTTTATGATGATCTTCAGGAAGCTTTTAATACCTATTATGATTACGTACCGGACTTTCCGACCGTCCTTAAATATCGTTCGTGGATAGGAAGCGATCGCGACGGCAATCCGAATGTGACTTCCGATGTTACCTGGGAGACTATCCTGGAGCAACGTAAAAATGTACTGCGATTGTACCTGGATGAACTGGATGAACTCCGGAGATATCTCAGTATATCGGAGAACAAGTTTGCTATTTCCGATGAGCTGCGTTCATCGCTCCAAAAAGACGAGCAGACGGGAGAGCTTTCCGAGCGCTACGAACGCCTGTATAAAAGGGAACCGTACCGCCGGAAAATAACCTATATGATGCGCAAGATTCGCAACCAGATCAGTATTATGAACGGTGGAAGCAAGAACCGGATTCTGCAGGAGGCAGAGAAATATTCTGCTGATGAATTTGTCCATGAACTGGAACTTATTGCCGAAAGCCTCCGCAAAACGGGACTCGAAGGTGTGGGTTCTGTAGGTAAACTACAGCATCTGATAATCCGTGCGCGTACGTTCGGATTTCACCTGGCTGCGCTTGATATCCGTCAGCACAGCAAGGTGCATGAACAGACCGTTGCCGAACTGTTGTCTGAAGCACAGGTTTCGGATTCCTATGAATCACTTTCGGAGGATGAGAAAGTTGCCTTGCTTACCGATGAACTTCAGAACCCGCGGCCGCTTTCGCCGGTCAGAGCCAATCTTTCGGAACAGTCGGCACAGATGCTGCAGGTATTCCGTGTCGTTAAGGATATGCTGGACCTGGATGAAAACAGTTTCGGAAGCTATATCATCAGTATGACCCACGGTGTCAGCGATATGCTCGAGGTGCTTATCCTGGCAAAAGAAGTGGGCCTCTGGAGCTATAAGAAAGGAGAGGTGGAAAGTCTTATCGACGTGGTTCCCCTCTTTGAGACGATCGAAGATCTGGATATCTGCGGCAAGCTGATGAAACAGATTTATGACAGTGAGCTGTACCGGCTCCATCTCGAAGCCCGTGACGATATGCAGGAAATTATGCTGGGATATTCCGACAGTAACAAAGACGGCGGTTACTGGATGGCGAACTGGGCACTCGAAAAAGCCCAGCGACAGCTCGGCAAGGTCTGCCGGGATTATGAGATCGACTTCCGCCTGTTTCACGGACGCGGAGGAACTGTGGGACGCGGCGGAGGCCGTTCGAACCAGGCGATACTTGCCCTGCCACCGATCAGTAATAACGGACGTATCCGTTTTACCGAGCAGGGCGAGGTTATTTCGTTCCGGTATTCTCTGCCGACGATTACCCGCCGCCACCTCGAGCAGATTGTCAATGCCATGATCCGTGTTACGACAGCCGAGAAAAAATCCGAGGAGCAGACGGTGTTTAACGAAACGATGGAAGACCTGGCAAACCGGTCGATGAAAGCTTATCGCGACCTTATTGACGCGGATGGTTTTTGGAAATGGTACACCTCCAAAACGCCGATAGAGCATATAAGCCGTCTGCCGATAGCATCAAGGCCGGTATCGCGGGGCAGTGCAAAGGCTGCAGATTTTGGAAACCTGCGGGCGATACCGTGGGTGTTTGCATGGACCCAGGTACGCTATAACGTGCCGGGCTGGTACGGTATAGGCGTTGCAATACAGGAGGCTGTTGAGGAGGATGAAAAGTTACTCGATCATTTTAAGAAATGGTATGGAGAAGGAGTCTTCTTCAAGACGATTCTCGACAATGCCCAGCGCGAGATGGCTCGTACACATATCCCGACCGCTGAAATTTACCGGGATATCGATGACGGGGTATTCCACGAACGCATCGTTGAGGATTTCCGGAAAGCGGAAGAGGCGATCTTAAAGATTACCGGTCAGAAGGAGATCCTGGAAAACAGCCAGGTTATAAAAAAATCGATCCGTTTCCGGAATCCGTTCACCTATCCACTGAACATGATGCAGGTTGAACTGCTGGACCGCTGGAATACCAAAGATAACGGCAGTGAAAAGCAGGAAGGGGAGCTGCGGGATGCGCTGTTCCTCAGCATTAACGGCATCGCCGCCGCTATGCAAAGCACGGGGTAATGGAACACAGATGACACAGATTGAGCGGATGGGCGCTGATTGTAATTATTTTTAAATCTGTGATTATCCGCCCCATCCGCTTTATCCGTGTTCTATTAATTATGGTAAAAAGGCTGATAATTTTATCAATATTTATCCTTTGCTTTTTATCCTGTAATAAGCATCAGCAGGAAGTTAGAGCTCCGGATTACATCAATCAGCTGAAAGAAAAACCTGCACCGCCTAACAGTGGTAATTTTAAATTAAACCTTGAGTGGGAACGCGATAAAAACGACAGCTTACGTGTTCATGTTTATCTGTTAAACCAGGATAAAAGTAACTACAGACTGGTTCACAGTTCCGACTTTGTGAAAATAGCTGTATATGATGGTAATAAACTTCTTTATCCGGAATACCCGGATAAACTGATCTTTTGGGATGATTACAACGAAACAATAGTCCCGTCCGAAGATACACTCACTTTGAGTAGATACACTTGGAGAAAAACAGATCTTTCAGGTGCAGAATCAGTGGCATACATTAAGTTCGATCTGTACGAACGATTCCACAGCGATTCTTCAGCAGCAGACAGTGAGAATTACTGGCTCGTTTCAAAGCCAAAGCAAATTCCAAACACAGATGACACAGATTGAGCGGATGGTCGCTGATTTTTATTATATGCTAGTTCTGTGATTATCCGCCCAATCCGCCTAATCCGTGTTCTATTAAGGTTTTCATTTGCCGGCGGAATTTGGGAGCTCCGCCGTTGGCGGGATGGCGGACTTCAACATAATCCACCCCGAACTCCGTCAGGCTCTGTACCGCTTTTTTACCTACGGCGATAACCCGGCCCTGCGGGAAAAGACCCAGGAAAGTTTCTAACGACGGATATCCTTTCTGAAGCTCTGCATCCGTAGGCGTACGATTGCTGAGCATTCCGTTGTCGGGATCAAATGGATGCCAGGGCAGGGCATTCCAAAGCACGACTTCATAGGGATCGATCCCCAGATTATATAAAGCCTTCCACATGATGGTAGCGGTGGGCTCGGTCATTCCCTTCGGATTTACGGTCTTCTTGCTTGTTCGCTGTGGATCTATCGTCAGAAAAGCCCCGTCCGGCGGAATGCCGTGGACCGGCCGGTGGTGTCCGAGCAATATACGCTCCGAAGTCATGGCGATACCTGTAAAATGTCCGCCCTGATAGCCGAGTGCTTCAGCTATGAACAGGTACTTTGCCTTGCCTATCCGTTCATTGAGATACGCCTGCAGCTGTTTTCGCCGGATATCCGGTGCCGACTCTATGATATCATGTTCCAAATCCCGCTGGTACCAGGGATTGAAAAATGCACTGTCAGGTGTTTTTTCCAGTTGTTTAAAAAGAGTCTGAAGATCGCTCATCAATAAATTTAAATTGGTAGTGCCATTAAAATCAGGCCACGAAAGCACTAAAACGCAAAAGTGTATGTTTTGGAATTATCAAATGACCCCGAAGGTTGTCACCGGCTGCTGCAAATATAATAAAGCAGTGTCATGTCAACAATGAATTAACGGTTAATTATATGCTTCTCAAAAAATTCAGCCTCTGGGTAGCTCTTGCCCTGGGCATCCCTTCGGGAGTGTCTGCTCTGAGGATCTCAGTGTTATGATTATTGCACAGAGTTTCACAGGGGACACACTGAGAACCGCAGAGAAAATTGCCTTTCCACATTGGCATCGTTTATCTTATTGGCATAACCTTAGTACTTTGAATAAAATTAAAAGATAGGAATCTAGCAAAGCTGCTTAATGACTCATAACATTTAGTGTTTTGGTGTTTCCGTGGTAAAAAAATACTCGGGAATTAAAAGCTTTATAATTCAATTGAATAAGGGCCGGGGTAAAACTGAATCTAATAAAAGGAATTCAGATGATCGTAAAAGCACAGTTACGCAAAATTTCTTTTTTAAAGTTTTGTGAGATATTTTTAAATAAAGCCGGTAAATTATAAGTGAGATTTAATTAAACTGAAAGCATGAATACCGCAACAACATTTTCCATTACCAAAGCTGCCGAAAGCAGAATCAACAAGGTTGATCTTGACAACCCCGGTTTTGGCCGCATCTTTTCAGACCATATGATAGAGATGGAGTACAGAGACGGCCATTGGCAGGAACCGGAAATCAAACCCTATGGTACGATAGAGGTTACCCCTGCGCTGAACGTATTTCACTATGCCCAGTCTGTCTTTGAAGGGACGAAGGCCTATTATGCGGATGAGGAGACGGTGAACCTGTTCCGGATAGAAAAAAATTACGAACGGATGAACCGCTCCTGCGAGCGATTGTGCATACCAGAGATAAGCAGGGATGTTTTTGTGGATGGAATTTCACAGCTGGTACAGCTTGATCACAAATGGGTGCCGAAAACAGAAGGGTACAGCCTGTACATCAGGCCTTTTGCCTTTGCATTCGATCCGGTCATTTCAGCCAATGCAGCTGAAACCTATCGTTTTTATGTTATCACCTCTCCGGTGGGATCCTATTATAATAATCCGGTAAGATTAGTTACGTCTCAGAAGTATGTTCGTGCAGTCAAGGGCGGTGTGGGTGCCGCCAAAGCCGCGGGAAATTACGCTGCCAGTTTTTATCCGGCACAAAAGGCCCGCCAGATGGGCTTCGATCAGGTACTGTGGCTGGATGCTTTTGAACACCGGTACATAGAAGAAGTGGGTACAATGAATATCTTTTTTGTTATAGACGGTGTATTAATCACTCCCGACCTGCAGGGATCTATTTTGCCGGGCGTTACGCGCGACTCCGTTATTCAACTGGCCAAACACTGGAATATGCCTGTTGAAGAACGACGCATCACTATTGATGAAGTGATGGATGCTTCAGAAAAGGGAATACTTGAGGAAGTTTTCGGATCGGGTACAGCTGCCGTGATTGCGCCTGTTAAGGAGATACAGCACGATGGAAAACCGATAACCATGCAGGAAAAGGGCAGAGGTCCGGTAGAACGGCGACTCTACGATACCATTACCGGAATACAGCAGGGTAAGATCGATGATCCGTTCGACTGGGTGCGGCCGGTGAAAGTTGGGTAAGCGAGACGTAAGATGTCAGACGCGAGAGGCAAGACGCCAGACGCAAGACGGGGAAAATCTGTCTGGGTTATTGGTCCGGCTCCAGTAGTAGGAAGCCGGATGAAGAGACAGGCTCTACATGTCTGAAGCTTAATGCTTTTCTGACAATGCCAATTGACGCCGTATAGAGTAGTAGATTTAAACTTGACATCTGTGTCTAGCTTCTCGCGTCTTGCCTAATACCCCTTATCCCGGTCCACAACATAATTCAGCTCCATTCCCGACAGCGCTCGTTTGTAATTGTCAACTATCTGGGGCGCACATTCGTCAGGCCGGGTGACACTGGCTATGTGCGGAGTTATGATAATGTTTTTCCGGCTCCAGAACGGGTGACGGTCGGGCAGTGGTTCGTCATCAAATACATCCAGCCAGGCACCCCGCAGAAGGTTTTTGTCCAGGGCGTAGATCAGGTCTTCATCCACCAGGTGTTCGCCTCGTGCCGCATTGATAATCCATCCCGGCTTCTTGAGTTTCTTGAACAGATCCAGATCTAAAATTCCTTTCGTTTCGGATGTCAGCGGCAACAGACAGATGAGGATATCCGTTTCAGCAAGAAAATCATCCAGTTCATCCTTACCGGAAAAACAATCTACATTTTCAATGTCTTTTTTAGATCGCGACCATCCCGAAACCCGGTACTGCAGACCGGCCAGCTGCCGTGCGATGGGTTGCCCCAATTCCCCCAGACCCATGATACCTATCCTGATTTCCTGTGCAAGCCGGTGGTTGTGCGGTTGCCATCTCGCTTCATCTTTCTGGCGGAGATACTGTACAAAATTGCGCTGGATACTGATGACGGTTCCCAACAGATATTCTTTCATCTGTTGGACCAGGGATCCCGAAACTACGCGGCATATTTGAACACCTTCGGGCAGGCTGGGATCTTTCAGCAGATGATCGACACCGGCCCCAAGTGAAGAAACAGCTTTTAGATTCGGATACTTATCGAGCAGGTGCTCCGGTTGATTCCAGCACACGGCGAACTGGACTTTTTCTCTGTTTTCCACATCCGGCCAGATTTCAATCTCGAGATTTGCATCCACGGCAAGCAAAGCCTTTTTCCAGGCGGTCATGTCACGGTTCGGATCAACTAATAGCAGAGACATTTTATATGAATTTAGATTTATGAAAAATGCAGTTTCATAATAACAAAGCTTACCGTTCAATGCTAAGAGGAGTGAGTTAAGTTAACTGTAATAGGGATCACCATTCCTTGCATTCGACCCACCCTAAATCCCTTCAGCCGGCAGGCGTCCGGACGGATCAAAAACAACCTAATAGATTATTATATTTATTCGTAATATTTAAGGTTTCATATTGCCATAAAAATCATTCAAGACATTGGAAAAAACTATACAATTACATTCAAATCTTCCGCTTAATATACTGCCTCAGCCGGATGAAACAACATGCGGGCCTACTTGTCTGCAGACTATTTATGAATATTATGGAGACCGGGTGCCTTTGTCAGATCTCATAAAAGAAGTAAAGCAACTTAAGGATGGCGGTACATACACTAAGGAGAGGATACAGGTCAAAAATTGATGCGTAACTTGCTCATTGTAACCAATCCAGAGAATTGGTTGTTGGATATACCGGATGTGGAAGTGGTAGCGGCAAGAGAGTATTTGACGGATCCGCAATACAGTAAATCCAGAAGAATTAAAGTTTTCAATCTTTGCCGTTCGTACAGCTATCAGAGTATAGGATATTATGTATCGCTGTTGGCAGAGGCTCGTGGACACAAACCTCTGCCCGGCGTGCTCGCTATTCAGGATATCCGGTCAAAAACGATGGTCAGGTTTATCTCTGAAGAACTCGACGAATTGATTCAGAAAAGTCTGAAGGAGATACAATCTCAGCAGTTTACTCTGAGCGTGTATTTCGGAAGGAATCTTGCCAAACGATATGACCGGCTGAGCCAGCAGTTATTCCAGCAGTTCCAGGCGCCTCTGCTGCGGGCTCTTTTTGTGAAATCGAAATCGGGCTGGGGACTACAGTCGATACGTCCCATCCCCGGCGGAGAAATTCCCGAAGACCACAGGTCGTTTGTCATTGAGAAAGCGAGAGGTTTTTTCGAGGGCCGCAGGTCTCTCACCATAAAAAAGGATGAAACGCGATTTGACCTGGCGATTCTTCAGGATCCGGATGAAGCTTTTCCACCCTCCGACGAAAAAGCCATCCGGAATTTTATAAAAGCGGCCGAGCGGCTGGATTTCTATGTGGAAACCATAGGGAAACAGGACTACGGGCGTCTGGCAGAATTTGATGCTCTGTTTATTCGCGAGACGACGAATGTCAATCATCATACCTACCGGTTTGCGCGGCGGGCGGCTGCCGAGGGACTGGTAGTGATTGACGATCCCGAATCGATTCTCAAATGCACGAATAAAGTTTACCTGGCGGAGCTTCTTCAACAGCATAATATTCCGGCTCCGAAAACTATTATTGTCAGCGACGAAACTAAAGGCCGGATAAAAAAAGAACTCGGCCTGCCGTGTATTCTGAAGCAACCCGACAGCTCATTTTCACAGGGGGTGGTAAAAGCAGATGACGAAGAAGAACTGGACAGGGCATTGGATCAGCTTTTTTCCACTTCCGACCTGCTGATAGCCCAGGAATTTTTACCCACCGACTTTGACTGGCGGGTGGGGATATTAAATCAGAAGCCTCTCTATGTCTGTAAATATTTTATGGCCAGGAAACACTGGCAAATTTATGAACGGGACGGCAGGGGACAGACCTACGCAGGAAGTGCCGAGGCCGTGGAGATTAAAGATACTCCGTCGATTGTGATTGATACAGCCCTCAAAGCGGCAAATCTGATTGGGGATGGTCTGTACGGTGTTGACATCAAACAGAAAGGTGATACGATTTATGTGATTGAAGTAAATGACAATCCGAGTATAGAATCGGGGTGTGAGGATAAGGTTCTGAATCATGAATTATATTATCAGATCATGAATGAATTTTTACATCGCATTGAGCAAAAGAAAGAGGGGGTCAGGCCATCAAAAAAGAAATAGACAAACCGCGCAGGCTCAGGTTGTTTGAAGGCTATGGGATAGAGCTTGAATATATGATCGTTGACCGGGATACGCTGGACGCAAAACCTGTTGCGGATGAATTACTTCGTGATGCGGACGGTGCGTATGTGAATGAGATATCCCGCGGAAATATTGCATGGTCGAATGAACTGGTAATGCATGTAATTGAATTGAAGACTGCCGGTCCCGCCGGTTCTCTGAAAGGCTTGGAGCAAAAATTTCAACAGCAGGTAGGGGAGATAAACGAACAATTGTCGGAACACAACACGAAACTGATGCCGACGGCTATGCACCCCTGGATGAATCCCTATTCCGAAATGAAGTTGTGGCCGCACGAATACAATCCGATTTATGAGGCCTACAATCGTATTTTCGATTGCCGCGGTCACGGCTGGGCGAACCTGCAGAGTACACACATAAACCTGCCCTTTTCAACAGATGCGGAATTTGAGAAGCTGCATGCAGCGATACGCGTGGTGCTTCCCATACTTCCGGCAATCGCGGCTTCTTCGCCGATTGCGGATATGCAGTCCAAGAATTTTTCCGATTACAGGCTGGAAGTATATCGGTTGAACTCAATTAAAATCCCTTCGGTCACCGGTTACATCGTGCCGGAGGCTGTGTTCAGCGAGAAAGCATACGACGAGGAGATCTTCCGGAAGATGTACCGGGATATTGCTCCGCATGATCCGGAAAAAATCTTACAGGATGAGTGGCTAAATTCCCGCGGTGCCATTGCCCGTTTCGACCGGGGGAGTATTGAAATACGTGTACTGGATATCCAGGAATGTCCGCGGGCCGATCTGGCAATCGCCAGGATAATAAGCGATGTGATAAAATCATTGGTAAACCAGAAATGGAGCCCACTTTCATCGCAGAAGAAATGGAGCGAAAAAGAACTGTTCCGGTTGTTGATGGATGTGATTAAGGATGGTGAAGATACACCGCTGGACCGGCGATACGCTGATCTGTTTAATTTCAGCAGTCAAAATAATCCGACAGCGGGTGATATGTGGCAATACCTCTTTGATCAGCTTTACACGGATACAGAGATAGATGAGGATCCCATCATGATAACGCTGAATAACCTTTTGCAGGCCGGAACACTTTCAAAGAGGATCAGAAAGGCTGTGGGGCAGGTAAGCCGTCCGGCAGTTACATCCGTATATAATGAACTTTGCAACTGTTTAAACGAAAACAGACTCTTCGGGATAAATGAATAAACAATTGGTTATTTCCTGCGAACATACAGGCAATGAAGTGCCGCCATAGCCTATTCTCTTTATGATATTCTTGTAAATTAATTCGATGATTCAGAATTTTACGCCGGGTTTTATCTCGCTTAAACTTTCGTACATTTAACCTACATTTTTCACATTGCAGAAATTTGTCTCAATACATTGCATGATTTTAGAACAGGGGCGGGAGTAAATGGCTGATACAGGGAATACACCGGTTGCTACCTATAAACGGGATGCACTTTTTCTTTCTCTTGCGGGAATATTTCTGACATCTCTTGTATTGGGCAATATAATAGGCACAACCAAATTTGTAACGCTTTTTTCTGTTGAACTGCCTGATTGGCTGCTGAGCATCACGCCCGAACTGGTGAGGAGTGAAAGTATCTATACGATGAGCGTGCCGGTTGGTGTGATTGCATATCCCTTCACCTTCCTGGCCACCGATATGATATCAGAATTGTACGGACGGAGAAAGGCACAGCTGGTTGTCTGGGTAGGTTTCTGGATGAACGTTTTCATGCTTTTTCTGATGTCGGTTAATCACTGGCTCCCCAATTCGGCCGGTGTCAGCGGCGGACTGAATCTTTTCGAAGGTGTTTACGAATTTATGATCGGCAATACCATCGCCAGTATGATCGCTTACCTGATTGCACAAACCGTCGATGTCCGGTTATTCCATTTCTGGAAGAATCTGACAAAGGGAAAGCACCTGTGGCTGAGAAATAACGCGTCGACTACCGTCAGCCAGCTGGTCGATTCCACAGCGATACTTTCTATTTTATATGTAGCCGGTAATTTGGGAGAAGACATCAATACGATAGGCAAGTTGGCCATTCTTATTTTGAATTCGTATCTCTTTAAATTCTTCTTCGCACTGTTTGACACACCGCTCATCTATTTCGGAGTCTGGCTATTCAAAGAATTCGAAGAAGACCCGGGCGAACATCGTCTGTATGATTAGTCACTTCTGTTAAAACAGTCTTTCGGCAGGGGGGAGAGGTTTATCTTTTCGTTGAATTTATGTCAGAAAAACATTGACATGAATAAACAATTATCTGTATATTTGGAATCCATTTTCGAAACGGGGTTGAGCACAATTCTGAATTGAGTTCTACTCCGTTTTTTTGGCTCTAAGGCGGGCCATTTAAGTGGGCACAAGGCTCTTTGACATTTTGGGAACATACAGACGATCGCACGTCGAGCCC
>CAZPWQ010000076.1:0-16980 GCA_964590495.1 uncultured Balneolaceae bacterium
AATTTCTGAAACTCCCCGATATCCTGTCCCCTGTGGTGGTACGGATACACAATTTCAGGTTCGAAATCCAACACTGCATCGGAAGCCTGGTTAATATCCATTGTATAGGGAAGATTCATGCACACAAAAGCGACATGAATGTTTTTCAGCGATCTCATTTCTGGTATACCCTCTGTGTCGCCGGAAATATACACGTTCTTGCCACCGAACGTCAGAATATAACCATTGCCCCAGCCTTTGGGATGACGAGAATCGGAGTCATCCGGCAGATTATACATTGGAACGGCCCTGACTGAAGTACCCTGCTGATCTGTTGTTTCACCATTATCCAATATGATGAGCTGTTCACTGAATGTACCGGGAAGTTCATCCGCCACCGACTGTGGTACAACCATCGCTGCTCCATCAGTATCCAAAGCCTGCAGGGTTTCGATATTCATATGATCTCCGTGAGCATGAGTGATCAGGATCAGATCCGGTGGATTAATTCCCTCAAAAGCTTCTGCACCGCCGGTTGGATCAACGTATACCGTGCTGTTATTCCATGTAAATGCCACCGTGCCATGTTGAATGGGGTGGATCATAAGCGTGCCATTGTCGGTTTGGATATGATCTGACGCAGGTTCCTGAGCAACAGCAGTGGAGATAGAAAAAGTTGCTAAAACTAGCACAAAAAGAATTGAAATCGTTCTCATATTTAATTCCTTCTTAGATTATAGGGGATATTATTTTCATATACGGTTTCCAAATCACTGTCAATATAGGGACGTGCATGTTTGGAAACTCCTTTTGTCGTCCCAAGATCGACTTCCAACCCTATTAAATCCTCAAGGTCTAATCGATAGCGGGATAAAGCCATCAACCCAACAGGATGCTCCATTTCAAGAAGAATATCTATATCTGACTCTTTTTTTTGTTCATTTCGTGCAAATGAGCCAAAAACCTGAATTTTTTTAACAGGCTTATCCTTGAAGTATTCGGTAATTTTTCTATATATATCTTTTTTATCCATACCAAAATATATTCAATTTTTGCAAATCAGTTTCACTCTACATAATATAATCCGGCTCTTATCCTTAGTTTTGCAAAACTCCGGGAGGTGCTCACTCCACATATTTCGGGCAGCAGAGCGGCCGGCACCAACGCCCCGGGGCAGAGCCCCGGGACGAGGTGGAAATGTTATAGGAGGTATTATTTAAGTATTTTTAAAATTTGATAATAAGCTACCAATTTAAAACCATCCAGCAAAATGCAGCCAATCAAACATTTTATTACTGTTATAACAGTATTTCTCTTTGTCTCCTCCTCCCTTATTGCCCAGACTTCCGATACCTATTATCCCGACCGCTTCGAATGGGAAAAGAAATCCCCGGAAGAGGTTGGTATGACTGCGTCGGGAGTACAGGCAGCTGTGGAATATGCGAAGGCCAATGAATCATCGAACCCTGGGGATCTGAATATTCACCTGAATTCGCGTACCGGCGAACCTTACAATAATATTATCGGTCCGGTCAAAGAGCGGGGACCTGCAACCGGAATGATTATCAAAGACGGATACCTGATTGCAGAATGGGGCAAACCGCACCGGGTGGATATGACATTCAGCGTTACCAAAAGTTTCTTATCCACGACAGTTGGTATTGCGTGGGACAAAGGAATGATCGAAAGTATAGATGACAACGTTCAAAAATATGTGCCGGTGGAGCATTTTAACTCCGAACATAATTCAAAAATAACCTGGGATCACCTGCTTCGCCAGACCAGCGACTGGGAAGGTACGCTGTTTGATAAACCCGACTGGGCGGACCGGCCGGAAAAAGATATTACAGAAGAAGTTATCAACCGTGACCGACATGAACCCGGTACTGTGTGGAAGTATAATGACGTACGGGTTAATATTTTGGCTTTGGCTGCCTTGCAAGTGTGGAGAAAGCCCCTTCCGGCAGTGCTCAGAGAGTTTGTAATGGATCCTATAGGTGCATCGAATACATGGCGCTGGTACGGCTATGAAAACTCATGGATAAATATCGACGGTATTGAAATACAGTCGGTGAGCGGCGGTGGACACTGGGGCGGTGGCATGTGGCTCAGTGCTTACGACCAGGCTAAATTCGGTTACCTCTTTCTAAGAGACGGAAACTGGAACGGAGAACAAATTATTTCCAAAGAATGGATTGAAATGGCGCGCACGCCTACAGAAGCCAATAACGGCTACGGATTTATGAATTTTTTCCTGAACACGGATCAGGAACGCATGCCCGATGCTCCACATAATGCTTACGTATTTCTGGGAGCCGGTGTCAATATGGTATATATTGATCAGGAAAACGATCTGGTTATCGTTGGAAGATGGATATCAGACTATGATGCAATGAACGGCTTTATAAAACGCGTAATTGAAGCTATTGAGTAAGAATCGGTAACTCCTCTTTTTGCTGGCCCAGAATGACTATCTTTTGAGCTGGCAAAAAATCCCCCTTAGAAAAGGGGGAATTAAAGGGGGTTGTTGGACGATATTTGTTTAAGAAAATGGAACTTGAATCCAACTATACCTTCATTGTTACAAGTATTGGTAAACCCTCAGGGTTTGTGAAACCCTGAGGGTTTTTCTTATCGTGATGATTAAGCCATTACCATAGAAACAACCCCCGCGGCCAAAGCCGCACCCCCTTTGTTAAGGGGGAATTTACTTGCCTGATCGAAGATAACCAGAATATTTTTAATGTATTTTCTTCACCTGCAATTTAGCACCTAATTCTCTTATCTAAATTGTAATGTCCCGGGGTAACCGGTGGTCTATCTCTGTCCTATTCTTCAAATGATGGGCTGTTGGCGACAATGGTTGCAGTCATGACGGTATGAGATGATCCGGCTTCATCGGTCTTGGCAAATACCTTTTCCAATCCTTTGAACACATCCTGTGCGGAACCTTCCAGTTTAGTTTCGTAATGAGTGAGTAAGACATCTAATCCATGATCTCTCATCGCATCAATCTGATTGTATATTACATCCACATAATCCCCGCCTCCCATGGGATAGAGAGCAAATTTTGCAACCACACCCTGCTCTATATCATCTAGCATCTCTGCATTCATACGAATATCATCTTCGGCCATGTAGGTATGTCCCTCCGTATCACTGGGACACCCTATTGAAAAGGTACCGCTGAACACCACGTGCTCCCCCGATTTTGCTGTTTTCAGAAACGCCGTAGTTGTAACATCAAAAATATGCGGAATTCGTCCACGTACAATGGTACTCACCTCATCGGTATTCATCCACACCTTGGAGGTATCTGTTGTTTCAAGCGCAGATAATATAAGATCCACAAATTGATCGCACATTGGATAAATGGAAAAACTGCATCCGGCTATCTCGTTTATGTTTTTGTTTTTATCTGTCATAAGAGTATCTGATTTGAAAGTTAAAACATGTAATTAAATAACCTGAACTCGGGTTCACATTAAATAGCCACTTTTATCTCCGCAAATGCATGCCGCGGAGGTTGTACAATAAAGCCCGGTGTATCAAAGCTGCCGTCAAAGTTGGTATCCTGGGGTGCCCCGTTTGTAAAATAGAGTTTATCAAACAAATTATTGATCTTAACAGAAGCCGATATTACTGAATTGACACGCAGTTCAAAACCCAGATCAGCAGTATAAAATGACGGCATCACGAACTCAGGGTTGTTCGTCAGTTCAAGGTATGCCTCTCCCATATACCGGCCGGAAAATGATATGTCCATCCAGTCAAAAGCTCTGTAGACGAGTGTTGCATTACCAAGCCAGTTGGGACTAAGGATTGATTCTACATCCCGGAATACTGCATCCGAGGCCCCCGGTGAAAATTGACTTATCTTGGTTTGCATCCACGTAGCGTTACCTGAAAAAGATACAGGGTTAAATATCCTCCACTGCCATTCCAGCTCCATACCCGCCCGATAACTTTTGGCAATGTTCTCACGGAGCTGAACAAATCCCTCCGGAATAAACTCTCCGGTTGGTGATATTTCATTTTTAAACCGCATCATAAAACCATTCAGCTTTCCCGAAAATCGATCGGACTGAAAGCGGATCCCGCCTTCGTAATCGTTGACATATTCGGCATTAACCGAGCCCGGATCCCGTACAATATCGAGATTGGAAGCATTGATATTGGTTGCACCCAGAATATCCTGACGTGTGGGTTCACGTCCGCTCCGCCCGAATGATCCGTATACATTAATTTCGTCACTCAAATAATAAGTTGCCCCGACTTTGGGACTAATAAACGTCCATGACCGGGTTGGAACTGCCGTTTCATTTTGTGGTATTCCGGCAGCGGCCAGAAAATCCAGATCCGGATTCAGGCTCAGCCATACTGACCTGATCTGGATGTCCCCATAGAATTCAATGCTTCCCATACGGTATTTTGTTTTTGTAAAGGCGCTGAATTCATCTTTTCTGGAATCGTCGGCATAAATAAGATCTTCTGTTTCCGGTGCAATTGCTTCTTCATTGATTCTGTCAAATCGATAAGTATGAATACCTCCAGAAAGCTCAAGACCGGCAGCATTGTTGTATCGCAGGGATGATTTAAATCCATAATGATCATTTTCCAGGCTGAATATCTGCTGCACAAATTCACCGTTGCCATCATTGAATCCAACCGGGAAACCACCTCCTGCCCCACCGTAATAAACAGAAGAATTGAAAGATATTTCTCTGCTTATATTGCGGTTATACTGCAATTGAAAGAATTGCTGGCCAAAATCATCTTTATCATGTTCAGAAACATTATTCGTTCTGGGATCTTCCCTGATCTGATCAATCGGAACCGGAGTATATGCCAGTTCATTTTTTGTGCGGCCGATAAATGCTGTTATTTTAATTATATTTTTATCCCCGAAATATCCTCCGGAAGCAAAAAATGAATTTGATTCCGTCCCGGAATGATACCTGTATCCGTCGGATCCGGTATTACTGAATCGTGAGAAAAAACCGAAATTGTTCAGTGAACCGGTGCTGACTTTGCCACTGATGCGGTGAGAACCAAACGAACCCCCGGTTATATTTGCGTTGGCTGACGCTTCCTCCATTGAAATATTTTGAGATTCAAAATTGATGGATCCCGCATATGAAGCCGTACCATTTGTACTGGTACCTACTCCACGTTGTACCTGTACCGATTGAATACTGTTGCCGAAATCATTGAAGTTTGAAAAGAAAACGCCTTGGTCAATCATATCATTGAGTGGAATTCCATTCAGCGTCATATTAATTCGCGTCTGATCCATTCCGCGAAGACGCATATAGCTGTAATTGGCAAAACGCGTACCGGAATCGGAATGGGTTAATATCGAGGGCGTCAGTTTTGAAAGAGTAAATACCGGATCTTGTCCAATATTATCCTCTTCTATTTTTACCCGCCGGACAGTTGTTTGAGTGATGGGGGTTGTTTCATCAGCCCGAACATCTTCAACAAAAATTTCCTGGCCTTCTATTGTAACGGGATCGAGCTCAATTATAACCGGTTTATCGTACTGTTCCACTGTATAGGTCTGCTGACTGTATCCAACAAAACGAACAATCAAAACCGGTTCTTCATCTTCCAACAGTGTCAGGTTAAAAGTACCATCCGAGTCTGTTGATGTACCTCGCTGGGTTCCCTGTTGAACAACAGAGGCCCCGGCCAGTACCTCATCAGTTTCTGCATCTATGACTCTTCCATGAATGGATTGAGACCATGCGGTAGAGGATAGGAATATTAAAAATATAAGTGTAAGGAAATGTTTACTAATTGCTTGCATAGTAGTTCTGTTATGACTACGGCAGGAGCAACTTCTAGAGGGGCAAAATCTGTTTAAAACAGATTCCATCGGTTTCCCTTCGCCGGCATTATCCGGGTCAGGTTCGCGGGGTATTATCTCAGCCCTTTAACAAGCACCCCCAACCTTATTTAATATGTTGGTTGCGCAAAAGTTAGGGGTTCTTACTGTTTAATCAAAACAAGAATTGCAAAATAATGTGGACCATGGATGACATCGGGGGCAAAGGGCATAGAGCATGGCACAAAAGAGTAAAACCAGTTCTATATAAACGCTAATGCCCTTTGCCTCTATGTGCTAAGCCCGATATTCATAAGGAAGATTCAGATATTGACAGATATGTATGATCTATCCGTGCTTATCTGTTCCATCCCCACCTGCACCAAGGTTCCGGTGGGCAGGCGTTATATCCACGTTCAATTGAAGCGATAGATAGGATGGACACGACACTAGTAAATAGAAGGATATTTTTCGGGATTGGCTTCGTTCATGAGTTCGTAAACCTTGTCAAAGATATCCTCTTCGTTTGGTTTGGAAAAATAGTCGCCGTCCGATCCAAAGGCGCCGCGATGTTCTTTGGCAGTCAGGCATTGCGGTTCTGAATCAAGATAGAAATAGCCTTTTTGATCCTGCAGTACATTATTCATCATAAATGCCGAAGCTCCGCCGGGGACATCTTCATCTACAAACAGGATACGATTGGTTTTTTTAAGCGATTCCACAATCATTTGGTTTTTATCAAAAGGAAGAAGTGTTCGTACATCGATCAGCTCTGCTGATATATTAACCTCCTCAAGATCTGACAGAACCGATTCACAGATATTACACGTTGAGCCGTACGAAACAATAGTAATGTCACTTCCTTCCGAAACCACTTCAGGTATGCCCAGCTCTACTGTAAACTCTCCAAGGTTTTCAGGCATTTTTTCTTTAAGACGATAGGCGTTAAGCGGTTCAATAATCAAAGCCGGATCGTCACCTTTTAGCAGGGTATTGTACATTCCGGCCGCATCCGTAAGATTTCTCGGTACACAGACATAAACACCGCGGATGCTGTTGATAATCATTCCCATAGGCGATCCCGTGTGCCAGATCCCTTCCAGACGGTGACCGCGGGTACGTACAATGACAGGTGCTTTTTGACCCCCGGCGCTGCGATAACGAACTGTAGCCAAATCATCGCTCAACCCCTGAAAACAATATAGAAGATAGTCCAGGTATTGAATTTCAGCGATGGGCCTCAGACCCCGCAATGCCATACCTATTCCCTGTCCGAGAATTGTGGCTTCGCGGATTCCGGTGTCACTGACGCGGATTTCGCCATATTTTGCCTGCATATCTTCAAGGCCTTTATTCACGTCTCCAAGCAGTCCCGTATCTTCGCCAAATACCAGCACTTCAGGATATTTTGCAAATAAAGCATCAAAATTATTTCGCAAAACCACGCGTCCGTCCACCAACTCCGGATTATTGCTATACTTCGGTTTTACTTCCCCGACATAAAGCGGTGACTGTTCATTCTCACTGTACAGATGCGAATCGTACCGCTGTTCATTCTCTTTCCGGCTCTTTTCAAGCCATTTCCCAATTTCTTTCCTGGGGGCAAGATTTTCGGTTCTGGTTGCCCGAAGAGCTTTCTTTGCCGCTGATATAATATCGCGACGCATTGGAACTGTAGAGGCGTTCATCTGCTTTTTTATCTCTACAAGTTCCTTCCCTCTACTGCTCTGAGCAATCAGTTTATCCAGGAGTTCCGCCACTTCATCAAGTTCTTCCTTCAGATCATCGGCAAACGCCTTCCACGCTGCTTTTTGTTCCTCTTTGACATACTTTTTTGCTTCGTTATCAATCTCCCCGAGTTTGTCCTTTGTAGCAATACCATTATCCAGAATCCAGCGGCGAACCTGATTAATGCAACAATATTCCTCTTCCCACTCAAGACGTTCATCAGATTTATAACGCTCATGAGAACCTGATGTAGAATGTCCCTGCGGCTGAGTAACTTCCTGGACATGAATTAGAACCGGCACATGTTCTTCACGAGCGAGTTTTTCAGCTTTTTTATAGGTTTCTTTTAAAGCCTCATAATCCCACGCTTTCACTCTTAATATTTCCAGCCCTTTTTTCTCATCCGTTCGCTGAAAACCACTTAAAACCTCTGAAATACTCTGTTTAGTCGTCTGATATTCTCTCGGTACAGAAATTCCGTATCCGTCATCCCAAACAGAAAGTACCATAGGAACCTGTAAAACACCGGCAGCATTTATAGTCTCCCAGAAAAGTCCTTCAGAAGTGCTCGCATCGCCAATCGTACCCCATGCAATTTCATTTCCACTGTCGCTAAATTTATTGAATTCTTCTCTTTCCAGCAGCTCGTCATGATTTCTATAGACTTTTGAGGCCTGTGCCAATCCCAGTAACCGGGGCATTTGCCCTGCCGTCGGCGAAATGTCAGGCGAACTATTCTTCTTTTTCGTCAGATCTTTCCACGTACCATCCTCGTTTAAGCTTCTCGTACTGAAATGAGCATTCATTTGCCTCCCTCCGGAGCTGGGCTCTGCTTCGATGTCAGCATGGGCGTACAATTGAGCAAAAAACTGCCGGACGGTAATCTCGCCAACAGCCATCATAAAAGTCTGATCACGATAATAACCGGCACGAAAATCTCCGTTCCGAAAATATTTTGCCATGGCAATCTGGGGAAATTCCTTACCGTCACCAAAAATACCGAACTTTGCCTTACCAGTCAGAGTTTCTCTGCGGCCCAAATAAGAAATCTCGCGACTGACGACAGCCAGACGATAATCATCAAGGATCTCCTGCTTTTCCTTTTTAGTGAATTTCGAATTCACCGATCCTTTAGATTCTGGTGCGCTTTTTTTCTTTGTTTTGGTAGATGCCATGATCTAAGAACTTTTTAATACATTCCGCTTCAAAAACCGGATTTTCAAGCTTGGGCAGATTTAAACGCAAAGAATAATAACAGCTTCCGCTTTCTTTTACAAAAAACAGGATTCCCTCTTTCCAAAATAACCGGATAAACAGAAATCCTCGCGTTGATATCATTCCATGAATCCGCCTTTTGTCATTTTAATAGGGTCGAGCGCCTTTTCCAATTCTTCTTCACTGAGGTCTGTCATTTCACGTGCTACATCTTTGACCGGACGTCCTTCTTTAAAAGCCTTCTTCGCGATTTTGGCAGCTTTATCATAGCCGATAATAGGATTGAGGGCCGTTACCAATACCGGATTACGGCCTGCCATATCTGCAATTCGCTCTTTATTTGCTGCCAGTCGTAATACAGAACGTTCAGCAAGATTCTCTGTTGCATTTGCAAGAATATCAATAGATTCAAGCAGATTATGAGCTACAACCGGTAACATTACGTTCAACTCAAAATTCCCGGATTGTCCCGCCACTGTAATTGTGGAATCATTGCCGATTACCTGGGCACAAACCATCGTCAGCGACTCTTCAATGACCGGATTTACTTTGCCGGGCATAATGGATGACCCCGGCTGAAGTGCTTCAAGTTTAATTTCACCGAGTCCGCTGTTGGGACCTGAATTCATCCAGCGTAAGTCATTGGCGATTTTCATCAGACCTACTGCAATAGTTTTCAACTGCCCGCTTAGTTCTACAGGAGCATCTACCGTAGACTGGGCCTCAAAATGGTTTTCTGCTTCTCTAAAAGAACATCCAGTTACCGACGACAACTCATCCGCCATTCGTCGTCCAAATTCCGGATGAGTGTTCAAACCGGTACCTACTGCTGTACCTCCCTGCGGGAGTTCAGTAACTCGTTCAAGAGTAGATTCAAGGCGCTGAATCCCCCTTTTAAGTTGATGAGCATAACCGTCAAATTCCTGTTGGATAGTAACCGGCATCGCATCCATCAGGTGAGTTCGACCGGTTTTAACTACATCAGCAAACTCTTTTCCTTTTTTTGTAAAGGCATCGTGGAGATGTTGAAGTGAAGGTATCAGATTATTTTTTACCGCCTGAACGGCCGCCACACGAATAGTAGTGGGAATTACATCATTTGAACTTTGACCATAATTAACATGATCATTCGGATGAATCTCTGTTTGCACGTCACCATCCCTCAGCTCATTGGCACGTTTTGCAATTATCTCATTTGCATTCATATTGGTGGAAGTGCCGGATCCGGTTTGGAAAATATCGATTGCAAAATGTTCATCCAACTTACCCAGAATCACCTCATCGGCAGCTTTCCGGATATAGTCTGAAATTTTCTGGTCGAGCAATCCCAGTTCTGAATTCACTTTGGCGGCACTTCCTTTAACATAGCCTAATGCTTCTATAAAACTACGGCTGAAACGAATACCGCTCACTGTAAAATTGTCAATCGCTCGCTGGGTCTGGGCACCATAATATGCATCTTTGGGTACTTTAATTTTTCCCATAGAATCCTTTTCGATTCGATATTCACTCATATTTGGTCAAAATTTCATTCAAAATTACCGGCATGTAAAACAGAAACCCCCAAAAAGCTAAGGTAGGAAATTTTATGGGGAGTTGTATTGTTAACAAAATAGCAAAATAGTCGGTATAGTTCACCTGTTATCCTCAAATCATTGCAAATGATGTTTGAATAAATTTCTTTCGAACTTATATATGTCGACACCTAATAACTCATCTGTAGAACCTGTCTTATTGTACATGATTCACCTGTACCAATTCTTTTGAAATGTGCCCTATCTGTTGTTTTATAGGAAACAATCCATATAAAAACATAGTTGAAGTAACTCATCCATTAAATTGATCTATAATAAATTTTGGATACCTTAATGAAAAATCCTTCAGACTCCGCCTCTATTCTACTGGTAGGATCAGAAAATATATTAGCTCTTTCTGTAATACGGGCGTTAGGTTCTATTATGCCCGAAGCTGAAATTCATACTATTTCTTCGGAAAGAGGGGACAAACCAATCTCAGAATTATCCAAATATGTTGATTCACGTCACTATTTTAGCTCTGAAAATTTAGATAATTGTAACTCTGAGCTTGTAAACATAATAGAAAAAACAGGGACAAAAATTTTACTGCCTATAGAGGAAAAAAATGTCCGAATGATATCTTTGTTGAAACACAAGCTCAAAGAGCTTATTCATTTACCACCCCTGCCGTCGACTTATACTTTCGATGCTTTGATTTACAAAAATAAACTACATGACCTGTTGAAATCGTATGATTTAGCACATCCTGAAACATATCCCCTGAACAACGGAAATTCGTCAATCGATGATGTGTCCAAATATCCCTGCCTGCTAAAACCTATAAGAGGATCATCCGGGCTTGGCATCAAAAAAATAATGGACCGTGATTTACTTTTCCATAATCTGAAAGGTTTAGATACAGAAAAATATATCCTCCAGGAATATATCCCCGGTGAAGATATTGGCTGTAGTTTTTTGGCAATTGACGGTGAGCTGAAAGTTCATACCATTCAAAAAAATTTAACTGGTGAGAAGTTGGGCGTTGCCACTGCTCTGAAGTTTATTAAAGATGATGCGATAAGCGAATATGTGCGCCGCCTTCTAGAAGTAACAGGTTACAGCGGTTGGGCAAATCTCGACTTTCGGCGGGACAATAGAGACGGGGAGGTAAAACTGATCGATTTCAATGCCCGCTTCTGGTTTTCGCTTCTGGCCTCAAAAGCTGCAGGCGTTGATTTCACCCGGCTCATCTGCCAATTAGCAATGGGCAAGGAAATTCAAAATTACCCGACCCCACGTAATATTACCTACTTTATGGGCCGTCATTCCTTTAAATACTACCTGAAAAAAATGGCCAATCCCAATTCAAATCATACATCAGTTCCTGTTTATACCGATCTATGGGATAGGATAAGTGATCCATTGCCTGAAATATTGCGGTATATACGATAAAAAAGATAAAATGTATAAACGCGATTAATCGCGTCCCTCCAATATTTGGCAGATTACAAATTACCAGCCAAATTCTTTTTATACATGCGATAGGTTTTTTCAATTTTGGCACCGAGACGCTCCGCAACACGAATCATATTTTCATTTGATTCCAGAACCCAGCTCAACTCCGATGAATAATAACCGTATTTTTTACCGTTATCTATAGCCTGTTTGTGCAGCATTGCATCAATACCTTTTCCCCGATATTCAGGCAATACTCCCATAAGAGCGGTGCGTATCTGGTTAATATTGCGCCGATGCCAAAGCAATTTAAAAATACCGGTGGGAAACAACGTACCGTCCATATGTCTTAAAGCTTGGTTTAAATCGGGCAATCCAATTGAAAAAGCTACCGGATCCCCGTCTACTTCAGCTATATGGGCGAATTTGGTATCCAGAATCAGCTTTAAATCTTTTGCCAGATTTGCAAGTTCTTCTTTAGTAAGCGGAACAAATCCCCAGTTGCCCGACCAGGATTTGTTAAAAATATCCCTTACTATTTCTACTTCACTCTCTATATCTCTGAGATTAATTTCCCTTATTTCCAGTGAAGGCAGCCTGTGACGTACGATTCGTTCCGCTTTTTCCATCCGGTCGTGTGCAACCGTATCCTGATTGACACGAAAGGCATACATGTCCATCTCCTTTTCAAAACCGACACTCTTTAAAAGATTATCGTAATAAGGTTTGTGATAAGGCATCAGAATACTGGGATCATATTCGAAACCGTCCACTAAAATCCCTATCTCATCCATCAGGCTTGGATTAGTTGGCCCGAGAATATCGGTGTGTCCACGTTCTATCAGCCAGTCAGAAGCAACCCGAAATAATAAATGGGCAACAGACTCATCATTCACACACTCAAAAAAGCCGAAAAAACCGGTTTTATTGCCATGGTATTTGTTGAACCGGCGGTCCTGAATAGCAGCAAGGCGCCCGCAAACCACGCCATTTTGTTCTGCCAGAAACAGAGCAATATCACCATTGTTATAGAAAGGGTTTTTTTCGGTATCAATAAGCTTCTTCTGCTCCATTTTAAGAGGAGCAATCCAGTGCTCGTCATCAGCATAAAGCTGGTACGGGAAATCTATAAACTGCCTGCGCTCATCTTTCGTAGTCGCAAGTGTAACACCGTTAGTGTTATTGGTATTGCTTCTTTCCTTCAAATATCAACCGTTGTCTATAAGTGAATGGCCATTCCTGTCAATAATGCCGCTTTTTATACCTACTTTACGAAAGGCTTCCAAAATTTTATCCAGGTGCTCATCGGTATGTGTAGCCATATAACTGGTTCTGACGAGCGACTGTCCTTTTGGTACTCCGGGAGGTACAACAGCATTTACATAAACACCGGCTTCAAATAAAGCTTTCCAAAACTTAAAACACTCCATCATTTCACCAATAACGACAGGTATAATCGGAGTTTGACTGCTCCAAACATTAAAGCCCATCTGCCGCAACTCCCTGCGCATATAATCAGAAATTTCTTCCAATCTGTCAAGACGCCATGTCTCTTCCTGAAGTATTTCAAGGGCTTTTAATACAGTAGCTACGTTGGCCGGTGGCATTGATGCACTGAAAATATGAGCCGGCGAATTGTGACGGATATATTCAATAATTTCTTTATCTCCGACTAAAAATCCTCCCAGTGAAGCAAATGACTTTGAAAAGGTTCCACTGATAAGATCAACTTCATCCATTAGTCCGAAAGTAGACGCCGATCCCCTTCCTCCATCACCGATAACACCAATTGCATGAGCATCATCCAAATACAGCCGTGCCCCGTATTTATTTTTTAACCTGATCAATTCCGGGACCTGGGCAACTGTGCCGGACATGGAAAATACGCCGTCACTTACAATTATCTTTCCGGCATCATCATCGGCCCGCTGCAACAGTTTTTCAAGCTGTTGCATATCATTATGCCGGAAACGCATGGTCTTTGCGTTTGAGATCAATGTACCGGTTACAATGCACGCATGATTGTCTTTATCGGAAAATATAATATCCCTGCGTCCGGCTATGGTTTGAATAGCTCCTTCATTAGTCTGATACCCCGTACTGAAAAGTACACAGGAATCCTTGCCCATAAATTCAGCAAGTTTATTTTCAAGTTCAAGATGCAGATCAAGCGTACCATTCAAATAACGTGAACCTGTACAACCGGTTCCGTATACCTTGATAACATCTCTGGCAGCTTTAATAACACGGGGATCATTTGTCAATCCAAGGTAATTATTAGAACCGGCCATAATAACCTCGCGGCCATCAATCTGTACTGTTGTACCATCAGTTGCCTGTAGAGGTTTAAAATAGGGATATAGTCCCTGAGACTTTATTTCATCGGCTTTGGTAAAATCGTAAGCCTTGCTAAAAATGTCGTTCGTTTTAAGATCGGGTTTAGAGTCGGCCATTCGTTCCTTATTTCGGCTTTTCAAAAGTGCTTATCGTTGTAAATATACTTCCATATTAAGCATCAATCAAATAATCAATTATATAATGCCGTTTGTATGGAATGTTATTGAGAATCCATCACGCTTCTTAAATAGCTGATATACTGTTTTGCTACTCTTTTCCAGCTGAATTTATCCCGTACATAGGTACGTGCTTGTTCTGATAATTGTTCCAAATCAATTTTTAACAGGTCATTAACCTGCTTTGCAAATCCAACGGAATCCCACGGTTGAATAAGATAACCATTTTTGCCCTGTGTAATTACATCCTTTATTCCTTCAAGATCAGTAGCCACAGCAGGCGTGCAAGCCATATTAGCCTCGAGCAACACAATGCCAAATCCCTCCATATCACCTTCAACAGGTATATTAGGCATCACAAATAAATCAGCTGCAGCATATGCTTTTTTTAACACTGCGTCAGGCTGATGTCCCAGCAGGTGCACATAATGACTATATGAAGATTCCTTAACTGCCTGTTCAATACTATCAAATTCAGGGCCGTTACCGATGGTAATATAGACAACTTTCTCCGTTATTCTCGGTAATACTTCTCTGACAAACCATTCATGCCCTTTTCGTTTTACTTTTCTTCCTACTGTTAACAGTATAAAACTGTTATTAATTGGAATATCAAAATTTTCCTCCAAAAATTTTCTGGATGCGGCTTTGCCCGGAAAATTATTTAACTTTTTAAAATCAAAACCGTTGGGCAGAGAAACTCCCTTAGCCGGTTCCATTCCCCTTTTTATACATTCCATCCTTGTAGCCTGTGATACTGAAATAACCCCATCGAGGCTTGAAAATATTTTTGGCACAAATCGCTGGTACAGCGGATTCGGAAGAGTTATATCCCGCCCGTGATTAATGGTAACCATGGGAACAGATATCCGGTTTCGGATAAAATAACTGAGACTTGCGGTGACCATAGAAGAAAAAAGTACAATATCGGCATGGGATTCTTCAACTTTAAGAGGAAGTTCCGCCAATAGCTTAACCAGAAAACCGAAGGTTCGTAACCCAACGAGACCCTCGCCGGAAACATTGATAGTCTCTTCTGTGATTTTAACGTCAGGCGTTCGCTTCAACTCCCGCAATAACTGTTGGCTGACACGCTGCATCCCCCCTGCGTTATCCAAAATAGAACCTTCAGGGGGGTGAGTATGTGAAACATATAATATGTGCAAATTTCTAAAATCTTTTTAAAGCTAAAATTTGAGTTTCGAACAGTGTCATCCTGAACTTGTTTCAGGATCTGCAGCAGGAAATCCTGCAGGAGCTTTTATGCTGCTGGGTGCTACAGATTCCGAAATAAATTCGGAATGACACCGTATTGGTTATTGGGTGCTCGCGATTAAAACCTTTCAGCCTTTTCAGTTGAGAATTTAACCTGAAAAGCGGTATACATGTTAACAAATTATTACACGAGAATTTGAGTGCAGGGCGGGGTTCCTGAAGAGCTTCTTCATAATTCTTCATAAGCTTTTCATTTACATTTTCCCATGAATAAGCGAGGGCTTTCTGTCGCGCTGCCTTACCCATCTCGCTGCGAAGTTTGTCATCATCGGCAATCTGTGAAACACACCGTGTAAACTCATCTGTTCCGCGGGGCGGTGCCAGGTAACCGTTTAACCCTGACTCCACCAGCGATTTGCTGCCGGTTGCATCTGCAACCACGCAAGGCAATCCGCTCGACATCGCTTCAAGTGTGACATTTCCAAAGGTTTCTGTCTCCGAGGGAAATAAAAATATATCACTGCTGGCATATGCCCTGCTTAGCTCTTCACCGGTTATAAAGCCGGTGAAACAGGTATCCGGTAACATATGTTCGAGCTCTTTTTTAGCCGGACCATCTCCGACAATCATCGACTTAATAGCCGGATTGGCCTTGAGCTTATTTACTACATCTACAAATGTCTGCAGGTTTTTTTCCCAGACCAGACGTGAAACGAACGTAACCACTTTATCATTATCAGAAAACCCTTTTGACTCCCGCCAATTCAGGCTTCGTTTCCCGGGATGAAACTTTTCTGTATTTACCCCACGCTCCCAAAGCCGGATACCATCCTCTATGCCCTCATCATTCAGCTCATCAGCCATTGAAGAAGATGGTACATAGATATGTTTGCACTGACTGTAGAACCAAGCGAGGTATTTCCATCCCAGCATTTCCAGCATATCAAGATTGTAATATTTAAGATAACTGGTGAAATGTGTATGGTATGAAGCGACAATCTGAATATTATTTGCCTGGGCCCAACGCATGGCACGGAACCCTAACAGGTCTGGCGTAGCAAGATGTATCAGCGTAGGCTCAAACTGCCGTAACCGCTGCTGTGCAGATTCAGGGAAACCTACAGTAATACGATATTCGGGACGTCCCGGCACAGGCACAGACGGTACTCTGACAAATTCACCGTTATGATTTATTTCAGGATCATCTGAAGATGGTCCGAATACTACAACCGGAATCCTTTTCTCTTCAAGAAATGCCACCAGCCTGTTCAACGTTAGTGAGACGCCGTCCTGGATGTGGTTATAGTTTCCTGTAAAAATTGCCACTCGAAGCTCACTCATAAATTTTCCAATGCATCATTGAGATTTGTATCTTTAAATCTATCTTTCTTTTTAGATATCAGTTTGAATTCAAAAACTTAGTAAAGCCACCAAATATACAAATTTTGATGAAAGCGTTCGTAACCGGCGGGACAGGTTTTATCGGGAGTCATTTGGCAGAATCCCTGCTGGCTCATAAAAAATACAGCGA
>CAZPWQ010000077.1:0-16559 GCA_964590495.1 uncultured Balneolaceae bacterium
TGCAAAAACTCATTCATCCCGACATGCTTGTAGAAATTGAGGCCGTGGCGATTAGCGATTAGTTATTTGTTATTATGTGGAGCCTGGTTTGATTTTTCAGCTAAACTAATATCCTGTCACAGATAGTTGTTGGGGTACTGCCGCTATCGTACCCAGCGCCCCGCCTGCCCATTGGGAAGTTAATTCCCCCTTAAAAAAGGGGGTGCGGCTTTAGCCGCGGGGGTTGTTTCCAGGAAAAAACTTACTCGTCGATTCAAAGATGGTCCAACAACCCCCTTTAATTCCCCCTTTGTTAAGGGGGACTTTCTTCTTGGGCTGTTAGAATTACCCAAAAATTCATCGCTGACATGACACTAATAACCAATAACCAATAACAACTACGACTTTCCCATTAGCAAGATCGGACACCCAATATGATTCAGCAGCAGGTCCAGTGATCTATTTTTCATGAAAGGCTGGTCTCTTGGCAGGATGAGCAATCCGCCGTTATGGTTCTTAACGGCAAACATAAGCTCCCAGATGTTCGACTGGTGGAGAAGTTTAACATCAGCTTTAACTGAGGCAAATGCGAGGTATTTTTTAAGTTCCCTGAAACGTTCTTTTGCGGAATCCTGATCATCACCCATAATCATCACGAATAATTCGCTTTCGTTTTTTTCAGCGATAGAGAGGGCAAATCTGATACTTCGCCGGCTTTCACCTGAGGCGTCGAAAACAGTGACGATCGTATTGCCAAGCCTCAGGCCTTCCTGTAGAATAAGCACTGGTTTTTCGGACTTTTCGATAATATTCTTTGCCGTTTGTCCCAGCTGTTTGTGTCTCGAATAGGAATGACCTTTTCTTCCTATTGTTATCAGATCGGTATTTTGGGCTGCCTCAAGCACTTTATCTTCTACTGATCCTCTGGCAGTTTTCCAGGAATGCTTCACTTCATTCAACCGGCTTATTATTTGCAGTTGCTTTTTGATGCGATTCTGGAGGATTTCGATCTGCTTGTCGATATGTTTCTCTGCAAACGGTTTAATATCACCGGTCAGCTCATTGACTTCAGCAACTGCCGGAAGCCTGCTAACGCGATGCCAGTTGGTATCTTCAACGAATAAACCATGAATGTCAGCTTCCATTGTTCTGGCCAGGGTTGCAGCAGCTTCAAGTGCAGCTCTGCTGTGACTCGAACTATCGAGGGCTACCAGAATTCCCCGGATCAGTATTTCTTCAGTATCATTGCTCATGGGTCTCCGTTTTTTGACCATTTGGCGAAGCGGCAAAAGCTTTTCGATTGTCGGCCAGGCGATTCAGCTCTTTCATCACCTGGTGATTGATCGTCCCTTCGGGATACCTGCCGTCTTTGCCGGGTTCTCCCATCTCTCTGCCTGTCAGCAATTCCATCCCCTCATCTATGGTTTCCACGGAATAAATATGGAACTGCCCGTCTTTTACAGCTTCGCAAACCCTGCTGTGCAGCACCAGGTTTTTCTCATTTGCACGTGGGATAAGCACTCCCTGTTCACCGGTTAATCCCCGCTTATTACAGATATCGAAGAAGCCTTCAATTTTTTCATTGACGCCGCCGATAGGCTGAACCTTTCCATGTTGGTTTACAGAACCTGTGACACTGAAAGATTGTTTGATCGGAATTTTTCCTATTGCTGATAACAGAGCATAAAGTTCGGCAGAGGAGGCGCTGTCTCCGTCAATATTTGAGTATGACTGTTCAAAGACCAGGCTGGCCGAAAGTGAGAGAGGGCGATCGACAGCATATCGCTCGCCAAGAAAACCTTTCAGGATGAGAACTCCTTTCGAATGAATGGGGCCGCTCATATCCACTTCACGTTCTATATCAATAATTTCACCTTTGCCGAGCTGAATCCGTGCGGTAATTCGAGTCGGTCGCCCGAACAAAAGATGTCCCGCACCGGTAACTGACAGCCCGTTTACCTGACCGATACTTTCACCTTCGGTATCAATAAAAAGGAAATCTCGATTTATCGCCTCCTGTACTTTGTCACGTAATCTGGCAGATCTGTAAATCTGCTGTTCAATTGCCTCTACAACATCTTCTCTCTGTACGATGTCGTTACCGCTTTTACCGGCCCAATGGTCGGCTTCAAGTAACAGGTCACTTATTTCCTCGGTTTTTGCCGACAGCTTTTCATTATCATCGACCATTCGGGAACTCTGCTCTATGACCCGTGCAACAGCCTTTTTCCCAAAAGGTCTCAGATCATTTTTTTCAATTAACCCTGTTAAAAGCTGAGTGTACAGCTTAAAATTCTCATCGGTACAATCCAGTTCATCCTCAAAATCAGCCTCAACTTTAAACAGGGATTTAAAATCCGGATCATGATTCATGAGCAGATAATAAAGCAGCCGTTCCCCCACTAATACTACTTTTATATCGAGATCAATAGGATTTGGTTCAAGTGAAACGGTACTGATAAGGCTGTAGGATTCTCCCAGTGATTCGATCTTCAAGTCACCGGAAATAAGAGCACGTTTTAACCCTTCCCAGGCATACGGTTCCAGCAATACTCTTCTTGCATCAAGAATAAGGTAACCACCGTTGGCCTTGTGCAGCGCACCCGGCTTAATCAAATTAAAGTTTGTCGTTAAGGCCCCCATTTTGGACTGATACTCTACCCGTCCTATGAGATTTTTATAGTTCGGGTTGTCTTCATACACCACCGGCGCACCTTCTGTATTGCTGTTATCTACGAGGACATTGATGCGGTAACGATCGAGAACCGGATTGGACGATGAATTCTGAGATTGCTGCTGACTATTTCCGCCCATCATTTGAGCAAGCTTATTTTGTGCCTGTCCCTGCGCCTGGTTTTTTTGATTTTCGCTGCTCATGATTGCCTGTACATTTTCAACAATATCCACCTCTACATCATCCAGAAAACGCTGTACCTCATCCAGTTCTGAAAACTTTTCCCTGATCTTCTTAAACAACTCTTTAATGGCATACGTGGCGATTTCGCGGTCGAGTTCTTTCAGACGCTCTCTTATCATCCGCTTATTGGCCGGCATTTTTCTGATCAGTTTTTGCAGGTCTTCCTGCAGTTTTTTTGTCTCTTCTTCGAGCTTCTCCTTTTCCTCCTCCGACATATTTTGTACATCTTCTTCCTCCATTACTTCACCATCTTTGGTAGGGGCAAAAGAGAAACCTCCGGGAGTACGGATAAGAGCTAATCCTTTTTCTTTAGCTTTTTTCTGTAGTTCTTCAAAAGTATGTTCCTGTTGCTGTTGTACTTCGTCCTGCAGTGCCTGGCGTCTGTTTTGATACTCCTCCGTTTCAAAGGCTGACGTAAGCGTCGGGACCAGGTCCTCGATCAGCTGGTCCATTTCGTTACTGAAATCGCGTCCCCTGCCGGGAGGCAGCTTTAATACATCGGGTTTATAGCGATCATCAAAATTGTTTACATAGCAAATATCCGGCGGAGTCGATTTATTTTTAGCGTTTGTTTCTAAGAAATGCCTGATATGCCCCTGCTTATTAGTTTCATTCGGACCGAGAGCGAATATGTTGTAGCCATCTTTTTGCATGCCAACCCCAAACTCCATGGATGACGTCAGGCGTTCCTGGCCAATGACGGTTGTGGAATTTGTAATATCCTCCGTTGTCTCAAAATCAAATTGATCTGTACGGCAGGTCTGTTTTAACTGATTAGCCTTTAGTTCTCGCACGATAAATAGTTTTTAATTCATTGATGACAGCGTATCTCATTAAATGTCAGGATTGGCAATTGAGTTCCAAACCAGTTGCAAAATATTGGTGAAGGAGGAAAGGAGACGGGAGGAAGAGAGACCGGATACTGGATGCCGGGATGCCGTGTAGGGAGGCAGTAGCGGTTGGTGGAGCAAGGAATCTTATACTATCTGCATACGAGCCATATCTCAAACGCCACCGGAGGTGGCAGATTCTGCATACCGAACCGGAGGTTCGGCACGAGGGACAGGTTCGGGAGCGGAGCTCCCTTAAAGCTAAAAGTTTTGATTTTTTGATTTACTGAGGGAATGAGTGGCACCAGCGGACGCCGGCGACAGCATTAGGGTTCAAGCGTGGACGCTTGAACCAGCCATAGTCCCGGCAAGGCAGGACCCAGGTATCTGGCATCCGGTATCTGGTATCTGGTATCCGGCATCCGGTATCTGGTATCTGGTATCTAGTATCCGGCATCCAGCCTACTATTCCTTATCAGGAGGTACGATAGAAATCTTATCCAGTGAAAATCCCTGCATGATAGCATTATAATCGGTGATATCGGTAGGAATAATGATATCGTTCCTCTTATTTGCCAGTTTGGAAAGCTCATTAATATATTTTTCGGATAACTGCATCTGCATCGCCTCTTTACCTTTTTCAGCAGAAAGAGCGTCGGCAATTTTTTCAATGGAAATAGCTGTGGCTTCAGCCAGTGCTTCAATTTCTTCGGCTATACCTTCCGCCTCATTAACACGCCGCTGCATTTCACCTTCGGAGACATTAATAATTTCCCGCTTTTCACCCTCGGCGTCATTAATGGTCGATTGCATCACGCCTTCCGACCGGGCAATAGCAGCACGGCGATCACGCTCGGCCGTCATTTGGCGCTCCATCGCCTGTTGAATCGTTTTGGGTGTTACAATATTCTTGATTTCATAACGGTGTACCCGGATACCCCATGCCTGTTCCATTTCACTGAGTACTTTTACCACCTCTTTATTTATAATTGCCCGATCTTCAAAAGTATCATCAAGATCCATTGTGCCAATGATGGAACGTGTAGTGGTCTGCGCCAGCTGTACTGCGGCAAACCGGTAGTTGGTAATGCCGTAACTGGCATTTACGGGGTCGATAACGCTGAGATAGACTACACCGTCTACTTCTACTTTCACATTATCTTTGGTAAAACATTCCTGCGGTTCAACTTCAATCGTTTCTTCCCGCAGATCCTGGCGGTATTTCACTTTATCAAAAAAAGGTATGAGCGCATGAAAGCCCGGCCCGAGTGTTCGCTGATAGTTGCCCAGCCGTTCAACAATATAAGCCCATTGTGTGGGCACTAACTGTATAGACTGGATAAATTTATACAGTATGTAAATTCCAAGTATTCCGAGTAAAACCTGACTTAAAATTTCAATAATCATAATCAGCTCCTGTTTGTATTTGGCGTATTATCAGACATGGGATTCGTATGATTGCTCACCTTTTCCACGCCTTCAAAAAATGTTTTCAAATTAGCTGTCTCAACAGGCAATACCGATACCTTTGATTTTTCAATAATATAGCCCAGCTGAGAAATAAACTGTTCAACGAGCTTTGTTTTTACAGCCAGATCACCTCCCGGCTTTTGGATAGCATTAGCTATCCGCTGTACGCCTTTAGCCGTTGCTGTTGCAACCAGCTCAATTTCTTTAGCTTTTCCGCGGGCTTCATTGATTCTTTTTTGCCTTTTAGCTTCAGATATGAGGATGGCACTTTGTCGCTCACCCTGCGACTCATTTATCCTGGAATCCCGCGTACCGGTTGATTCGGTTATCTCCGCTCGTTTTTCACGTTCCGCTTCCATCTGCTTTTCCAGAGTGTGAATCAGGTTATCGGAGGGACGAATATTCCGGATTTCATACCGCATCACCTTTATTCCCCACGGGTCTGAGGCTTTATCAATTTCACGCACAATCCTTTCATTCATCTGTTCTCGTTCCGAGAAGGTATCATCGAGTGTTATCTTGCCTATTTCACTGCGCATTGTCGTCTGCGCCAGATTAATCGCTGCCAATTCGTAATTGCCAATACCATAGCTGGCTTTGTAGGAATCCATCACTTTGACATAAACCAGTCCGTCCACTTCTACTTCGATATTATCTTTGGTAATGCAGGTTTGGCTGGGCACATCAATTACCTGTTCCCGCATTTCCTGGTGATATGCTTCACGGTCGACAAAAGGTATTAAGAAGTGAAAGCCCGGCTTCAATGTTTTGTTGTATTTTCCGAGTCGTTCTTTGATAACCTCTTCGCGCATCTCCACGATGGTAAACACTTTGGTAACAACAAATATCCCAAGTGCGATTAGAATAAACAGGAAAGTCCACATAATTTTAAATGTTGATTAAGATTAAGCAGCAAATAGCTGTAAACTATTCTTCCAATTCGTCAACCGGTTCGACGATCCAGGTGACGTTATCTCTGTATTTGATCTTAGCTTTTGACCCGGTGTCCAGCTTTCCTTCCAGAGTTTGTGCTTTCCATGAAATTCCCTGAAAGCGTATTCTCCCGGAATTGTCATTGGCATTCACCGGTTCAATTACTTCCACAACCTGATCCATTGCTTCAACATCTTCATCGGCAAGTTTATAGGTGCTTTCCCCGCCAAAATATTTCATGAAGAAGGGGCGAATGGCAATAAGAAGAGCAATCGATGTAAAAAGCCAAATTGCCAATGAAGTTACTGGATCGGATATAAGGCCGAGCCACCTTAATCCCCCGACAATCAGCCCGCTTACACCCAGGAAAAAAGAAACCCCCCCCGGCAAAAGTGCCTCGAGGACAATAAGGGCCAACCCTCCGATAAAGAAAATAGTTGTTATTGTTTCAGCATCCATAATGTTTTATTTGATTATATATAAAAAAAAGGTTTTAGAAAACTTGTATACCCCGCAGTAGATCATCACAGGCGTTTATGAGAATTTTCTAATAAACCATACTTTTTGTAACATTTTACCCTCTGCTTACTCTTGTATATAGAAAGAATCCTTCAACAGGATTACCAAAATTGTTTTATGGGTATAATTATATCATCTACAAAAACTAATTATCAGGTTTATTAATGAGTATGAAAAAAGTTTTAATTGTCGAAGATGAAATGATCATTTCACTTCTTATCGAAAAGATGGTTCAAAAGCTTGGTCATAAAGTTATTGCAAAAGTAACAACAGGAGAAGAAGCAGTTGTTTTGGCTGCTGAATATAATCCAGATTTAATTCTGATGGATATACGGCTGCAGGGAGAGATAGACGGGATTGAAGCGATGGTAAGAATTAAGAAGAAAGCAAATATTCCGGTCATATATATTACCGGTAATACAGATGAGATGTATCGTAATAAGATTAATGAAACGGATTATCTGGCATTTCTTACAAAACCTATTTCTATTAATGAACTAAGTCGTTCTTTTGGAATGGCATCATAGTTTATGATTAAACTCCCTAAAAACTGCTAATAAGCAACCAATAAATTTTCTTATAAAATAAGTAAATGACAAGGGGTTAAAGGGAACAAAGCAGAGGTGAAAAGAATTAAAGAAAAAAAGAGTTAAATCATAATAAACATTCATCATTATGAAAAAACTGCTATTCATTCCACTGCTGATTTTTGCGTTTTCACCCTTTTTAATCGATGCAGAGGCACAGACACGAACCACCTATGACACAGACGACCAGAGTGCTTTTGGCATAGGGCCCCGCCTTGGTTATTATACCTCCGAAGATGCTGATGACGGCAATTTTTACGGGGGATTGCAACTCCGGGCTCGCACAGGACCTTCATTTGGCATCGAAGGAGCTGTCGATTATCGTACGGCACAGACGTATTCGGTTGAGGATTTTTCAGTCAGCGTACGATCTGTCCCTGTAACCCTTTCGGCTATGCTCTTCGTACCGATGGAAGGATTTTCGCCTTACGGTCTGGCGGGAATCGGTGCCTATTATACCATCTATGACTATTCAAACGAAGCCGAAGCTTTGGGCATAGACGATACCAGTGACTTCAATGTAGGCTATCATCTTGGCTTCGGCCTCGAGATACCGTTTAACGAGGATGTAGCACTTAACTTCGATTACCGTTATCTGTTTTTAAATCCGGATGAGAATGAGGAAAATCTTAATGATGCTTCATTCAACGGTAATGTATTTACGGCTGGATTGACGTTTTATCTCTAAACGGTCGTAATCTTAGCTCTATAATATTGCGTATTTCGTATTGCGTTTGGTTTAATCACGCAGTACGGAATACGCTTTTTATTTTAGCCACAGAGTTGTATAAGTATATTCTTTCTCCAATCTGCTTCCGGCATCCTTTATGAGATCATTCTAAAAAATGAAATTGCACTTGTTTCTTTGCCGTAACCTTTACAATTTCAAAGCCGTTCTAAATAAGCCAGGTTTGAATAATACTATGCCCGAAATAAAGCTTCCTGAAGTTGAACTGAATATTTATACTCCCAGGGATCCGGTCGAAGTCCCAATCGTGGAAAATTATATATGTACAAAGGAAACCAGTCCCAATTTTGTGCGACACGTTACTTTTGACATTTCAGGTACAGACCTTGAGGGACATGTACGAGTGGGGCAGTCGATAGGTATTTTGCCTCCGGGTGAGAGTGATTCCGGTCGACCTTATAAGCTCCGGTTATATTCGGTCGCTTCGCCTACTGAGGGTGAAGGGGGGAAATCACATTTGATTTCAACAACTGTAAAACGCACAATCGAAGAGTTTAAAAATAATAAACTCTATTTGGGTGTATGCTCCAATTACCTTGCAGATCTTGAACCGGGTGATACCGTTAAAATGACCGGTCCCAGTGGCAGACGTTTTCTATTGCCGGAAAACCTCGAAAATTTCAACTATATTTTTTTTGCTACAGGTACCGGTATCGCGCCCTACCGAGGAATGATCATAGAACTGCTCGATGCCGGGGTTACCAATGATATCATACTGGTATTCGGATGTGCATATCGCACCGATCTGCTTTATGCTGATTATTTTGGATCAATGGATAAAAAGCATCCCAATTTTCACTATTTGCCCTACATATCCCGTGAAGCGCGGAGGCCCGACGGCACCAAGAAATACGTCCAGACGTGTCTGTGGGATAAATCAGAATTTCTGGATCCGATCCTTGAAAAGGAAAATACACTCTTGTATATCTGTGGGATAAAAGGAATGGAATCTGGCATATACAAGGCTCTGGCTGAAAAAAAGCTTAACCAATATCTGGATATACGCGAACCGGTAATGGATAAGACGCCGGATGAATGGAATGACAATGATATGAAACGGTATATCAAACCTTCCGCGCGGACCTTTGAAGAAGTGTATTAGCATTCCCCATCCGACGGCTGATCTTGCCGTCCGATGGGTAGGAAGAGGGCAGATCTGATGTTCGAGAGGAAAGGTTGGTAGCCTTATCGAACCCGCCCGACCGCAAAATCAGCGGCCGGACGTGGAATATTTCACTTATGCGATATCCTCGTTACACCGCCGGAAATGATATATTTCATCGCATCGGCAGAATTTATATCCAGCAGAGTAACATTTTCTTGGGATATGAGGTAAAGGTTGCCGGTAAAGTTGTAGGAGTGAGGAAAATAGACAGCTACCATACCTTCGACACCTAACTCCGACAGGTCACTCTGTGTAATAAAGCCGAGGCGTTTGGCCTGCAGAGACCCAAAATCTACAAGCACCGGTTTGTTAAATCGTTTTTTATCTCCGACAAACGCTTCGGTTAATTCCTTAAGGGATGAATAAATAATTTTCACAAAAGGGACCTTTGTCATAAGATTTTCAAAATATGTGACAAGCGGACGGGTAAATGCCCGGGAAAATACATAACCAATGAGTGATATCCCCAGAAATACTGTAATAATGCCAAGGCCAGGCAGGTCGATATTTAGCCATTCGAAAAGAAGATCATTTAATACATTGTTACTCCAGCGGACCGCAGCAAAAATAATATATACGGTTGCCGCCAGCGGAAAAACGAGAAGTAATCCTCTTAAAAAGTTATTGAATAAGATACGCATATTGGGAAAGTAGGATTAATATTTCAGCTAAAACCCGTGAGAACATAAATTTGATTGCCAACCGGGGTGAGTTCAACGCTATTTTTTCCTATTTTTAGTGATCTTGGAAATTTAAATAAATAAAAAGCAACATCAATGTCCCAGAAGAGTTCTGCTCAAATCCGCCAGGAGTTCCTGGATTTCTTTAATGAGAAAGATCATATTACGGTTTCCAGCGCACCGGTCGTTCCACAGAACGATCCGACACTTCTGTTTACTAATGCGGGCATGAATCAGTTTAAGCCGATTTTTCTCGGCGAACAAAACGGTTATAAAAAGGACGGAGAGATATGGAAGAGGGCAGTTGATACCCAGCGCTGCATCAGGGTAAGCGGAAAGCATAACGATCTGGAGGAAGTTGGTCACGATACCTATCACCACACGCTTTTTGAGATGTTGGGCAACTGGTCGTTCGGCGATTACTTCAAACGGGAGGCCATTCGATGGGCGTGGGAATTGCTGGTAGACCGTTGGGGACTGGAACCGGACAGGCTGTATGCCACCGTATTTGAAGGAAATACTGAGGATGGCTTGCCGGTGGACGAAGAATCAATTGAGTTGTGGAAATCTGAGACTTCTATCAATCACGATCATATTCTGAAGTTTGACAGGACAGATAATTTTTGGGAGATGGGAGATACCGGCCCCTGCGGTCCATGTTCCGAGGTACATGTTGATCTGCGTCCCGACGAGGAGCGACTTAAAAAGGATGGTGCCGAACTGGTTAATATGGATGATCCGCGGGTAATGGAGATCTGGAATCTGGTATTCATTCAGTTCAACCGTAAGTCCGGCGGTGCGCTGGAAAAGCTGCCCGCACAACATGTTGATACCGGTATGGGATTTGAACGAATATGTGCCGTACTCCAGGGTAAGCGCTCCAATTATGATACCGATCTGTTTACACCGCTGCTGGATAAGATCGGAGAACTGGCAGGTACCGGCTACGGCAGCGATGAACAGACCGATATAGCCATGCGGGTTATCGCCGATCATATCAGAGCGGTAAGTTTTTCAATTGCCGATGGAGCTTCACCCGACAATGAGGGACGCGGTTTTGTTATCAGGCGAATACTTCGAAGAGCCATCCGGTACGGCTGGGATAAGCTGGATCTCAAAAAACCGTTTTTTCATAAACTGGTCCCAACGCTTGCCAAACAGTTTGAAGATGTATTTCCTGTGTTGTCGCAACAGCAGGATTATGTCAGTAATGTAATTCGTTCTGAAGAGAATAGCTTCCTGAGGACGCTGGGGCAGGGTATTGAGCTGTTTGAAGAGATGATTGAAGGTAAGGACAAATTATCCGGAGCAGATGCTTTCAAGCTCCACGATACCTATGGTTTCCCCATCGATCTGACACAGTTGATGGCTCGTGAACGAGGCGTTGATGTAGACGAAGAGGGCTTTAAAAAATTGATGCAGCAGCAAAAAGAGCGGGCGCGTTCCGCCGGATCTTTTAAAGTGGACCAGTCATCAAAAGATGAGTGGATTAGCGTCACCGACAGTGATCGATTTGAATTTGTCGGTTACGATACGCTTTCCACGAACGCTCATATCAGGAACATGCGCACGGAGAAGAAGCGGAATGCAATTATCCTGGATAAGACTCCTTTCTATGCTGAAAGCGGGGGCCAGGTAGCCGACACCGGTATTATCAGCGACGGAGAAGAGCATATTCGTGTGCTTGACGTGCAGAAATCGCCGGACGGTTACATTCATTTTACAGACAGGCTGCCTGAACAGCCTGAAGGGGAGTGGGAGGCTATGGTGGATGCCGAACGCCGGCGCGAAATACAGAAGCATCACACGGCTACACATCTCGCTCATGCCGCTCTCAAGCGTGTTCTCGGTGATCATGTAAATCAGAAGGGTTCATTGTTGGATAATAAACACCTGCGCTTCGATTTCTCGCACTACGAGCAGGTTTCAAACAAGCAACTCCGGCAGATCGAAGAGATCGTAAACGAAAAGATACAGGAAAACATCCCGAAACAGGAAGACCGTGAAGTGCCGATTGACGAGGCAAAAGAACGTGGTGCTACTATGCTTTTCGGGGAAAAATACGCAGACCGGGTTCGCATAATAACATTCGATCCCGAATATTCGATGGAACTGTGCGGGGGAACCCACGTAGAAGCTACCGGCGAAATAGGCTATTTCAGGCTGTTGGGAGAGTCCTCCGCAGCTGCCGGGATACGTCGCGTAGAGGCGCGGGTCGGAAAAAGTGTTGATAGTTACCTCCGGCAGGAAAATGAACTTGTTCAGCAGATTCGTTCTGAAGTCGGTCAAACCGACAATATCATTAAAGATATCCGCCAGTTGACAGAAGAACGTAAAGAGCTCGAGAAAGAAGTCGAACGTTTGCGGCACCAGCAGAGCACATCCAGGCTGAATGATTTGATCAATAGTGCTAAAACGCTGCAGGGGGGTATCAGGCTGGTAGCGGGTGAGATTCCCCGGGCCGATATGGATCTTTTAAAAAAGCTCGGTTATGAGTCATTGGAAAAGAATAAAAAGGGAACCGTTACCGTGTTGGGTTCACGTGATGACGGGGAAGATAAAGTTTACGTAATGGCAAGCATAACAGATGACCTGATAAAAGAGAAAGGATTAAAGGCAGGTTCCCTTGTCGGGCAACTTGGTAAAATGCTCGGCGGCGGCGGGGGCGGACAGCCCAATCTGGCTACCGCCGGGGGACGTAATCCCCAAAAGCTCAAAGAAGTACTTGACCGGCTTGATGAACTTATTAGCGATCACATTGATTAATGTATTGAGACTCATTTCAAGTAGTGATTCCGGGTATAACTTTTTTTAACGCCTGCAATCTGTAATCTTTCATAATTTTAGGTATATTTTCGAACCTTGATTTCTGAGAATTAAAATTAAAAATTGAAACGGCGATTATTCCCGTGATCTGATATTATGGCAAAGAAGAAAAAAGAAAAAGAAGTTATTTTTACTCCATCGGGTACAGGTATTCTTTCAAATGGTAAGATGGAAAAAAGCACGGAACTTCCCTCTCCAACTGAAAAAAAGCATGATGATCTGGGACTTTCAGATGATGATGTAGCCGATATGTTCGAACAGATGTATCTGCAGCGGCGCTTTGAAGAGCGGGCTATGCAGATGTATCAGAAAGGCAAATTCGGCGGGTTTCTTCACCTTTTTATGGGACAGGAAGCGATATCTACCGGTACTGTATATGCTCTGAATGATGACGACGATATTATTACCGCCTACCGTGATCACGGATGGGGACTCGTTCGCGGTGTTTCGCCGAATGAAGGTATGGCGGAGCTTTACGGAAAAATTACCGGCTGCTCCCGCGGGAAAGGTGGCTCAATGCACTTCGCCAAAGTAAAAAATCATTTCTGGGGCGGATACGGCATTGTCGGCGGACATATTCCCCTGGGTGGTGGGATCGCTTTTGCCAATAAATATCAACAAAACGGCCGGGTAACAGCCTGTTTTCTGGGTGATGGGGCTGTTCCGCAGGGTTCTTTTCACGAGACGTTGAATATGAGTCAGAACTGGGGGCTGCCGTGCATTTATGCGATAGAAAATAATGGTTATGCAATGGGAACAGCCGTGCACAGGCACTCTGTCGGTGAACTGTATGAACGTGCCAAGGGATTCGGTATGAAAAGCAGGGTGATTAATGGTATGGATGTTTTTACCGTCTACGAAACCATGAAGGAAATTTCTGAAGATATCCGAAAAAATTCAGAACCGTGGCTGCTTGAAATCCGCACCTACCGTTATCGCGGCCATTCTATGTCTGACCCGATGAAGTATCGCAGCAAAGAAGAGTTGGAGGAGTATCAGAAAAAAGATCCCATTGAGCGTATAAAAATTTATGCCATAGAAAATGATATACTGAGTGAAGAGGACATTGAAGAAGTTGAGGAAAAAATAGAGCAAACAGTAATGGATGCTATAGACTTTGCTGAGGAAAGTGATTTTCCTGATAAAGAGCATTTGTACAAGGATGTCTTTGTAGAAGATGATTATCCGTTTCATAACTAGATACTGGCTCTCCTGCGCGCAAGGCTTCGGAGGGTAAAATGCTGTCTGCCCTACGAAGTACAGCCTACGTAGCCTGCTACTTCGGCGCAGTAGGCCCTTGGCGTAGTAGGGGATGCCGGCAAGCTTTTTTAGTGAACAGTTTATTTTATCAATTAATTATACGTAATAAATAACCAAATATGGCTGAACTACAATTCAGAGAAGCACTCCGTGCTGCCATCGATGAAGAGATGGAGCAGGATGAAAATATTTTTGTAATGGGCGAAGAAGTCGCGGAATATAACGGAGCCTATAAGGTAACGGAAGGACTTCTCGACAAATATGGTCATAAGCGGATGATCGATACCCCCATATCGGAACTTGGTTTTGCGGGTATTGGGGTTGGCGCCGCAATGAATGGCCTGAGGCCGATTATTGAGTTTATGACTTTCAATTTTGCGTTATTGGCAACCGACCAGATCATCAATAACGCCTCAAAAATCAGGTATATGACCGGTGGACAGGTTAGCATCCCGATAGTTTTTCGCGGTCCGAACGCCTCTGCCGGACAATTGAGTGCTACACATTCTGTTTCCTATGATTCGATGTACGCTCATTTTCCCGGTCTTAAGGTTATTTATCCTTCTGAACCAGGGGATGCAAAAGGTCTTCTAAAATCTGCCATTAGAGATGACAACCCGGTAATCTTTATGGAATCCGAACAGATGTACGGCCTTAAGGGGGAGGTATCTGATGAGGAAGATTTCACTATTCCTATCGGAAAAGCAAAAATTAAGCGGGAAGGCAGTGACGTTACCGTTGTTGCTCATGGCAAAATGTATCACATAGCGGTGCAGGCAGCACAGAAACTGGAAAAGGAGGGAGTAGAGGTTGAGATAATCGATCCCCGTACCGTAAAGCCACTGGATTTTGAGACTATTGCAAAATCCATCCGGAAAACCAACCGGTGTGTTATTGTGGATGAGGCGCATCCCTTCGGCGGACTTGCTGCTGAGATCGGCTATCTGATACAGCGGGATATGTTTGATTATCTTGATGCACCAGTACAACGGGTAACGTTGCCCGATACAAGTGCACCTTTTGCAAAAAACCTGTTTGACCGATGGTTGCCGGGGCCGGCCGAGGTTATAGATGCTGTTAATACGGTAATTTATAGGAAATAGTTATAATTTTAAATCCGCCGGTGGTCGGACAAGTTGTTGAATGTTAAATGTTGAATTGGAAAATTCGGAATCAGTTTTTTAGTGTTTTAAAAACTTTGCATTTTGCCTGATACCGGGTTCATGTATTCAATATTCAGCATCCATAATTCATAATTCAAAATTCACAATTCATAATTTGTAAACAATGGCTATAAAAGTAGAAATGCCCAAGCTCAGTGATACCATGGAAGAAGGGGTTATTGCTAAGTGGAATGTCAAAGAAGGTGATAAGGTAGAATCCGGTGACATTATTGCTGATGTGGAAACCGATAAAGCCACAATGGAAGTGGAAGTGTTTGATTCGGGAACCATCCTCAAGATACTCGTTGAGGAAGGGGAAGCCGTTCCGTTGGGCCAAACAATGGCTGTTATCGGGGAAGAAGGAGAGGATATCAGCGATATACTTGAAGAGGCTGAATCGAAGGCAGAGGGTAAGGAGCCTGAGAAAGATGTAGAAGAGTCTGAGGAAGATGAAAATAAAAAAGAGAAACCTGCGAAAGAAAAAGAGACTGATAAAGCCGAAAAACCCTCAACAGAAGATGGTCGTATTAAAGCTTCACCGCTTGCACGGAAGATGGCTGAGGAAAAAGGCGTCACATTATCGGATGTAAAAGGAAGCGGTCCGGAAGGACGTATTATTAAACGTGATATTGAAGAATATGAGCCTTCAAAAGCACCTGCAGGAATTCAGGCTGTTTCGCGCGAAGACAAGGAGCATCGCGTTTCCCAAATGCGCAAAACCATAGCGCGTCGCCTGTCGGAAAGCAAGTTTACCAGTCCGCATTACTACGAGACCATTGAAATTGATATGAAGCCGGTATGGAATGCGCGGAAGCAGTTGAATGAAGTGAGTGAAACAAAAATAAGTTTTAATGATATTGTCGTTAAAGCCTGTGCTACAGCACTTCGCCATCATCCTGATGTAAACAGTTCCTGGCAGGAAGATACAATTCTGGAACATGGGGATGTGAATGTGGCGTTTGCCGTAGCCATTGATGAAGGGCTTGTAACACCGGTAATTAATAATACAGATCAGAAGGGATTGCAACAGATTGCCCTGGAGGGCAGAGATCTGGCTGAGAAGGCCCGCAACCGTGATCTTGAGCCGGAAGAGATGGAAGGCAGTACGTTTACTGTGAGCAATCTCGGCATGTTTGGGATAGAGCAGTTCACCGCCATTATTAATCCGCCCAATGCGTGTATTTTAGCGGTCGGAGCAATTCGTGATGTACCGGTCGTTGAGGATGGTGAGGTAGTACCCGGAAAACGCATGAAAGTGACGCTTTCAAGCGACCACCGCATTGTGGATGGTGCGAGTGCTGCAAAGTTTTTAAGTACGCTCAAACAGCTGCTTGAAAATCCTCTTGGGATGTTGTTATAGATAAATACGGAGAAAGGGAGAAAAGGAGACCGGAGGAAGGGAGACGGGGCTACTTTCCTCGTCCCAGTGGAGAGTGTAAATCTAACTCTGTCTAATCATTAGTCTTCCTCGTGGTTATGGTT
>CAZPWQ010000078.1:0-16532 GCA_964590495.1 uncultured Balneolaceae bacterium
CCGCGAAAGCAAGGTTTCGTTGTAGGGCCGGATGCTGGATGCTGGATGCTGGATGGCAAACTTGGCGGTCTTGTCCTAAAATAGGAATAATCCTACTCTCGTGCCGAACCTCCGGTTCGTCACGTTTGGTGCTGCCACCTCCGGTGGCGGTTTGTGCAGATGATTCGTATGCAGATAGCGGTATGGCAGGAATCAATAAATGCAGACTTACGTATTGCGCATTACGCATTGACAACGTCTTACGTTTGGCGTCTTACTTCAAACTTTTCGGATTTCGTATTAATTGGTATTGTGACAGAAATGAGGTTATCTGTTCTACTTTTTCGGATGGAAAAACCAACGGACGTCCACCGAATTCGAAGAGAAACAGCACATGTTCCGAATCATTAAAATTAATGATAAATCCCTCAAACCTGCTCTTAATAAAAGGTAATGACCAATTTTTATTGGGTACAGAAGGAAAAATGCCATTGATCTCAGAAAGGTCAAAATCTTCTTCTCTGACGATTTTACCTTCTTTAAAATACCGTACATTCAACTTTTGATCCTCTATTCTTAATTTGAGGATGAGACTCCCTTCAATCAGTTTAAGTGCTCCGAAAACTGTACCGGCAAAACATAAAAATGCTCCAATCCTGAAAATGCTTTCCCATAAAGGGTCATTTAAATTCCAGAAAATAACAAATAAAACTACTGTGGCCATCCCAAGTATTATGGTAAAAGGACGCCAGTATTTTAAATGTATTTCTTTAACTGTAATAGAGTTATCCATGGTCAGTGAGAAGTATGTGCCGTTTTAAAAGAAATAGGTTTTGGATGAACCACTAATAGGATTCAATATATCTTCCTTATACCCTGTTGTTTCTTTAATAATGATGAAATCATTTGTGAATGGCAATCTTTTACAGGATGTAAAAGTGTAAAAGAATTGCAAATGTATGCAGGCACTGATAGATTGTTAATAGCCGATAACTATACAGGATACCAACTATGAATAAAACCAATCAAGCCCCCAAAAAGCAGATGTCAGAAGGAAAAGCTATCGCCGTTGCTGTTTTATTATTTGTTGCTGCTTCGATAGCTGTAATTTATGGTCTTTCCTTTGTGATAGATTTTTTCTTTCCCAATCTGTTTTAAGGCCACTGAATTACCATTCTAGTTTTAGAAGTAAAATATCGATACCGACTAAAAAACCGGTAAGTGCGACAAGTAATATTGTGCTTAAGAGGGGTTCCCAAATTACAAAACCGCCTATCATACCCAGAAAAGCACCCAGGTACTGGATATAATGCAACTGTTCGTTGGTTGCACCCCTGATGATGCCGGACAGCTGTTGTTCGTCATAACTGTTCAGGTTTTCCTCTACAAGAGAATGGACATCCAACTGATTGATCAGTTTATACAATAGAGTGGTGACGATGTCTTCTATTGCTTCGCTGTGTTCGTCAATTTTACCTGGTAATTGATCCATCAAATCATCCAGCTTGTTTAGCCCGCTTTCGACACTGGTGGGTATTTTAACCAGCGCTTCTTCAATAATTTCCTGCATTTGCTGTCCTTTAATAAAAGAATAGGCTTTGAGAGCTGCTTTTTCGAACGATTTTTCATGAAGAGCTTCTTTTATCTGCACTAAAATGCGCTCAGCCAGGGCTGTTCTGATGGCGGGATCTGCAATCATTTCATCAACATAAATAACCATCCAGCGTTTGAGATCTTCCCGGAAATAGGGATCATCTATAATACCTTTTATATAGACAGTTGATTGTTCCCGGTAACGACTGATAATATCAGATTCACTGATCTTTTGTTTGATGATTTCAGGATTGATTAAATCATCGGAGACAGCTTGTGCCATCCGGTAGGCAATCCGGTCTTTTTGAGCTGGTATAAGGCCGTGACCAAGAATAGGACGCTTTCTGGCGGGTTTAAACAGCATGGTTATCGCCAGCCAGTTGGTCCCATAGCCGATGAGGCCGCTGACACTGATTATCTTTAGAATCCCCTGGAATTCAAGTGGCCGATTCCACAGTGTCATATAAATCCCGTTAAAATCCCAAAAAAAGGAAACCATAAAGAGAGTGATCAACAGATAAGGGAGTATAGTCAACAGCTTGAGCAGAAAAGAACTTTTTAACTGATGACGTTCCGGGGCGGGATGTTTCGGTTTGTCTGTGGCAGAAAGTTCTTCGATACGGCTGTACCTGCTGACGATCTGCCACAAATTCCGGAAGTGGTGACGGGTTTTATCTTTAGCCGCTTTTAAAGCTGTGTCATTATTGCCGGGAGATCCCAATGATTCTTCATTCATCTGACAACATCTATGATTTAAATCTGCGTTGTAACCGCTCGTTTACGTAAAAATTTACTTGAGAGTTGTACGCGTATTGTGCTCTATAAAAACTTTAGCAAAGCTTTTGAATAACAGGAGTAATGTATTAGTCCAGTAATTCCAGGTAGAATTCTTCACGCTGCGTCATTCTCTGTTTCTGTGATTCTGTTTGATCATCATAGCCGTTCAGGTGCAGCAGTCCGTGAACAAAAATACGTAAAAATTCACGTTTGGCGTCCTCTCCCAATTCTTCAGCCTGTTCGGTAATCCTGGGAGCACAACAGAAGAGCGTACCTTCGATATCGCTGTTTCCATTATCATCATACCGGAATGTGATGATATCTGTTATATAATCCCGCTCAAGGTGTTTCTTATTAATACGAATGATTTCGGATTCATCAACATATACCAACTCTATGAAATTAAAACTGCACTCTTCGTTCTCTGAAATTATCTTTGCTGCCTTTCTTAGTTCCTGTGCAGACAGGGGAAGTGAAAAACCGGTCTCATTAAATACCTGGATATCAGGTTGTGTGGGAGGCATCAGGTATTATTCATCTTCATCAAAAGAGAAATTATCCAGATCAACCGACTCGGTGAGTGAAAGTGCGATGGCACACATCATAAGATCTTCCGGTAGTTTGGTAAAGTCACTGTTGAGAATAACTTCGCTGACATTCGAATAGAGACTGCATCCTGCGCCTTGTTCAACGATCAGTCCCGAAGTCCGCTCATCCTGGCGACCAAAGAATGTAACCTGTTTTAGCATATCACTAGCAATAAATGCAGTGCAATTGTGAAGTTGCAGGAAAGTATTTTGGGCATAAACGGAAACCATATTCAGATCCTTCCCGTTAACATTCATTCCCAAATGTATTTCCAGTGCCAGTTTACGGCCCTCTTCTTTATTCACAACTTCCAGCCGGAAAACATCATCTCCAAGCGGCTTGGCTTTAGTTTGAAGGACATCCGCAATTGCGTCAATATTTTCTTTCGTAAACTGGTGAACCATATTCAGAAGTACTAAAGCGGTGTTTGTTAAGATTTGATTAAATATACCATTCGCTCAACAGAATAAGAAATTTTGTGGCCTCATATCTTTTTGCTTCTTACTGATAGCCGCGGATTCTCGCGGATATGAGGGATTGGGTATAAGGGAATAAGGTTCACTTATATCCTTATACCCTTATACCCTTATACCCTTATACCCTTATACCCTTATACCCTTATACCAAAAAATTATTGAATGTTAAACTGATCAATCTCCTTTTGGTTCTCTTCTTTGGTTTGGGGTATTGATATCCGTGCACTGGTAATTTGATCAACGCTGTTCGACAGATCAATTGCCTCTTCATCATTACCCGCCTTAAAATAAATGTTCTGGACAATCGTAAGCTGGCTTACAGCAAAAGATATGTCTCTGGTTATATCTTCGCGCTGCGACATAATATGATTGACACGTCTCTGCAACTGTTGTCGCTTATTCATATTTGCATTTCTTCGTGCCTCCTGTGATTCTTCTTCAAGCCGGGAGATTCTCTGCTGGGTGTCATCGTATTTGGTTATGCCCGATTCAAGGTTATCCAGGAGTTCTCCAGCCACTTCACGCGAAAGTCGTAAAGCATCCTCCATATTATCTAAATTCGAATAGTTGAAGGCGTATAAGACAATCGAGTTTAGATTGTTGTCATTCATTCTGAATGGGATACGTTCTTCACCCCATTTCAGCCAGTAATTGGCGCTGTCAGGTTTGCCGAGCTCCCGGTATTTATTAGACAGTTCGGTGATACTGAAACGATAATTACCCAGCATACGACGAATATTTTCATCAAAATAGGCATTGGGATTATTCCATTGCCGGAAACGAAACTTCTTTAAACGTTCGGCGTGAATACCGGCATCGACCCATCCGAAGCTTTTAGCCTCGTGCCGCTGAGGTACGACACGAAATGCTTTGCCTTCGAAGCGGAAATAAGGCTGCAGATTCATCTGGCTCTGTGTCGATACGGTATTGGCAAAGTAAACCGGCCTCAGCCATCTGTTGGATTTCAGTATGTCCAGAATGACTTTATCCTGAACCTGTGTATAGAACCTTTGGTTACCCTGTTGGTCGGCTCCGGCCGAACGCCCTTCGTAATACCAGGAGACTTCATTGTCCAGTGAATCGACCGGAATGCCGAATGTAACACCATTGCGGAAAAGATCAAGTGAAGTGTCTGGTCTTACACCGATCATTTCTTTGTAATTATTATCGGATGAAAAAGCCCCCCGCAGCAGATCTTTATCAACGGGAATCTTTATGGTATCCGGTTGATGAAGGGTAAGCCCGCTTGTAATTTCTTCAATTTCCGCATCACTCAGTGAAATAGGAAGGGGAGCTGACTCATGAGACCACTGATCACGAAGTTGTTTGATATACCACTCTGTATTCAGAAGGCTAAGACAAACAATCCGAACATCAGTGCGCACTCCTTCCACCTCCTGCAGGTACCAGAGAGGGAAAGTGTCGTTGTCTCCGTTCGTAAATAAAATAGCATTCGGTGCCGCCGACTCCAGCAAATTGTAGGCGTAATCGGGTGCCACATAACGTTCGCTGCGGTCATGGTCGTGGTAGTTTTGAAAACCCATCCACAAAGGCACAGCCAAAAATAAAACCGCGAGAGAAGCATAGGCCACTGTAGTTTTTGATTTAAGATAATCTTTGACTAACTCAACCAACCCTATGCCTCCCATACCTATCCATATGGCAAAAGCAAAGAATGATCCCACATAGGCGTAATCCCGTTCGCGCGGTTGTATTGGTGTTTGATTCAGGAAGACAATGATAGCGAAGCCTGTCATTAAAAACAGGGCAAGGACAGAAAGCGCCCGTTTCCAGTCTTTCTGAAAGTGGAAAAGCATGCCGAACAGGCCCAGTAAAAATGGAAGATAGAAATAAGAATTATGTGCAGGATTATCTTCATACTCGCTTTCTGTAAAACCTGCCTGCCATCCGGTATCCTGGATATCGGATTCCCGGCCGATAAAATTCCAGTTGAAATAACGAACATACATATGATTTACCTGGTAGCTCCAGAAATAATCCCAGTCACTTGAATATTGTGCATACTGCTGGATATGCTCTGGACTTGTTGAATAACGACGGGGAAAGAAAGTTTCCTGTTCACGACTGATATCACCCCTGGAATCATCATAGGTATGGCCTGTGAGGATCGGAGTCGAACCATATTGTTCACGTTCCATGTAGCTGATAAATGCCTCAAGAGTCTCCGGATCATTTTCATCAATAGGCGGATCTGCGATAGATCGGATGGGAATCAGGGAATAAGAAGAGAAACCGATTAAAATCAGTGTGTAAAAGAGTAAAACAATATTCGCCACCCGGTAGTCATTTTTATGCGTGTAATAGAGACCTCCGCTGAGAAGCAGTACAATGAAGATCATCAGGGTTATCGGGCCGATTAAACCATATGTAGCCTCTCCGATATCTCCCATGATAGAAGGTAACATCTGAACGGTAAATGGATAAATAGCCAGAAAAGAAACAGCGGCTAACAGGGCTGTTAACGAAAATGAGGTGAATTTATACTCGTTCTTCTTGAAGTAAATAATAATGATGACAAAAAAGAACGTCAGCAGGTTCAACAGGTGGACACCAAGAGCCAGCCCAAAGAGGTAGGCGATAAGCAGCAGCCATCGTTCGTTGTAGGGTTTATCATGTTGTTCAGACCAGACCAGTGCCAGCCATACGGCCATAGCGGTAAAAAACATTGATACGGCATATACTTCCGCTTCCACTGCATTAAACCAGAATGTATCGGTAACAGCAAAAGTGAAAGCACCAATCAGCGCTCCGCCATACATGCCAATTTTGTCGATCTTTTCCATGGCATCGGGATTCCCTTTCCATTCACGGACCAGTCGTACAGTAATAAGATAGAGCAACATCACCGTTAAAGCTGATGAAAGCGCACTGATAAAGTTAATGCTTACTGCTACATAAGAAGCAGGCATAAACATGGAGAATATCCTGCCGAGAAGAGAATAAAAGGGCGCCCCGGGAGGGTGGTTGACCTGAAGACCATGAGCAACAGCAATAAACTCACCGGCATCCCAGAAGCTGGCGGTAGGTGCCATGGTTAACATGTACAAGATCAGGGAAGCTAAAAAAGTAAATAGAGCTAAATATCTGTTCGTCGATCTATGATTCGAAAACATCCGGCCTTTAATTAATTATGACGGTTTATAACTGTTAATTCAGCAGCCAATAATAGCCATAGGTTGATTGGAATCAAAATCAATACCCGGGGCTGCATATAAGGATTTATACCCGTTGGATTGTTTAGTTCAACGGCAAATATGTACTGTTATTTTAGAAATTTACTGAAGATACTAAAAAGATAGACAGGGCCAACAGTTGAGTTTAATTTTAACATTCTCTTGCCGGTTTTTCAGATGTAATATTCTGTAAGCGGATATTGCCACTTTATATAAAAATGGTTAACAATAACGGGTTGATTTATCAGGGCCTTTCTGTCTGCCAGATATATAAAACAAATAGTTTATTAGTCATTAACCTATAAACATTAGATACATTTTTTTTGGAATGTGTTTATCAGAAGAGTTACCCTTTACTGAATTATTAATTGAATATTGATGAAAATATGAGTTTAAAACCAGGTAAAACGGAATTTTTCTCATCAAAACTCGGTCTTATTCTCAGTGTGCTCGGAATTGCAGTGGGCACAGGCAATATCTGGCGTTTTCCCCGGATAGCGGCTCAAAATGGTGGAGATGAAGGGGCGGGAGCTTTCCTGATTGCCTGGGTAACCTGTCTTTTTCTTTTTTCCATTCCGCTGATTATTGCCGAGTATGGGATCGGCCGGCACGGACGAAAAGGAGTAATCGGTTCGTTTATCAAGCTCGTTGGCAAGAAGTATGCATGGATGGGATCATTCATAGGTTTTGTTGCTACTGCCATTATGTTTTACTACAGTGTAGTTGCGGGTTGGTGCCTGTTTTATTTTATTGAGGCCGTCAGTTCAGAACTTCCCGCCAATCTGCAGCAGGCCGAATCGGTCTGGTATGGGTTTCAGGACTCTGCATGGCCATCAATTTTTCACGCCCTTATGATCGGCGGGGGAGGGTTTATTGTGATAAAAGGCATCTCTTCTATTGAGCGTATCAACAAGATCCTGATCCCATCACTTCTGTTAGTTGTTGTAATTGCATTAATACGTGCGGTAACACTACCGGGTAGTTTCCAGGGAATCGAATATCTTTTTACTCCTGACTGGTCGACAATGTGGGAACCGACTCTCTGGATCGAAGCCCTGACACAAAACGCCTGGGATACGGGAGCCGCATGGGGATTAATCCTGACATATGCAGCTTATATGCGTACGCGGGATGACATCACTCTCAGTGCTTTTCAGACGGGAATTGGAAATAATATTGTTTCACTGCTTGCGGCTATAACCATCTTTTCTACTGTATTCGGGACACTGGGGAGTACGACGGGAAATGGTGAGATTCTAAGTATTATGCAGGAATCCGGACCTGCGGGAACGGGACTTACATTTATGTGGATGCCTCAGCTCTTCAACGAAATGGCCGGGGGACAAATTTTTGCTATTCTATTCTTTTTGGGATTAACCTTTGCTGCATTCAGCTCGCTCATTTCTATGATTGAATTAGCCAGCAGAGTACTTGTTGACTTGGGTATATCCAGGTCACAAGCTACGATAGCGATTTGTATCACCGGCTTCCTTTTTGGATTGCCTTCAGCTATTTCAACTGATTTTTTAGTAAATCAGGATGCTGTATGGGGGATAGGATTATTGGTCTCCGGTGCCTTTATGGCTTTTGCCATTATAAAGTTTAACCCTTCCAAATTCCGTTCTGAACTTGTTAATGTTGAAGAACGAACCTATACCCTGGGCAAATGGTGGGAAGTGGTAATAAAATATGTAGTTCCGATAGAGGTTGTTTCACTCCTGATATGGTGGATATATCAAAGTGCTTCTGTGGAAGCCTGGTATAATCCTATCAGCACATTTTCGCTGGCAACCGTATTGATACAATGGGCTCTTGCTATGGGACTCTTTTACCTGTACAACAATAAACTGGCAGATAAAACTGTACCTGAAGCGAAAATGGAAGTGGAAGTGTAAAGTTAAGGATCAATGCGTTTTTTACCACTAGCGAACTCTTGTAGATTGCATGGATTGTTTGATTTCATTCAATGAATCGCGAATGTCCGTCAGCAGTGTTATCGTGATCTTATCAACTTCTTCAGGTCCGGCATATTTATTTTCCGTTACGTTATCACGCTGTTCAAGTACGGCATTTCTGAAATCGGATGCATCAACAATGCCGATTAGCGTCAGATCACTTTGTCCCGCACCTGTATTGCCTGCAGTTTCTACCTTTAGGATACTGAGCCCGAAATATTTCAACAGCGGACCTTCTTTAAAAGTGAGGTCCTGGATTTTGTCGAGGGGAATTGTTCTCTCCACATGAAAAATAATACCTTTTTCGAACCGCAGGGTCCTTGTAGTTAACTCTGCACTTAACCGGTCGAAGTACTTCCGGATAAAGTAAGGGGCTCCCAGCAAAAAGAATGGTATTAGCAGAATACCGAAAATAGTTACAGCAAGGATCAACGAACCATAGATGAGGAGGTATTTTTTAATTTTAGGATTAAAAGATGCTGTGCGTAATACCTGAACTTTATTTTTCATAATAGGATGTTTACTGATGATTTCTCCTGTTGAAGTACAATATAAAAAAAGAGGAAGGTTTTAAAACTATACTCCATTGGTTGGCTGGAGTTGATCTTTAGATCAATGGGACAGTTCTTCTATCCGAACTATTAAACAAAGTTATACGGAGGAGCACGAAGGAGCATGGAGAAAAACCAAAGAACAAAAGAAGTATTGGAAGGGAGAGCGACCTTCAATAGAGCTTATGGAGGTTACTTTGAAGAAAAGGGCCGGAGGGTAGTCTTTAAAGGCAACAAGCCCTGTCGAACCCGTCGGACCGCAAAGTCAGCGGTCTGACGGGAAAGTGGGCTAAGGTTTTAACCCGGTTCTTTTACCGTAAGGGTTTCCTCATCTACTTCGGCAAGGTCCATTTCCACAAATTCGAGGGCCTGCGAATTCATGCAGTAGCGCAATCCCGTCGGTTCCGGACCATCTTCAAAAACATGTCCCAGGTGGGATTCACATCGCGAGCATACTGTTTCGGTTCGTGTCATAAACATGCTGTTATCTTCCCGTTCGCCAACAGCTGATTCTTTTACAGGTTCCCAAAAACTGGGCCACCCGGTACCGGATTTGAATTTTGTTTCAGAAGAGAAAAGTGGTTGTCCACAGGCTCTGCAGTAATAAATGCCCTCTTTTTTATTGTCCCAGTATTCATTGACATAAGGTAACTCCGTACCGCCTTTTCGCAGAATTCTGTATTCGGCGGATGTCAGAATTTCTTTCCATTCATCTTCTGTTCTGGTAATTTTATCTGTTTCCATAGTATCTGAAACTTGAGTTGAAGAGATGACATCATTCGTTATATGTTGAGCTGTAACATTCGCGTTATCCGTATCCTGAAATGCAATAAATCCCGCCGTTACAGCCGCTGCCAGGAGAGTAAAAAACAGGAAGTATCGTTTCATAGCATTGAGACTCTGGTTATATAACTTTTACGTAACGTTTAAAAAATAAATTCCATTCAATTAATAATTTAAAGATAAAACCCGGAATAAGATAATCCCAGATAAAGAATATGCGTTCTTATAAAGGTGCAATCTCATGCAAAAACCCTCCAAGGGTTCCAAACCCTTGGAGGGTTTAGTTTCTACAACTTACCTACCCAATATTGATTAATAACCATCCACATTGAGACCTGACAGGTTTTGGAAACCTGTCAGGTCTTTTAATCTATCAACCAATCCACGGATACTTCTCCCAATTCACCATTACAAGTTAAATGTTATCGATGTGTAAAGAAGACTTGAATCAATGCCGGGATTTACTTCTCCCAAATCCCCGTTGGATAGATGTAAATATTTATACCCTAACGAGAGATTGGTATTGCCTGCTATAACAAATTCCAAACCTGTACCCAGACTTAAGGTAAAGTTCCTTTTTTCGCCCCGGCTATCAGGGAATGGCTCTTCAAGAAACATAAGGCCCACCGAGGTATTTAGAAAAGGCTGGATTTTTCTATTGGCAAAGAAATTAGTCTGCAGTCCAACAGGCGTAATACCGAATCCGGATAGGGAGGTTCGTTGGCGGTCAATATTAAATTCAGGATAGGTATAGCGTGCATAAAGATGAAATCCGGTAAGGTATTCTATTGTGGTATTATGGATTTTCAGAAATTTTCTTTTCAGACTGAAGCCCAATGTGCCCAGTGTAGCATCTGTTGTCTTACCCCAGAGAGTAACAGAATTGAATGAGTATCCACCCCATAAAGAAATCTCATAAAGGGGCGTATCGTCACTCTTTGAGAGAAAGTAAATTTCAGGAGGTTGTTTAATGGTATCGGTGCTATCACGGGCTGTAACCGCTAACGACGGCTCACTACAGAGCAATATGCACGCAGAAATAAATAATATCGTCTTCAACTTCTTTGCTGTACTAATGAATGGTTAAAATATTAAATGGCATTTTTAGAAGCTTTTATGTTTTCTGCTTCAATAAATACCCGTTTTACACGCTGATATTTAGTCTTAATCGATTTGTTTATAGACTCTATTGTATCCTCAATGTTTCCGGCATTAAGCTCATTATTAAAATCGACACTGATATTCACAAGAATATAATCTGGTCCCATATGAAGTGTGAGCAACTCATTTACCGATTTAATTCCATTACTTTTAATAGTCAGTGTGCGGATTCCTTCGATTATTTCCTTTTCGGCACTTTCCCCGATCAGCAAACCCTTGGTTTCATAAGCAAGCCAGGCGGCTGTCACGCCCAAAATGAGCCCGATTAGAATTGAAGCGATACCGTCAAAAATGAGAATTCCGGTCCATTGTCCCGCAGCAATGCCTAAAAAAGCAATTACCAGCCCCAGCATGGCGGCTGAATCTTCAAATAGGACTACAAAGATAGTCGGGTTTTTCTCTTTACGTATAGCCTCGAAATAACCCTGTTCTCCTTTTGTTTTTCTGAACTCCTTCCATGCAAAATACCAGGCAAAACCTTCAAATATCATTGCCAGTCCCAGCACAATATAGTTAATTGTGGGATTTTCTACAGGGTGTGGTTCAATAATACTGTGGATGCCTTCATATAAAGATATACCGGCTCCAACGGCGAAAATCATAATGGCTACAACAAAACTCCAGAAATAGATCTCTTTACCATGGCCGAATGGAAAATCCTTATCGGGAGGTTGATTTGACTTCTTTATCCCAAGCAATAACAGCAGTTGATTTCCTGAATCAACCAGCGAATGAATGCCCTCGGAGAGCATGGCCGAACTGCCTGTAGCAAATGAAGCAAAAAATTTAGTAACAGATATCAGAAAATTGCCGATCAGTGCGGCATAAATTACTTTTTTGGATGATGCGGCCATCTTGAATTTAACAGGTTAGAAGTATTATTAAACAATAGAATATAAAATACTGGAATTAAAGAGCCATGTTTGGTTACGGTTATACCTGAAAATTTATTATCTGCTTTTGGCTTTATCCGGGAACAAACTTCCGGGTTTTTAGTACTTATAAAATCTTTTCCTGCTGAATGTGAATGTACACCGATAGAACGAGTTAAATATCTAACGTTGGCGGTTGGTTGCGTTAAAAACAAAAGCGATTTCACATCAGCGCCTTTTTAGATAACATTTAACTGTTTAAATGGAAAAATTGTTATTATCCTATAGAAAGAAAATATAGATGTTGATAGATTCCTTTATATCTACAGAGGCCGGGTTCGACATTTTTCATCATAAACAAATCAGGCGAACATCAATTTATAGCCATGGAATTGATTAGGTGTACAAAAAAGCTCCGAAAAGAGATGGGACTAAAGCCGGACGATCTTCATACCGGCGAAGGTTCTGTGGTAAAGCTCGGTGGATGGCATGCCAACCTGATTTATATTAACAGGCGTAAATGTGTTCTGTTCACCAATGATAAAACGTTACTCAATTTCCTGGTACCTGACCTTTCCCGCAGTGAAATTCGTGAATTAAGTGATCAGTTTCGAAATAATCTTTATAAACTATTGCAGGAAGAGGGGGTGGATGACATGTTACAAAACCGGATAATGGAAGATTACCAACAAATCAGTTATGGCAAAACCACCAGCCGGTCGGTTCTGGGCTCCATGACAGATCTTGCTTACCATTATACCTTTCATACTGAGATTGGGGGCGGTCTGAAGCAATGCGACATGCGAACAATAATAAAAGCAATGAACCGCATGCCAATGAGTGCAATTTCCTATAACTCTCCTATTGTAGAATTCAGCGAACTCTATGCTATCGACGGTTCAAAGTTATCGCCCTGATCTTTGGCCTTAGAGAGGAATAATGTAGCAGGGGTAGATGGATCTATGCGTTGGGTTGGGCAGATACCTAAAAAAGATCTCCATCGTCATCCCGACTGGAAGTCCGCGGTTTTGCGGACTGTAATGGAGGGATCTCATCCGGTTCGAATTGGCAGTCCATATAATGATAGCTTATTTAGTTGACCTTGCTAAAAACTGCAGCTGTTATTCACATTCATTGCCACTACCACCCGGCAATTGGGTTTGGTCAATGGGAATTCCCCAACAATTCCGGTATAAGCATGAGCATCGGTACATGTTTGGAGGAATCTTTTTTGTATCGTGTGATGACAATAAGATAGCCGGTCTAATCATCGATGATTTCCCAAAACCTGGTTTTACCTTTTAGAAAGTATTCCCAGACCAGGTTAATGTTTTTTAGTTGTTGCGGGTCCTCCGGATTTATCCGCTTCTTCTGAAGATCTGACCTTTTCTTTTGTGTCTTGTTGATTGATATCCAAAAGTCTTTGTGCCCCAATAGAATAGAAAAAAATTCCCTGAACCCGGAAATCCATAGGATGCGAAAAGCGGCAACTATATCAAGCATAATCCGGACGGGAAATCGCACGATCAGGGAGCGTCCGGAATAGTTTTTCCAGAGAAGCTTGAGGTTATTGCGATAATTGTAGTAGAGCTTGCGCGGTGAGTCGGTTGGAAGCGATCCGCCACCCAGGTGATAAACGACACTGTCGGGACAGTAATACACTTCATATCCCCGGTTCCATAATTGCCAGCAGAGATCAATTTCTTCCATGTGGAATTCAAAGTCTTCATCAAATCCGCCGCATTCCTCAAAATGTTCTCTGCGAACGGCAAGCGCCGCACCGCTGGCCCATAGAATGGGAGCTGAATTATTATACTGGCCTTCATCTTTTTCCGGCGTGTCAAAAATTCGTCCCCGGCAAAAAGGGAAACCGTATTTATCCAGGAATCCACCGGCAGCCCCGGCATATTCGAAGAATTCAGGTTCCTGGTACGATTTTATTTTAGGCTGGACAGCAGAAACATTAGAATTGGCTTCAAAGATTTGTGCCAGGGGATGAAGCCAGTCCGGTTCAACATCCACATCGTTATTGAGAAACAGCAGGATTTCTCCCCCGGCATGTGGGACGGCACGATTATTACCGCCGCAATAACCGTAGTTGGCATCGAAAGTCGCAATTTTAACTCCGGGATAGTTTTCCCTTACCCATTGGGCTGAACCGTCGGAAGAAGCGTTGTCTGCCAAAATTATTTCATAATCATCATAATCTGTTTCAACTACACCCGGAAGAAATGTCTTCAGGTGATGAAGAGCATTCCACGAAACAATAATAATGCTGAATTTCGGCATATAAACTCGTATTAAATAATTTCGTTATCATATAAATGTAAATATCACCGTTTAAGAATAACTACTTACACCCGATATAGTATCTGCCTGGTTTGTAATATTTGTATTTACAAAGGAATAAAACATCCCTATTATGAGACTGAAAATGAGAAAGTTTCTTTTATGATCAAAGTCGGCTTAATATCAGATACACATAATTATCTCGATCCACAGGTGCTGGAATATTTCGCCGACAGGGATGAAATCTGGCATGCAGGTGATTTTGGCACGATGGAAATCTCTGACAGGCTTAATGAGATTGCTCCTGTGATCGGAGTGTATGGCAATATTGACGGAAGTGACATCCGGCAGGAATATCCGCTTCACCAACGTTTCAATCGTGAGGGACTGGATATTTGGATGACTCATATCGGCGGGACCCTCGGACGCTATTGTCTGCCGATACGCGAGCAAATGGAGAAGAATCCGCCGGAAGTATTTATCTGCGGTCACTCACATATTCTGAAGATCGGCCGCGACCAGGATAAAAACAAAATGCTGTTTATTAATCCCGGGGCGGCGGGAAAATACGGATTCCAGGTGTATCGTACATGTGTACGCTTCTCCATTTCAGACGGTAAAATGCATGACATGGAGGTTGTAAACCTCGGTAAAATAGGGGAGTAGCAGTGATCAGTGAACAGTGTGTCAGTTGAGCAATGAACATGTTCCGAGCATTAACCTCCCTTAGTCTCTCAGTCCCATGAGTTTGTTTCATCTGTGCAAATCCATATAATCTGCTTCATCCGCGTTCCATTCCCTCAATAAATCAAAACTGAAACCGGCCTTCCTTCTCCGGTCTCCTTTTCTTCTTTTATTATAGCTGTGAGGGAGCTCGGCTCCCGAACTTATACTGTTTCAAGGCTTCAGAACGGTTTTGATACACTCATCCTCTTTATTTTTGAATATTTCATATGCGTTGGGAGCTTCGTCGAGATCGAAATGGTGCGTCACAACAAAAGAAGGATCGATCTCTTCATTTTCAATTTTACTGAGCAAAGGCTCCAGATAGCGATGCACATGGGTTTGTCCCATTTTGAGTGTAAGTCCTTTATTCATTGCTGTCCCAAAAGGAATTTTGTCCAGAAAACCGATATAGACACCCGGGATAGATACCGTACCTCCTTTTCGGCAGCACATAATTGCTTCACGAAGAACGTGCGGACGGTCAGTGGCTAAGTATGCCGCCTGTTTGGCCCGGTCGATTACAGCATCTACACTTCCGCCACCGTGTGCTTCCGTACCCACAGCGTCAATGCAACGGTCGGGACCGTGTCCGTTAGTCATTTCCATCAGGGATTCGTAAACGTCCATTTTATCAAAGTTAATTGTTTCGGCTTTGCCATAATTTTCTGCCATTTTCAGGCGATCGGGAAGCCGGTCGATAGCTATTACCCGTTCGGCCTCTTTCATCCAGGAACTCTGTACTGCAAACTGACCAACGGGACCGGCACCCCAGACAGCAACAGTATCACCGGGTTCAATTTCGGCGTTTTCAGCAGCCATATAACCGGTTGGAAAGATATCGGACAGGAAAAGAACTTCATCATCTTCTATGTCAGACGAAATTTTAACAGGACCAACGTCAGCGTAAGGTACGCGAACATATTCCGCCTGTCCTCCGGCGTATCCTCCCAGCATATGGGAATATCCGAATAAACCGGCAGGTGATTGTCCCATTATTTTTCGTGCTACTGCTTCATTCGGGTTGGAATTGTCGCATAATGAGTATAGCCCTTTCTGACAGTAATAGCAGTTTCCACAGGAGATAGTGAAGGGGACGACTACACGATCACCCTTTTTGAGCTTTTTATTCTCAGAACCAACCTCCACGACTTCGCCCATAAATTCATGACCGAGTATATCACCCTTTTTCATAGTCGGCATCATTCCATCGTAGAGGTGCAGGTCAGATCCGCAAATTGCTGTGGAACTGACTTCTATAATGGCATCCCTCGGATTAAGTATTTTAGGATCCGATACATTGCTAATTCTAACATCATGTTTACCATACCAGCAAAGTGCTTTCATAATTTTCTCTCTCTTGACGTTATAAATTTAGCCTATCTATCCATTCAAAAAACTGACATTATCCCGGAATAGTTCTCAATGAATAAAAATATTGACCACTTTTTAGTTCTTTTCTGGCTATATCACAAAGTTACACAAAGGACCGCAGAGAACCACAGAGAAAACCTTTGCCCACTCGGCGCATTCTTTTACCTCGGGCATTCCTTCGGAGGTGTAGCTTTGAGACAACAAAGTGCAGCGTATG
>CAZPWQ010000079.1:0-16469 GCA_964590495.1 uncultured Balneolaceae bacterium
AATTTTATATATTTGTACACTCAAAAAACGGTCAACCTATATCAGGACAGGACAATTAGGTCTATGCTTACCGCTTCATTCTGAATTCTGACTCCTGAATTCCCACGGTTTCTCTTTATTGAATTACACCCCAAATACAGTGAAGAAAATGATACAGGGAATTCTTATTATTAGCTGTAATTTTACCGGTCAGCCTCTTGAAATTATTGCCCGGATTTTCTTATCGTCAGATTACTGCCCCCATAGTTCAAGTGGACAGAACGGAGGTTTCCTAAACCTTAAATCCGGGTTCGACTCCTGGTGGGGGTACTTTTGTATTTGTAACTTTCTGTAGTACATTTGTTTTCAAATCAACGTTGGCCTGCCTGGCAGCTTATGCGCTAGGTCGTTATACCACATACTGTTTACGACCCGTATTCGAAACAATGTGGATTTAAGTTAGTTAGAGTGGCTTTTTATGTGTATACATGGTAAAGGAGGAAAGATTATGAAATTGAAAAGCCAATACACGATATTGGGCGCATTTTTCGTTCTCAGCCTATTTTTGTCTAATTGTGACAATGTCACTTCCATTGAAAATAGAGAAGGAGAATACGACCTCAAATATTCCAATGGAAATCCAACACTATGATCTGGCGGACAATACAACCGACGCAGTTATCGAGATCAATCTCATAAACAATTCAAAAGAAAACTTCTGGTTCCTTCGTTCTTCGTTACACTTCAGCAGATGGACGGTGAGCAATGGAAGGATCGAGGACTATGGTACTTCATTGCAATGGGTGGACAAATCGCCTGAAAGCAGGAAACGTGGTGATCACCAAAAACTAACCTTATTAAATAAGCATTCAGACTCAGCTTTCAGTCTTTGCCGTCCTCTTCGCCGTTCGGCAAATCAGCCTTGAAGCGCTGTAGCAATGTCAGGGCTTCGGAGAATTCAAAGTCGTTAAAGGCGCGCGCGATCTGTTCTGCCAGGATGCTCCTGTCAGCATCGCTGTTTTTCAGCAGGGCGTTCACCGTGGCTTGGTCGCATTCGTTGAGTTGTGCCCTCGCGATCAGTTGCTCAGTCAACTCGTGCAAACGGCCCGGCTCTGCTGGGGTTGTGGTAGTTTCGGGCGGCTCGTTATCAAAATGCTCCTGCATGTCCGCAAGTTTCTGGCTGAACTGGGTGATGGCCTCTCGGATATCCGCCATCAGAGCACGGACGGCGCTTGCATCCTGCCTGCCGGCGCTTTGTTCCATCCGCGCAAACAGTCGGTACAAGGCGCTGAGGGCAAGATTGCCACTAACTCCCTTCAGGGCATGTGCGTGGGTTTTCGCGTTTGCCCAGTCAGTGTCGTCTAGTGCCTTCTGTAAGGCAGGCAGGCGTTCTTCCTGAAAGGCCTGAAATTTGTTCAACTCGCGGACGTAGGCGGACAGGCTGCCCCACATCTCTACCCCCTTCTTCTGGTTAATCACCTTGTGCCGGGACTCGGTGTCGGTAAGGGCCGCGGCTTCCCTGAGCACGGGGATATCCAGTTTCATGATCTTGGCAATTTCCAGGTTCAACATGTGTGAATCGATGGGCTTGGCGACAAAGCCGTTCATACCGGCATCAAAAACCGCCTTTCTGTCCTCGGCAAAGACGCTGGCAGTCAGCGCGATGATGGGCAGCGGCTCGATGGCACTGTCGGTTTCATCCTCTCTTATGCGGCGTGCCGCTTGCAAACCGTCCATGATCGGCATTTGCACATCCATCAGCAGCAAGTCCGGCCGCTCCTTCACAAGCTGGTCGAGCGCCTCTTGCCCGTTGCGCGCTACGGAAACCTTATGCCCCTCCCGCTCGAGCAACAGGATCAGCAAATCTAGGTTCTGGCGTATATCTTCCGCGACCAGAATTTTCATCGGTGGCAACTTCAGGTGGTGTTGCTGCGCGGGAGCGGGATCGTCTGCAATCGCCGGTTTGAGGGGGATACTGAAGCTGAAGCAGCTGCCGACACCCACTTCGCTGGTGGCCGTTATGGTACCGCCCATCAACTCCACAAGCTCCTTGCTGATCGTGGTGCCAAGTCCCGTGCCACCGAAACGCCGGCTGGTGGAATCATCCGCCTGCGTGAAGGCTTCGAAAATCGAATCCAGGCGATCCGGCTCAATGCCTATACCCGTGTCAGTAATGGAGAAAAGCACAAAATCCGCCCCATCCGGGCTGATGTCCAGCGTCACCTTGCCCTCGTCGGTAAACTTGATGGCATTGCTGAGCAGGTTGTTCAGCACCTGCCGAATCCGGTCCGAAGAACCGTAATAGGTCTGGCCCAGGTCCGGCGAAATATTGACCTCCAGTTCCAGCCCTTTCTTCGATGCCTGCACCCACAGGCTGGAAATCAGCATGTCCACTTCTTCGAGCAGCACGAAATTCCGATTGTTCAACTTGATTTTGCCCTGATCCATCTTGGCGACATCCAGAATTTCGTCAAGCAGATGCAGCAGAGAGCGTGCGGAATAACTGATATTATCCACGTATTTGTTCTGCTCCTCGTCCAAAATGGTCTCAGTCAGCACCTGGGTGAAACCGATGATGGAATTCATCGGTGTCCTGATTTCATGGCTCATATTCGACAGGAAGGTCTGCCGCGCCATCACGGCCCGCTCGGCCTCGACCTTGGCCTCCCGCAGATCGTTTTCCATGGCAACGCGGGAAGTCATGTCGGACAGGAAGGCCACAAATAGCCCCTGGTCGGGAAGTTTGATGTAACCGACCGACAGCCGTATCGGCACGTGATAGCCATCCTTGTGCACGGCCTCCATGTCATCGTGTGCAACACCGACAAAGTCGGAGCTGCCGGTTTCCAGATAACTTTGCAGCGATTGATCGAAGTCCTGGTGCAAGGCGGCTGGCGTCAATAGCTTCATGTTTTTTCCCAGCAGGGACTCCGGACTCCAGCCCAGCATAGATTCAACCGCAGGGTTGACACTGAGTATGAAGCCTTTGGCATCGTGTATGATGATGGTATCGATAGCGGTTTCCATCATCGCCTGTAGGCGGTGCTCGTTGCTCTTGGCTTCCTCTGAAATATCCTTATAGCGGAATACCAGGTTGACGGCCAGCACCAGGCTGGTTATCACCACCGTGGTGACAAAAATGCCCACCGACAACCACTGAGAGAAGTCACTGTTATGTTCGGTAATCGTCATGCCGGGTGGGATAATGAAGCGCGCAGCCGCCATGCCCGTGTAATGCATGCCGGAAATAGCGAACCCCATTATGCCACCGCTGATCAGGTTCGCTTGCAGGGCACTCAAGGACACCTGGCTCGACTGCTCGAGCCCGAAACGGATCCACAGGGACAGGCAGGCGAGCAGTACGGCCACCAGGATGGAGAGGGCAAATATGGTGGGTTCATAGCGTAGCTGCATGTCCATGAGCATTGCCTCCATGCCCGTGTAATGCATAGTACCAATACCGGCACCTACCAGTACCCCCCCCACCAGCAGTTGGTGAAAGTCGATCTCACGTTTCACAATCAGCTTGAGTGCTATCCAGGAGGCGGCAATGCTGGGCAGCATGGACAAAAAGGTGAGCATGGGGTCATACTCTATCTGGGCAGGCATTTGAAAGGCCAGCATGGCGATGAAGTGCATAGACCAGACGCCGGCACCCAGCGCGACACTACCCGCAAACAGGGACAGGTGATAGCGCAGCCTCGTGGTGATCATCCTGGTCTGGCTCGATATCTGAAAACCAATAAAGGAAGCATAAATCGCCACCAGCAGCGATAGCAGCACCAGCCAGAGGTTGTAGCTATAGTCTCGGTACAGCGAAACGTCATCGCCCGAAAAAAGAAACCAATCGTATAGCCACTCCATAGAGATGCATCCTTAGTTTTTAATTTTCGCACCGACTGAAAATATTATAAATTTAGAAGTATTAAAATTATTTAATAAAAACTAATAGAAGAAGTGTCTCGACAGCATCCAGATGCCACTGCGTATTAGGTTCATCATAGCCAAAGCACCTTGCCTTATAAGGTGGTGTGTGGCTCTGCAGAAGTCTGGCTTGTGTCTATTTAGTGAAAAAAATCAATATGGAAGATAGTGAAACTGCCTTTGGGTTTAAGCAGTCGCCGTTCAAAAGCGACATCCTGATAGTTGATGACAACCCGACCAACCTGCGTCTGCTTGCTCGCTTTCTCGGCAGCAGCAGTTACAATCCGCGTTTTGCCCTCAGCGGCGAAGAGGCCTTGCGGGCCGCACGGGTACGATTACCGGATATGGTGCTGCTCGACATTAACATGCCGGGGATGAGCGGCTACGAGGTTTGCCAAAAGCTGCACGCCGAACACGGCGACACCTGCCCGCCCGTGATCTTCGTCAGCGCACTGGGCGAGGCTATCGACAAGGTCAGAGCCTTCGAGGTCGGCGGTGTCGATTATCTCACCAAACCTTTCTCCAACGCCGAAATAATAGTACGCATCAATAACCACCTGAACATCCGGCGCCTGCAGAGGGAATTGGAGGAGGCCAACGAAATGCTGGAGCGGCGGGTGAAAGAGCGTACGAAGGAGCTTGAACGCCAAATAGCGCTGTTCGACAAGTTCGTGCCGGAGATATTCATTTCTTCCCTGAAAGACAGCCCGAAGGTGCGTGCCACGCTGGCGCGTGAAGGGGTTTATACCATCCTTTCCTGCGACATCCGCGACTTCACTGGGCTCTCAGAATCGCTTTCTTCCGCCGAATCTTACACCCTTCTCAACAGCTTGTTTTCGGTGGTGGAGGCGGGTATCCATGAATTTGGCGGTTTTGTCTATCAGTTCATGGGGGATGGCATCTTGGCGCTGTTTTCCGATGAAGAGGGCAGCACCGACCAGCCTGTCAGCGCTGCGCTGGCAGTCCAGACGCACATACTGCCGAAGTACAACGCTGAACGCCGGGAGCAGAAACTGCCGCCGATCGCCATGGGCATCGGCCTCAACACGGGACAGATCGCAATCGGGATCACCGGCACCGAGCATCGTCTGGATGCCTGCGCCGTAGGCAGCGCCATCAATCTGGCGGTTCGCTGCGAATCACTGACCAGGGAGTTTCACGAAGATATTATCATCAGTGAATTCACGCTCGCCAAGCTCAGTCATCCGGAAAGGATCACGCAGCGCAGCTTGGGGTTTCCCCGCATAAAAGGCATAGTCGAACGCATTGAGCTGTTCGGCATCAGCGCCAGGCCGTAGGCCACGGCGATGCCCATACCGACGAAAGGTGTTTACCGTAATATCGCGTTCTGTTGATCCGGTGTGTGTACTGGCAATTCTGACCGTGTTTAAGAAGCGCGTAAGCTTTCTTCAGTACAGGAAATTCATCCTTGCTGACGGGCGCACCGGCATCACCCACTACACAGCAGGCTCCCTTGCAGCAGGTGACATTACCGGCAAACTTAGCTGTGGCAATATCTTCGGATAATATTTAGACAGTCTAAGGACTATTGAGAACTGGATTTCAGGAGATTCAGAAAGCTCATCTAAAGAATCAATACAATATTCTAAAAACTTTCTAGAAATATTAAATTGCTAGAAAAAACTACATAACCCCATTTATTGGATTGACTGCCTTCTTTAAAGCCACTTTATTGTAGCTAGAGTTTCACCAAGTGATCACGAGTGGGATAAGAAAGCAGAGCATTGTAAATCACTATAAATAACAACAGACGGGCAGGCCTTTTAAGTTTTTATTTTACTTTCCTCACATGAACGCAAGTTTATTTTACTTTCATTACCAAAAGTAAAATAGTGATATTTATATTTTACCTTTGCTATCCATCTCTCAGCTGAATTGAATCTGTTCTACACTTGGCCGGAGTTTATTGGTCCCCATACTTAATGGTGGGAATACTATTTCGCCTCTTTCAATTTCTACAAGTAACTCTCCAATTAAAGCTTTTACCACTTGCTCAACCCAAGTAATTTTTTGCCGAGGTCTGTCAGTTCAGCAGTTTCGGCATGTTTTTGTTCCCAGCCGCGCGGATCACCGGGGAAGGCATATCCTTCGGGGGCAATGCGATCCCGCCAGGATTTGATGCGCCATTCCCGGAGTTCTTCATTATCTTCCTCGGCCGGGGTCATGGAGATATACTGGGCAATACGCGGACGGTCCGAATGATTAGGCCGGATCCCGTGGGGCAGGCGACTGTTAAAAATAAGCAAATCGCCGGCCTCCATATTGACTTTGGTCGGCTCGAAGCCCGTTATATCCGGTTTAAACGGGTCCCGGTCTTCAGGCTGCGTCTTGACCCAGTCGTCAAAGTTCCGGAATAATTCCGGAATGCACTGGAAGCCGCCGGTATTGTCGTCAGTACCGGAAAGAGCCAGCACTCCCTGGACGTTGACCGGTCGGGGATCGAGGGAAGTGTCAATATCCCAGTGAATAAACCCCTCGAATTCGTGGCTGGGACGAACCGGGAAATTCAGATTGGCCCGGTCGATGGTCACCCACAACTTTTCTGTACCCCAGATGTCCACAAAAGCGTTATAAACCTTCGGATACTGGCGATTATCCCAAAGTGCCTGGTGATTGTAGACCTCTACCATCCCGCTGTTGGTCAGCTCTTTCATTTGAATTTCGCGGCGCGGCGGTCTGTACCAGGTTTCGGGATCAGCGGGATCCTTATCTTCAAACTCCCAAAGCAGATCGACAACCGCTTGGACATTTGCTTCCGGAACGGCATCCGATATGATGATATACCCATTTTTCCGCCAGAAATCCCAGTCTTCTTCTGTTAACACCCGGAGAGGTTCGTTACCGGGACGCTGATTCAATTCTTTGCGTACTTCATAGGATACGGTATCATTACCGGGCTGCCCTTTAGCTTTTTTGTTTGGGTCAGACATAAACGATGAGTTTGAAATAAATAAACAGGTATTCTAAATAATAATAAAATCCTTATAGCAATTCCGAAAAGAGATGTTCAGACGTGCTTAAATTGTTGGATCTTTTTTTCTTTACCAGCTTATCTATACATTATGTATAAGTTGACGGTTTCTTTCGATACTGAGATTATGGTTAAACCGAGTAAAGGGTATATACTTGCAGTTGGTTTAATAGTTGAGTTAGCTCTTCTGACACAGGTGTTTGCCCAGCAGCCATTTAATTTATATCCTGAAACTCAATATGTCTATAAAAACTGGAATAATGAATCCGGCCTTCCTCAAAATACCGTATTTGATATCCTGGAGGATGATCAGGGGTTTCTCTGGGTAGCGACAGAAGAAGGAGTTGCGCGATTTGACGGTAATGAATTTAAGATAATAGATAAGAACACTCATCCCGTCCTGCAGTCCGATTATTTTATCGATTTATCTGCATCACAAAGCGGAGGTATCTGGGCTGCCAGCAGAAATGATATTCTAAAAATTGACGGTCATTATACCAGAAGGTATAATTTCAACGATCATATTGAAGGAGCATGGATCAGCTATCTTTTCGAAGATGATGACGGTATTTTGTGGGTTGGTACCGATGCCGGCAACCTTTTTACCTTAACAGATGGAAACATTCAGCAACCTCTTAATTGGAGCAGCGAAATGAAAGGGGCAATCCAGGTTATACGAACGATTGGGGAGCATCTCCTGATTGGTACTAACACAGGTTTATACAAGCTGGAGGATAAGTCGGGAGAAGCTGAATTAATGCCGGAGTTCAATTCCTGGAACATCAGGACTTTGATTGCCGGGAAAGACGGATCGTTTTGGACGGGCACCGAAGAGCAGGGGCTTTTTCATAAAACCCCTGATAAAACGGTTCAGTATACAGAGGCGGATGGATTGCCGGAGAAGTTTATAACCAGCCTTGGTATGGATTCGGAGGGTAGTCTCTGGATTGGTACCAGCAGTTCCGGGTTGTATGTTCTTGATGATGAAAAATTCAGGAATGGGGACAAGGATGGTTTTTTGAATGATGATATCAAGAGTATTTATATATCCGACCAAAATATGGTTTGGCTTGGTACAACCGGGTCAGGTTTAATACAAATGAGGGAGGCCGATATTTATAAGCTGTCGGGCGATCTTGGTCTTTCGAATGACATTATTCTACCTGTCTACCAACATACTGAGACGGATATTTGGATGGGTACAGCCGGAAAGGGCATTTATAGAATTAGAAATGGTAAAGTTCTCCGGTATACCCGTGACGATGGGTTAATTAATGAGATAGTACTAACTATCTATGGCACTGAAAAATCCATCTATGTGGGTACCGCCGGCGGCTTGAGCAGATATAATTTGGATACGGAGCGATTCGATAAGCATTATACCACGTCAGATGGGCTGGTTAGTAATATAACACAGGCTGTCTATCAGGATTCAAATGAAAATATTTGGGTAGCAACATATGCAGGAGGAATTCATATACTTAATAATGAGAGTTTTAATAAGCTCGACTTACCCAAAGAACTTGGTAATACCACTTTTCTAAATTTTTTTGAAGACCGGAATGAACATATCTGGGTGGGAACTAATGGTTCTGGTATGTTGTGCATTAACAGTAAACTGCAGATAGAGCATTATTATCGTGAACAGGATCTGCCTTTTGAAATAGTTCACGATTTTCATGAAGACCAGAAAGGTACTCTCTGGTTGGCAACCGATAATGGTCTGGCTTATTTTGATAATAATGAATTTGGTGTGGCAGACAGATCGAACGGTTTAAAGTTCGACCACATTTACAGAATTATTGATGATGGCTGGGGATCGCTGTGGGTGAGCGGAAACTTTGGATTGCAGCGAATGTCTCTTATCGAGTTACAGGAAATGGTTCGGGAAGGGGAATCAGATTACCAACTGTCTGTAAGGTTGTTTGATCAATCCGATGGTATGGTTAACTCCGAAGCGAACGGTGGGATTTTTCCTGCCGGTTGGAAAATGCAGGATGGTACCATATGGTTCCCTACGGTAGATGGTGTCGCTGTAGTACGACCCCAAAAAATCAAGGAATACAGCGGTTCGGTTGAACCTCATATTGAGTCGATACGTTTCAGCAACAGTGAATTTAATCCGGGCGAGGATATTTCAGTACCGGCGGGTGTTTACAACATCGAAATCGACTATACCACCATTGAGTTTACAAACCCTTCTTCGGTAAATTTCAGCTACAGGTTAAAAGAATTGACAGATGAATGGGAAAAAGCTGAAAAAAGAAGAACAGCTTATTTTACTACACTGGATCCCGGCAGATATACTTTTGAAGTCCGGGCGGAACAGTACGGGAAAATATCGGAACCTGTAAACTTATCATTTGATGTAGCTCCTTTTTTCTATCAGACCTGGTGGTTCCGCATTGCATTAATCATGGTATTATTTGGGGCCGGATACCTGGTAAACCAACTTTATTCCAAATACCAAAAAGAATCGCAGCTGAAGTTCTTAGTTGATGAGAGGACAAAAGACCTGCAGCACGCTTTGAATGAAAAGGACGTACTCATTAAAGAGGTTCATCACCGGGTAAAAAATAACCTTGCTATCATTTCCGGATTAATGGAGATGCAGAAATACGCTACGGATAATAAAGAGCTGCATAAAGCCTTCTATGCCAGTCAATCCCGAATAAGGTCTATAGCACTCATCCACGAACAACTGTATCAACTGGAAAACTTTTCAAAGCTTGATTTCAAGGTTGTCCTGGAAAATCTGCTGAGAAATATTTCCGACCTGTATGCTGCTGAAGAAGAAATCAGTCATGAACTTGAATTGGAAACAGTGGAGTTAAATGTAAATCAGGCTATACCGGTAGCAATGTTTGCAAATGAAGTATGTGTAAACAGCTACAAACATGCGTTTAAAAATCGAAAATCGGGTTCGCTGTTTATTAGTCTCAAAGAAAATGGCGAGAGGGTAACATTAAAGTTTATGGATGATGGCTTAGGAATGGCTCGCGAATTTGATTTTGATAAGGAAACCTCCGATTCGCTGGGATTTCAGCTTATCAAAATTTTATCGCAACAACTAAATGCTGATCTCAAGCTCATAACAAAAGGGGGAACCGGCTATATCCTGGAATTTGAAAAATCGAATAAAAAAGGAAGTGCAAGCGGTATTATTTAAAAAAGGTAAAGATGCCGCGGTATCACCTGACGATAAATTCTTCAGGCTCATACTTTTGACAGCCCAAGATAGTCAGACAAGTCTTTCAGGGCTGGGCGAATCCGGTAGGCGGTAAGCAGTAGTGGGAGGCGGTGAACGCGGATGCGGCCACTGTTCACTGCTCATTGTTCATTGTTAATTGATCACTGACACACTGCTCACTGTTCATTGTCAAGATAGGGTTCAACTTTTTTCTGCAACTCTTCCAGCCCGAAAGGTTTTTGCAGGAAATCATCCGCCATCGACTCCTTGACGGAATCTTCCAGGTTGGTATATGCTGAGATCAGTATAATTGGAATATCTTTTGTTTCATCAATACCCTTTAACTTTTTTGCCAGTTCGCGTCCGTCGCGCCCGGAAAGCATGATATCAAGAATAAGGAGATCAAAATCTCCCGCTTTAAACTGTTCGAAAATTTCATCGTTGAATTCAGCCGAACCGGTGGGATTGTATCCACTGTATTTGAGAAGTTCAAGAATGCCTCCCAATACGTCTTTGTTATCCTCAATGACTAATATTCTGTCTTTTTTATCCGCCATATTTATTCATTTTTATTTTTTGTATCTGTCAAAGGCAGGGTAAATATAAATCCCGGTCACCTGCACTCGCCGCTGTAAACGCCGCAACATGGTTGAATGCTTGAGTGCCTTTATTCCTCCTGCCGAAGTGCCTATTCCTACAACAGGGAAATCTGGTTTTTTAATAGCCATAAAAGTTTAGTATTGAAAAACAGTGTAATTTTTTACCTCTCCATCCATAATTTATAAAAAGTATGTTTCTTTAAGAATTCTGCTTTCTATTCATGCCTCGCCCCCGACTGGGTAATCTGCAAGTGGTTAGTGAGAATAGTTGATAACAAGTTTTTAAATATTACCATTCTTTTTAAGAAAGGAGGAAAGGAGACGGAGTAATGGAGACGGGAAGGTTCAGGTTTGATTTACTGAGGGGCTCCCTAATCACTTATTCCAGGTCGTTCACCACGGATACCGGCATCCTTTCTTGTCATCCTGAGACCAGTCGAAGGATCTCTCATTTAGGACAACCAGTCCCGGCAAAGACTCTTTACCCCACCAACGAGATTCTTCGGCGGCGGGCCGTAAAACCACCGGCCCTTGCTCAGAATGACACCCGGGGGCGATGGATGGATTTAAAGTAAGTCTAAATCACCAAACGCCACGCTTATATTTGCCTGCTGACTCACCTGCCGAGCTCTTTCTTTACCGCGGGTGCTACTTTTGTGGCAAAAAGTTCAATGGAGCGCAATAGTTTTTTGTGAGGAATACTGCCTACGCTCATCTGAAGCAGAAAGCGATCGTGGCCGAAGATCTCGTGCTGAAACAGGATCTTTTCTATAATCTCCTGTGGGCTGCCGACATGATTGGCGCCTCTCAGGGTCCGGGATGCTTCAAACTGGTCGCGGTACATGGGCGACCATCCGCGTTCCCTGCCGATTTTATCCATCGTCTGTTTAAAAGCTGGAAATGCAATATCAGCAGCTTCCTGTGAAGTATCTGCGATAAAACCGTGTGAATTGATACTGAGTGCGGGTTCATCATGTCCCTTTTCACGAGCACCCTGCCGGTGAAGATCGGCAAGAGATTTGAACTGCTCCGGTTGTCCGCCGATGATACCGAGCGCCATCGGAATACCCAGGGTACCGGCCCGGAAAGCCGACTGCGGAGTGCCACCGACTGCGATCCATACCGGGAGGGGCGACTGGACCGGCTGCGGATAAACGCCGCGGTTTTCGACAGATGGACGATGATTCCCGCTCCAGCTGACTTTCTTATTCTCCCGGAGTGTTAGAAGCAGGTCGAGTTTTTCGGCAAAAAGTTCGTTGTAATCATTCAGATCATAACCAAAAAGCGGGAATGATTCGACAAAGGAACCGCGTCCGACCATAATTTCGGCCCTGCCTTTCGATAGCAGATCCAGTGTTGAAAATTGTTGGTACACCCGTATGGGATCATCCGAACCCAATACTGTGACTGCACTGCTCAGGCGGATCTGCTCAGTACGCGCCGCCGCAGCTGCGAGAATCACCGCCGGGGCCGAACTGATATATTCCTCGCGGTGGTGTTCTCCTATCCCGAACAAATCAAGACCGGCCTCATCGGCAAGCTCAATTTCCTCCAGCAGATTTTGAATCCGATTAACCGGTGTGAGCTTCTGTATTGTTTCGGATTGCGATGTATTTTCAACAAAGGTGTAAATTCCAAATTCCATAGTTGGGAGAACTGAATATTTCTGGTTAATGTATCATTGATAGTTAGTGATGGAGAAGTAAATGGAAAAATTCGAAATCAAATGACCAAAAACTCGAAACGGTTACTATCAATTAAGAGATAAGCAGTATTATGCTGTTCGAGCCATTTAAACTATACAGCCTCAAATGTTTTGGATTTTGAACACTTGAATTTCGAATTTTAAGCTTTCCTGAAAGGGCTCCTTCCACGGGTAATGACACCGATTACTACTGAGAACAATGCCGATCCCAGAATCGCCCATATTACCGGGAATGTCTCACCGCCCAGTTGCAGCGGCAAGATATAGGTTAACTCCATTTTTGCTGCAAGCCATTTTCCGATAAAAGCACCGATAAAACCTACAATCGTGGAAATCAGACAGCCTCCCAGCGAATAACCGGCAATACTTTGTCCGATAGCTCCACAAATCGCAGCGATTACAAGTAAGAGTAGAAAGCTCATAATATGTTCTTATTTAATGTCTGTAAGAAAACTCATATTGTCCTAGGAAAACATCAAGATCAAGGCGCGCAGAAATTGGTGTTTTCTTAGAGACGCTATTTAATCTTCGTTTTCCAGGATAACAGCCGACTCAAGCGGCTTGATAATTACGGCATCATCAGGTTCGAAGATGACCCGGTTATCGGTATGAACCAGATATTTCTCACCTTTCAGCTGGACGTGGTAAGTGATATCGTGGCCTTTAAATTCACGTCCAATAACCTTACCCACTTCTGTTCCGTTCGGATTAGATGCCTTTTCCAGTGTCAGGTGCTCCGGACGGATTGAACATAAAACTCTGCCGCAGGCATTACAGTTGAGATGCATAGGACCAAGCTGTGTATTTACTTCCGAGCCTCCCGTTGCATCGGCATGAAAAAGATTAGTCCGCCCAAGGAACTGAGCCACGAATTTTGTTCTTGGGGTATAATAAACTTCTTCCGGCCGCCCTATCTGTTCTATTTTTCCGTTGTTCATTACGGCAATGCGGTCGGCAAAAGAAAGCGCTTCTTCCTGGTCGTGAGTAACCAGAAGCGCACTCATACCCGCTTTTTTCAGAATACTTCTCACTTCCTTGCGAGTTGTATCCCGGAGCATGGCATCCAGATTTGAAAAGGGTTCATCCAGCAACACCAGTTTTGGTTTTGGTGCAATGGCCCGGGCTAAAGCTACCCGTTGCTGCTGTCCGCCGGAAAGTTCGCTGGGATTGCGATCCTTGTAATCTCCCATACCGGTACGGCACAGAACTTCCTCCGCATAAACCGGACGTTTGTATTTCGGGAGATCGGTGAGCCCGAAAGCAACATTTTCAAGTACAGAAAGATGAGGAAACAGGGCATAATCCTGGAATACAAACCCGATGCCACGATCCTGGGGCGCCATATGATCATCCGGCGATTCAATAAGTTGTCCGTCAACCCGTACTTCGCCGCGGTCGGTACGTTCAAAACCGGCTATCAGGCGCAGGCAGGTAGTTTTACCGCAGCCCGAAGGGCCCAGAAGTGCAAATATCTCATTTTCCCGTACTTCAAAGTCAACAGAGTCGACGACCGGACCCGATTCATCAAAGGATTTGGTTAATTTTTTAACTGAAAGTAACTGCTTCATACTTTTTTCCATTCTTTAGAAAATAAGAATCCTACAAACAAGGATGAAAATAATAAAATTGCCAACGCAAAAGGAGCAGCTTCTGCAAACATTGCCTCACCCGTATATGACCAGACGCGAAGTGCCAGCGTATCGAACCCAATTGGCGATAATAAGAACGTTATGGACAACTCTTTCATTGCGGATAAAAAAACCAGTGCTGCTGAGGCTATCATGCCACCACGAAGCAGGGGTAATGTAACTTTAAAGAATGCTTCCACGGATGAATATCCCATCGACTTTGCCGCTTCTTCGTATTGTGGGGGTGTCTGATAAAGAGCGCTTCGCACGGGACCTATTGCTTCTGCAAGAAAATGCAGAGAATAGGCGATTATCAACAGCATCAGTGTCTGATATAAAACCGGAGAAACATAGAGTGAAAAGAAAACGAATGCCAGTGCAAAAGCAAGAGGAGGTGTGGCATATCCCAGATAAGCAACCCGTTCAATAGGATTGCTGAATCTGGACTTATACCGTACGCCGATATATGCCAGCGGCAATGCCAGTAATGTTGTAAATACTGCTGCCGGGGCAGAAGCCTGCACTGAATTCATAAACGCCTCGTACAAACCGGATGCTACTTTGGCAAAGGCAGTTTGGTTCACCCAGAACAGCATGGATGATACCGGAAGCACAATGGCCCCGAGAAATAAAACAGTAACAAATGTGTAAGCGGGCCATTTCCACGGACCCAACTCCAAAAGCGATTTTGCCTTGGCTGCACCGCGTCCCAAGCGGTGAAATATCGCTTGTTTAAGCAACCGGTATTCCAGTACGAGAGCACCTGTTGTCAGAGCGAGTAACATAAGAGCCAGCCATGCCGCATATATCCGGTCGTAGGCAGAAATGTATTGCAGGTAAAGGGCATAGCTGAAGGTTTCAAAACGCATCAGCGATACTGTGCCGAAGTCACCGAACACGTGCAGGGCCACAAGCAGCGAACCGGCCAGCATGGCGGGTCTTAGCTGGGGCAGTATAACCTTGATGAACGTTGAACGGGCATCATGTCCCAATGATCTGGAAGCTTCTTCTATGGAGGAATCCATACCCAATAGAGCCGTTCGCAAATTCAGATAAAGATAAGGAAAGGTACATAACGACAGGACTATGAGAGACCCGCTGAACCCGCTTATACGCGGTACAGACCAGCCAAACCAAGCATCGAACGTCCCTCCATACCCCCCCAGTCCCAGTAGGGCATATGCCATAACGTATCCCGGTATAGCGAGGGGAAGAACGCCCAGGAGAGTGATAAAACGCCGGGCCTTAATGTTACATCGTACAGACAAATAAGCCAGTGGCAATGCAATGAGGGTATCCAGCACCAGCACACCGCCGGATAAAAGTAACGTATTTACCAGGAGGCGGAGATTTCGCAGGCGAAATACAACATTACTTAAAATGTCGGGGGATGCGTCAAAAGCGCGGATTAACAAATAAGCCAGGGGAAGAAGTACTCCGACGGCAATACATGTTGCTACCAAAAGGAGATACCACGGAGGGGATTTTCTATGTAAATTTGATCCTAAAATGCTTCTGACTGACATGCTGTGCTAAAATTTAGATCAAATCTAAATAGAAACAAAGCCGATAGCAACCGTGGGCGGGAATTTATCTGCTGTTTTTTTGCTTATGATATGGAAAGTATGCAGTTGGCAGATAAGCTAAATCGAAGCAATGGGCTTTTACCAGGTAGTTCCCGCATTTTTTTTAATTGATTATTTAATTATAAATTTTGCACAGTGATTTTTTTTAGTAAAATTAACAGCAGGGTATAAATCGATACAACCATTAATAAATAAACTATTATGAGACAAGCACTTATATTTTTAATAGCCTCAGCGATTGCAGTCGGAATGCTAAATGCGTGTGGCCCCAGTGAAGAGGAAATCCAGCAGCGGGAACAGGCTCGACAAGACTCACTTGAGCAGGTGCGGCAACAGCAGCTTGAACAACAGCGTCAGGACAGTATTGAACAGGCCCGCCAGGATAGTATCAGAGCTGCTGAAGAACGTGAAGAAGAACGTAATAATATCGAATTCGATGAAAATGGTAGATTTGCAGTCCAGGTAGAATCATGGCGTTCAGAAGAAAAGGCACAGGCACAAGTCGAGAAATGGCAGGAACGGGGTTTTGAAAATGCTTTCGTCGTTCAACACGGACAGGAAGAAACCGGGAATATATGGTATCGTGTGCGTCTGGGACGCGTTGCTTCTCTGGACATGGCCCAAAAGCTGCAGGGAAAGTTGGAAAATGATCACCAGGCCCGGTCGTGGGTGTCTACTGTTAATTGACAGCAGACGTGAATGTTGTTTAAAGTTTGATGAAATCATTAAAAAAAGTCACTCCTTTCTTGTCCGCCGGTTTTGGCGGATAGGGAAGGAGCCGGAGGATGGGTCTAAATAGCGGTGAACTTTGAATTTTAAATCACTGTTGTCCGGGGAAAATATAAGAAAATAAAAAGGCGGAGTCG
>CAZPWQ010000080.1:0-16250 GCA_964590495.1 uncultured Balneolaceae bacterium
TACTGGTCGGGCGAAGAATATACCGGCAGGCAGTATTATAATATCGTAACGCCGTTGGAAGAGTTGCCAATTTTTGTGAGGGCAGGTGGTGTCATTCCGCAACGTAATCGTATCGATTCGCTGGGAGAACAGCCCGCCGATACGCTCACGCTCGAAATTTTTCCACATGGAAGTTCTTCCTACAGTATCTATGACGATGACGGAAAGAGTAAAGACTATGAGGATGGCAAATATGCTATCACGAAGGTAACCGCCAGCGAGAATGCCCGGCAAACAGGCATCGAAATACAGGCACCGCAGGGTGAATATGAAGTGCCGGAGCGTTTCTATAAGCTGAATATTCACGCCGAAACGGCTCCCCAAACCGTAGTGGAAGACGGGAAACAGCTAAACTCATTGGCTAATTACTCGGAGTATAAGAAAAACCGGCGGCAGGCGGGCTGGTATTTTGATGAAGAAGCCGGTGAATTGCATGTGAGGCTTTCCGGCAGCAGTGAAGAGAATATAGCCGTAGTCATATCCAAATAATCGAGGTAAACGATTCATGAAATATCAATTATCAATAATCATCTTCATACTTACCATTTTCTGCATTTCGTGTGACAGTGAAGTACAGGAACCTAATATTTTGGTGATTATCGCAGATGATGCGGGATGGAATGATGTTGGTTACAATGGTTCAGAAATTGAAACACCCAACATCGATTATTTAGCACGGAGTGGAGTAAAGCTCAACCGCTTTTATGTCGCCCCGACCTGCTCGCCTTCCCGGGCTGCATTTCTTACCGGAATGCCGGCCAGCCGGATAGGGATAGTGGCACCCATAAGCGGCAAAAGCGAAAAAACGTTACCCGATTCTCTCACTACTCTTCCGCAGGCGTTACGGGAAGCTGGCTATGAAACCGCACTTATGGGGAAATGGCACTTGGGCCTCAAGCCGGAAAGCGGACCGGAAATCTATGGTTTCGATTATTCCTATGGATTTTTACACGGACAAATCGACCAGTATTCCCACGTCTACAAAAATGGAGATAAGAGCTGGCACCGTAAAGGCGATTTTATTGAAGAGGAGGGTCATGCCACAGACCTGATTACCAGGGAAACCATAAACTGGCTTACCGACAAGAGAGATCTCAATAAACGTTTTTTCCTGCAGGTTGCGTACAGTGTACCTCATTTCCCATTACAGGAAGAAGAGAAATGGAAGGAAAGGTATTACGGAGTAATCAGTGATTCTTCGCGTCTGGATTATGCTGCGTCCATGACTCATATGGACGTCGGGATTGGCCAGATTATGGAGACGCTGAAAAAAGAAGATCTGGAACGAAATACAGTGGTGCTCTTCATGAGTGATAACGGTGCTCAGAAGGAGTGGTACCCTGATGAACAGTATGAAGGGAAACATGGGCCCAATCCTACTCTCGGAAGTAATTTGCCCCTGCGCGGTTGGAAAACCTTAAACTACGAGGGTGGCATCAGAGTACCGGCCGTTTTTTATTGGAATAATAAACTGGATAAGGCCACGCTTGAAACACCAGTGGATATAACTGATTTGATGCCTACCTTTTTAGAGATAGCAGGTGTAGAAAAAAGACCAAACAATGTAGAGGGAGAAAATATCTGGGATTTAATAATTGGCGAAGATGAGGTGCAAAACCGGGCAATTTATGTACGAGGCCATCTGCAGGAAAGTGTAACTACTGAGAAGTGGAAAATTATCAGAACAAGACACCCGGATAAGGAGCCGGAGTATGAATTGTACCAGATTGATAAAGATCCTGAAGAGGGAAAAAATGTGATCACAGAATACCCGGATATAGCTTCTGAACTAAAACAAAAACTTGAGCAGGAATTTGCAAAAGATGCGGATGAAGTAAATTTTACCCTCAGGTGATTTGTAAATTAAGAATTTGTGCAATTTTTTAGTTAGTCTGTTCTGTATAAATATTCCACAAGACATGTTATCGGTTCAAACAGACAGTAGACCAAACTTTAAAAACTGTGCATATGAAGAAATCTATAAACGGATTTTCGCTGATCATACTATTATTGGCAATATGGAACTTCGGCAGTGCAGCAAATGCTGCCTCGGATATTGAACAAGATGAGTTCTTAGTTGCCGACCTGAGGACAGAATATTTTACGAATCCCTTAGGTATTGATGATACCCATCCCCGCCTTTCCTGGAAACTCAACAGCAATCAGAGAAATACCTTGCAAACCGCCTATCAGATCCAGGTTTCAGAAACTTCCGGTTTTGAAGAGGACGGTCTGATATGGGATACCGGAAAAGTCAGCTCGGATCAGTCTGTGCATGTCAAATACCAGGGATCTGATCTTGAATCAGGGAAACGCTACTTCTGGAGGGTGCGGGTCTGGGATAATCAGGGAAACCAAACCGAATGGAGCCAACCGGCTTACTGGGAAATGGGCCTTCTTTCCACAGAAGACTGGCAGGCAGAATGGATTGAGCCGGGTTTGGAAGAAGATACGACTAAACCGCAGCCCAGCCCGTTGTTGCGCAGGGAATTTAATCTCAATGGTGAAATTGAATCAGCCAGGGCCTACGTAACCAGTCACGGTCTGTATGAAATCGAACTCAACGGAGAACGTGTAGGCGATCTGGTTTTTACTCCCGGTTGGACCAGCTATAACAAGCGCCTGCAGTACCAGACCTACGATGTCACGGACTTAATGAAGAGCGGGGAAAATGCTATCGGGATTATGCTCGGTGACGGCTGGTACCGCGGATACCTGGGTTGGGGAGATCAGAGAAATTATTATGGAAGCAGTTTGGCGTTACTGGCCAAGATCGAAGTTACCTATGCCAATGGAAATAAGGAAATAATCGGTACGGACAATAGCTGGAAAGCTACGACAGGACCGATACTTAAGTCGGACATTTACAACGGGGAAACCTACGATGCCCGTCTTGAGAAAAAAGGCTGGACAACACACGGCTATAATGACAGCGAATGGTCTGCAGTACAGGTGGTAAATCACAGCAAAAAAAATCTTATAGCCCCTGAAGGTCCGCCGGTGCGGAAAATCCAGGAACTGAAACCTGTTGACATACTTTATACCCCCGAAGGTGATACCGTGGTCGATATGGGCCAGAACATGGTCGGCTGGGTACGGCTTAAAGTACGGGGTGAGAAAGGTGCCGAGGTTACATTGCATCATGCAGAGGTGCTTACCAAAGAAGGAAATTTTTATACCGCCAATCTGCGTGCCGCCGATCAGAAGAACATTTATATCCTGAAAGGAGATGGAGAAGAGATATGGGAGCCCCGGTTTACTTTCCAGGGATTCCGGTATGTAAAGGTGAAGAATTATCCCGGAGAGATTACTTCTGAAGACTTTACCGGAGTTGTCATCCATTCGGATATGGCACCTACCGGACATTTTGAAACATCGAACCCGCTGGTAAACCAGCTGCAGCATAATATTGTGTGGGGACAGAAGGGCAACTTTCTGGATGTGCCCACCGATTGTCCGCAGCGCGATGAGCGCCTGGGTTGGACCGGCGATATCCAGGTGTTTGTACAGACATCCTGTTATCTTATGAACACAGCCGGATTTCTTTCCAAATGGCTGGGCGATCTGGAAGCAGATCAGACAGATGATGGTCGAATTCCATATGTAGTTCCGAATGTCTTGGGTGAAAATGCCTCCGGTGCCTCGGGTTGGGGCGATGCCGGTGTAGTCGTTCCCTGGGCCCTGTATCAGGCTTATGGTGATGAGAAGATACTTGAAAAACAGTACGACAGTATGAGGGCATGGGTTGAGTACATGCGCAGAAGTGCACAGGAGGACAGCACCACTTATTTATGGGATAATGATTTTACATTTGGAGACTGGTTATCTTTCAACAGTACCGCTTCTGATTATCCCGGTGCTTACACCGAGAAAGATTTGATATCTACCGCGTATTTTGCCCATTCAACCGATCTTTTGCAGCAAATTGCTGAAATTCTCGGCAAGCAGGAAGATGCCCGGCAATATGCAGAACTGCTGAATGAAATAAAGGAGACATTCCGCAAAGAATATATAACAGCCAATGGGCGTATTATGTCCAATACACAAACCGCATATCTGCTGGCATTGCAGTTCGACTTGTTCCCGGAAGATATGAAACAGAATGCTGTACGGTATTTAGTAGGTAATATTAATGAACACGGGCATTTGACCACCGGCTTTCTGGGTACTCCGCATCTGACTCCGGTACTCAGTCAATATGGATACTCAGACCGGGCTTACGAACTGCTGCTCAGAGAAGAATATCCCTCATGGCTGTATCCGGTTACCCGGGGAGCAACAACCATCTGGGAGCGCTGGGATGGAATCAAACCCGACAGCACCTTCCAGGATGAGGGAATGAATTCTTTCAACCATTACGCCTACGGGGCTATCGGGGAATGGCTGTATAAAACGGTGGCTGGTATTGAAACGGCTGAGCCGGGATATAAGCAGATTTCCATCCGTCCGACGCCCGGAGGAGGATTCAACTACGCACGTTCTATTCTTGAAACCATACACGGAAAAATTGAATCGGCCTGGGAGTATAATGGAGATGAGTTTAAAGTAACTGTAGAAATTCCGGTAAATACACAGGCAACAGTCATTTTGCCGGGCGCAGCAGAAGCTGAAGTCACAGAGAACGGAAACGGCCTTGCCGGGGTGAAGGATATTTCTGATTCTGATGTCCGGACGACCGGTAGTGATTTGGAAATGTACCTTGGTTCAGGTCGCTACACCTTTACCTACTCTTCTGAAAATCTGCCTTCCGCAGGAGAGAGCAGCGAAGAATTCATCTACTCAAATGGCATGAAGGTTGGAGAGCTGCTTGCAAATAAAAAAGCACGAAACAAATTACGAGGGCATTTGCCGGAGTTATCCAATTCTCCCTGGCTTTCGCAGGTTATGGGATATACACTTGAGCAGGCGGCGAATTCACTGCCACACTCTCATCAGATAAATGCAGATACAATAACTAAAATTAAAGAGGATCTGGAGGCTTTATAGAAAGCAGTTAGCATTTACCTGCGTCTGAGGGTAATTTCGTACGTTCTACTATTCAGTTCAAAACAAATTAATAAAGTGGGATAGTTGCTAAAACGAAGTCAACTAACTTTGATAGCAGGATTACGATATTAATAAGATATTACGTGCAACGGTTACATTGGAGTGATTTTTTTTAGTAGTTTCTGTTTTTGGATGTCTCTTAATTACCGGGGGCTATTCCATTAAAGGAATCAAAATTATTCTACATCAGAAAAAACATATAAGGCAGGGGTGTATGCAACCTAATTTTAGCAAAAGAAAACCCATTATAGCGTTTAGCTCTTAACACATATGAAAAGAAGTTTTTTACAACGGCTGGATTCAAGGTTAGACTCCATCGATGAATATGAACGTGAGCCGGTTCCTGAAAGTAAATTGAAGGGATGGAAAGGCTTCCTTGGAATGTATGCCGGGGAACATACTGCCGGTACCGAATTTGTAATCGGTCCGCTGTTTGTTGCACACGGTGTTGCAGCGGGAGATTTAATCTGGGGTCTTATCATTGGAAATATTCTGGCGGTATTGAGCTGGGCCTTTTTATGTGCACCGGTAGCGATAAGAACCAAACTGACCCTGTATTGGCAGCTCAGGAAAATATGCGGTTCAAAACTCGCTCTTATATATAATATCGTCAATGCTTTGATGTTCTGCTTCCTGGCCGGTTCTATGATAGCCGTATCGGCCACAGCGGTCGGGTTGCCTTTTGATATCCTTATGCCTGCTCTTGGAGACTGGGTGCCAACAAGTGTAGGATGGGTTGTCACGGTATTCGTAGTCGGATTTTTTATTACCATCGTAGCCATTTTAGGATATGACTATGTAGCCCGTTTCGCCAATATTGCATTCCCATGGATGATTTTGGTTTTTATTGCAGCAGGCCTGGCTGTGCTGCCTCAGTTGGGTGTTAACTCAATTTCCGATTTCTGGACTGTCGCACAGGAAAAAATATGGACGGGAGTTCCAGCAGAAGGACAGAGTAAATTTACATTTTGGCATGTAATGTTTTTTGCCTGGTTTGCCAACATGGCTATGCACATCGGTATGTCGGATATGTCAATCTTGAGATACGCAAAAAAATGGCAGCATGGATTTTCTTCAGGAACGGGCATGTTCTTCGGACACTTCATCGCCTGGATGGCCTCGGGAATTCTTACGGCCGCTGCAGCAGGCGCCATTGCGCCGGGGATTATCGCCTATAACAGTGCAGGGATTGCCGGGGCGGTTTGTGTTGTTATTGCAGGCTGGACGACAGCAAATCCCACAATCTACAGGGCGGGTCTGGCTTTTCAGGCGGTTACGCCCAACTGGAAACGATGGAAAGTAACTCTTTTTACTGGTTTGATAACCACAATTGCCGCCTGTTTCCCGGCACTTGTTATGATGCTGCTGGATTTTGTGGCTCTTTACGGGTTAATACTGATGCCCATGGGTGCTGTAATTTTTCTTGATGTCATGGTTTTTTCTAAAATGAATTTAAAAAGCAATTTTGCAGAAGCGGCCGGTTTGGATTTTAACTGGGCGGCAGGATTGACGTGGTTGATTACACTGCTGCTCTGCCTTTTTATAAATCTTTCTATCGGTGTTGAGATATTTTTCCTGGGGCTGCCGGGATGGTTTATCGCTGCTTTATTGTATGTTGGGTTAAGTTATCTCTATCAGAGAGCCTACAGGTCCGATACAGCTATTAATCTGGCCGATTAGCGGAAGGAGATTTCCTGATGACATGTTTTAGGAAAATATCTGTTTATCTAAAATTCTAAAATGGATACTTAATTCGAAGTTAAATTAACGGTAAAGACATTATGAAATATTCACTTTTTTTCTCTGTAGCTGTTGTATTGTTGTTGAATTACACTCCGCTTCCCTCAAATTCGGAGAAAATTGTACCCAAAATGGAAAAGATAAATAATAACGACGTCACAAAAGATGATCTGTTACGGCACGTGGTTTTAATAAAATTTAAGGAAAGCTCATCGGAAGAGGATATTTCTGAAGTCGAGGACGCTTTTTCCGAACTCCAGGACAAAATTCCTGAAATCAAGGACTATGAATGGGGCACAAATAATAGTCCCGAAGGTCTGGATAAAGGCTTTACTCATTGTTTTCTGGTAACGTTTGAAAGTGAAGAAGATCGGTCAATTTATCTGCCCCATCCGGAACACAAAGCTTTTGTAGAAATTTTAGAACCGCATCTTGAAGATGTATTGGTAATCGATTATTGGGCTGACGAGGATTAAAAGACAAAATGGGTTTGGGGTTTTTATCAGGCCGGGATTCTTTGGACTACGTCTTTGGCTCAGTTGATATTGAAAGCCAGGTGGAATTAAATAAAATTCCAATAATAAAGAATGTAATTCTGAAAAGAACGAAGACAAGATTGTTGCAATAAATGATTTATAACAAGTAAAATAATTAGATTTAAAAATAATGGCTGATTTTGACGAATTAGATATGCAAACTGAAAATAGCAAAATGGAATTAAGTACAACGGAAAAATATTTCCGGCAGGTTGAAAGTCGATGGGACGAGCAGGAGGTTAAGGGCATGGACCCGCTGGCCCGGCTTGTTTACCGGTCTAACCTGTTGGGAAGCGACGCCTACATAAACAATACCGGTGGCGGAAATACTTCCAGTAAAGTAATGGAAGAAGATCCTATTACCGGTGATGAGGCGGAAGTGCTCTGGGTTAAAGGATCGGGCGGTGACCTGCGAACGGCGACAAAACCTAATTTTGCCTCTCTATATCAGCAGAAACTGTTGAAACTGCAGGATATTTACCACAACCTGGAAAATACCGGTCTTAAAACTCCCGCGGAAGATTCCATGACAGAAATGTATCCGCATTGTACGTTTAACCTGAACCCGCGTGCTCCTTCTATCGATACCCCCCTGCACAGCTTTATTCCGTATAAGTTTGTTGATCACACCCATCCGGTACCGGTGATTTCCATCGCTACTGCAGACAACGGACCGGAATTAATGCGCGATATTTATGGCGATGAAGTTGAATGGGTGGAATGGATGCGCCCAGGGTTTGAACTGGGACTGAAGCTGCAGGAAGTGATAGAAAAGAATCCCGGTATTAAGGGCATCATTCTCGGAGGTCACGGTCTCATTAACTGGGCGAATGATGACAGGGAGTGCTATGAAATAAGCATAGAACTGATAAACAAGGCTGCGGAATATCTCAATAACCACGAACTGGGGAGTGAATCATTTGGTGGTCCAAAGTTCGAATCGGTGGAAAAGGAAAAACGCAGAGAGATTTTAACAGAGGTTCTGCCCTATTTGAGGGGACAGGTTAGCCAGGAAAACCAATTTATCGGAACCGTACAGGATGATGATGTTACCCTGCAATTCATTAATGCCAAAGACGCTCCGCGACTGGCCGAACTGGGAACTTCCTGCCCGGATCACTTCCTGAGAACCAAAATTAAACCACTTTATGTAGACTGGAATCCTCAGAAAGAATCTGTTGGAGATCTCAAATCTGAAATCGCATCAGGGCTTAAACAGTACCGGGAAGATTATGCCGATTATTATAACAGTCACCGCGACGAAGATTCTCCGGATATGCGGGATCCTAATCCGACCGTTATTCTTATACCTGGACTCGGAATGATCGCCTGGGGAAAGAACAAAAGCGAATCGCGGGTTACAGCCGAGTTTTATACGGCGGCCATCGGGGTGATGCGCGGAGCAGAATCCGTTGCCGATTACACGGCTCTTCCCAAGCAGGAAGCCTACGACATTGAATATTGGGCTCTGGAAGAAGCCAAATTGCAGCGTATGCCTCCGGAAAGTGAATTGTCGCGCCAGGTTATTACCGTGATCGGCGCCGGTAGTGGTATCGGCAAGGACTTGGTTTCCCGCCTGATCAAAGAAGGTGGTACCGTTGCGGCTCTTGACCTGAATGAAGATACGGCACAGGCTACAGCCGATGAGATCCTGGATGATATCGGAATGGGAATCGGAGTAGCCGGCTCCGACATCAGCGGATCAGGCGATATCATCGGGCTGGGATGTGATATCACCGATCGCAGCTCGGTCCAGAAAGCCTTGCAAAAAATTGTCATTGCTTACGGTGGGTTGGACAACGTGGCCGTAACAGCCGGTTTGTATCCGACACCGGATAAGAACGGTGATATAGCAGACGGAGCATGGGATAAGAGCTTTGCGGTAAACGTAAAGGGGAATTATATCGTAGCTGACGAAGTATCCCGGATATGGGAAGCACAGGGCCTCAAAGGCAGCATGGTGATTACTACCAGTGCCAATGCTGTTGTTCCTAAAAACGGAAGTATGGCATACGATACCAGCAAAGCAGCCGCAAATCACCTGATTCGCGAACTGGCAATAGATTTGGCTCCAAAGGTGCGGGTAAATGGCGTTGCTCCGGCAACCGTTGTGGAAGGAAGCAGCATGTTTCCCCGCGATCGTGTCATCGCTTCGCTGACCAAATATAATCTTGATTTTGATCAGGATGAAAGTACGGAGTCGCTTCGGGAAACACTGGCTGATTTCTATGCAAGCCGGACATTGACCAAACGGCCTATTTCTCTCGAACAGCAAAGTCAGGCGATTTATTCATTGATCAGCTCTGAATTCGAAAATACTACCGGACATATAATCCCGGTTGATGGTGGACTCAAAGAAGCATTTTTACGTTAACGGGGAGCAAATGAAAAACTCAATACTGAAAATAATACTCATCGTTATCTCATTCACCGGATTGGTACTCACGATCGTACCGTCGGTACTGGTATTTGTTCAGGAGATATCAATGGAAACACATAAACAGCTAATGTTGCCGGGTATGATATTATGGTTTTTTTCTGCACCCTTTTGGATGAAGGAACAGGAACTCTGAATTATTAAACACCACTAAGGCATTCAGTGCACTAAGTGTCTTAGTGGTAAGAAAAAAAAGACATGAGAATCAAAAAAGAAAGCATCCGGGAGCATAACAGAAATGCGGTGGAGCATGAGGCTACATATACACTATTGGCCGACCATCTGGAAAAAAAGGGAGTTAAAATAGATGATTTAGTAGATCAAATTGCTGCTTTCCAGGTGGCTATTCCCAGTTGGGCGCTGGGGGCGGGCGGAACCAGATTTGGGAGGTTCCCTGTTGGCGGTGAGCCCGGAAGTCTGGAGGAAAAAATAGCGGATGTTGGAATACTCCATTCTTTAAACCGGTCGAGCGGAGCCATATCATTGCATATCCCGTGGGATATTCCTGAAGACACAGCAGCGATTAAGGGATTGGCGGAAGAACATGACCTGGTTTTCGATGCGGTAAATTCCAATACATTTCAGGACCAGGAAGACCAGGAACATTCCTACAAATTCGGATCGTTGTCTCATACCGATCATGAAGTACGTAAACAGGCTGTCGATCATAATATTGAGGTAATCCGGTACGGTGACGACCTGGGGTCGAAAGCACTGACGGTTTGGCTGGCTGACGGATCCAGTTTTCCCGGTCAACAGAATTTCAGTAAAGCTCTGAAACGAACGCTTGCATCTCTTGAAGAAATTTATGCTGAACTTCCCGCCGATTGGGAGATTCTGATCGAATACAAGCCTTTCGAGCCTAATTTTTATTCCATGGTGATTCCAGACTGGGGCACGTCTTTTTTGCTGGCAAACAAGCTCGGAGATAAGGCGCAAACACTTGTTGATCTCGGTCATCATCTGCCCAATACGAATATCGAGCAAATCGTTGCCACGCTGTTAATGGAAAATAAACTGGGTGGTTTTCACTTCAACGATTCAAAGTACGGGGATGATGACCTGACGACAGGTTCGATCAAACCATACCAGCTGTTTTTGATATTTAATGAACTGATCGAAGGGACAGATAATAGTCATGATCTTGAACAGAATATAGCCTGGATGATTGATGCGAGTCATAATGTCAAGGATCCGCTCGAAGATCTGCTGCAATCTGTTGAAGCAATCAAGAAATCGTATGCCAAGGCATTGCTGGTAGATCATGATGCGTTGAATGAAGCAAGGCAATCCAATGACCCGGTTGCAGCACAGGAAATACTGCAGGACGCCTTTCAAACGGATGTTCGCCCGCTCCTCCGTGAAGCAAGAATACAAAATAACGCAGCAGCTGATCCGGTTGGGCTTTTTAGGGAATTAGAAGTTAGAAATCAATTGATCAAAGAACGCGGCACCAACACAATTGCCACAGGACTCTGATAAATTATAAATTATAAATGTTGAATTTTGAATTTTTAATTATCCGATTTTCAATTCAACATTTAAAATTTAACATTTAACATTTGACGCGGTGAATGTTTAAAACTTAAAATTAAAGCAGGAAGATTGAAGGTGAAGAAACCCACACCGGTAACAGCAGTTTTTGATATTGGGAAGACGAATAAAAAGTTTTTCCTTTTTGATGGGAATTACTCCATTGTTCAAAAACAGCAGACAACTTTTGACCAGACGGAAGATGATGACGGGGATTCCTGTGAAGATTTGAGGTTGCTTGAGTATTGGGTTGAGAATAAGATACAGGATGCATTGGAGGACAAGAAGGTGCAGATTGAGGCGCTGAATTTTTCTACGCACGGAGCCAGTTTTGTACACCTGAGTAATAAAGGTAATGTTGTTACTCCGCTCTACGATTACCTGAAACCACATCCGGAAGACCTTTTCGAGGAATTTTATCGAAGTTACGGCGGCAAAAAAGAACTCTCTCTGCAGACAGCATCGCCGCCGATGGGGATGCTGAACTCGGGTTTCCAGTTGTATTGGCTTAAGCACGAGAAGCCTTTACAATTTAAAGAGATCGCATGCTCGATGCATTTCCCCCAGTATTTAAGCTATCTGATCACCGGCAAAAAGACGGCTGAACTAACCAGCATCGGCTGCCATACATCGTTATGGGATTATGAACAGGAAAAGTATCATGAATGGCTCAAAAAAGAAGATCTGGATAAATTGCTACCCAATGTCCGGCCAGTATCCACCACGTTTGAGACAAATTACCACGGATCGCAATTTAAGACCGGCATCGGTATTCATGACAGCTCTGCCGCTTTAGCTCCCTATATACTTGCATTGGATGAACCTTTTATGCTTATTTCAACTGGTACATGGAGCATCACCTTTAATCCGTTCAACAAAGCCCCGTTGACTTTCCAGGAGCTGCAAAAAGATTGTCTCTGCTATCTCGATATTCATGGCAACCAGGTAAAAGCATCGCGGTTTTTCCTTGGAAATGAGTATATGCATCAGAAGAAAAAGCTGAACCGGCATTTTCACGGCGAAGGTTGGCAGAATACTGTTGAACTGGATGCTGACTTGCTTTCAAAACTTATTCAGAAAAATAAACCGGCTCAAAAACTTAAGCTCGAGCAGGCCTACAACTCCGGTCCGTTTCCTGCCGGCAAACACGGTGAGTGGCGGATTGACCGTTTTTCCTCCTATAAAGAGGCATATCATCAGCTTATGCTGGATCTTGTTTCTATCCAGACAGAATCGATAAAACTGACCGAAGGTACAGAAAAGGTTGATAAGCTGATAATCACCGGTGGTTTCAGTCAAAATGATTTCTTTGTAACATTGTTGGCCTCATTTTTCCCTGAAAAGAAAATTTTTACTTCCTCCTTGCCCAATGCATCGGCTTTGGGTGCGGCAATGGTAGTTAATAACGGCATTGAACAGCAGGAAGACAAAAATGCACTAAAACAACTTTTAAGCCTGAAACAGCATTATCCTGAAAAAGGGTTGGATGTTGAACAGTATTCCTGGAAGAATTCGGTTGCGAGCTAGTTTTTTACTGTAGGAAAACTCGAGATATCTACAAATAGGCAGCTATTTTTAAAATAGTAGGCCTTCGTTAATTAAGGCCAAAAAAATCCCCCTTAACAAAGGGGGTGCGGCTTTAGCCGCGGGGGTTGTTTCCAGGAAAATGGCTTAATCGTCAGCATTAAAAAATTTTGTAATGAAGGTATTAGTTGAACTAAAGGTTTATTTCTTTGACAAAGATGGTCCAACAACCTCCTTTAATTCCCCCTTTGTTAAGGGGGAATTTTTGAACAGTTTTTTAAAAAAGGCAGTTTAAAAGTCAACATCAAACAATGCAGATTTCTCTATTCATAACATGTTTTAATGATACGCTCTTCCCCGAGACGGGAAAAGCCATGGTAAAGCTTTTTGAACGGTTGGGGCACACCGTTGATTTTCCGCTCGAACAGACATGCTGTGGGCAAATGCACTATAACAGCGGATACCAGGAGGAAACTATACCGCTGGTAAAGCATTTTGTGGATGTTTTCAGAGAAGCGGAAGTGATCGTGGCACCGTCGGCATCATGTGTCGGTATGGTCAAAGAATATTATGCAAAAGTGGCCGCATTGACCGATGATCGTGAATTAAAAGACCGGGTGGATCAGGTTATCCCCCGCGTATTTGAGCTTTCACAATTCCTGGTTGATGAGCTCGGAATTGAGGATGTGGGAGCTTACTACCCGCATCGGGTTACCTATCATCCGACTTGCCACTCACTGCGAATGTTGCATGTTGGGGATGCCCCGTTACAGCTGTTACGAAATGTACGCGGCATCGATCTGGTTGAACTGCCCGCCGCCGAAGAGTGCTGCGGTTTTGGCGGCACCTTTGCGGTAAAAAATGCCGATACTTCAATGGCGATGCTGGGAGATAAAATTCGTCACATTAAAGATACGGAAGCCGAAGTTTGTGCTGCTGCTGACAACTCCTGCCTGATGCACATAGGCGGAGCTCTGCATCGCCAGCGAAGCGGAGTCGAACCGGTACATCTTGCCGAAATACTGGCATCCACAGAGTAACGCGGATTGGCAATCCGCGATACAATAATTTCACAGCACGAAAACGGAATTAAAGGTAAAAATTCTAATTCACGCTTAATGGACAAACCCGAACACACACCGACCTTTGAAGAATCGGCAAAGGTTTACTTATCCAACACCCAGCTGCGGCGGAATATCGGCTATGCCACACACACCATCAGAGAGAAGCGTGAAAAAACAGTCGGTGAGATGCCTGACTGGGAAGCACTTCGTGAGGCCGGAAGCAGGATAAAGAAGCGTGTGATGCGTCACCTGGATCATTACCTTTTGCAGCTCGAAGAATCGGTACAGAAAGCCGGCGGACAAGTACACTGGGCTCGTGATGCAAAAGAGGCCAATCGTATTATAACAGGTCTTGTGAAACAACAGGAGGTCAAAGAAGTGGTGAAAGTGAAATCTATCACCACGGATGAGATTAAACTTAACAAGGCACTGGCAAAAGAGGGGATTCAGGCACTGGAGACCGACCTTGCAGAACTAATCGTGCAACTGGCCGGAGATGAACCTTCGCACATCCTTGTGCCGGCCATACACAAAAACCGCGCTGAAATCCGCGAGCTGTTTCGTGAAAAACTGAATAATGATGAACTGAGCGACCGGCCGGAGGATCTTGCCGAGGCGGCGCGTCTCTACCTCCGCAAAAAGTTTTTGAATGCAAAGGTCGGGATAAGTGGAGCTAATTTCGCAGTGGCCGACACCGGAACTGTTGCTGTGGTGGAATCAGAGGGTAACGGCAGGATGTGTACGACACTTCCCGATACCTTGATCACTGTAATGGGGATTGAAAAAATTATCCCGAAGTGGCGCGATTTCGAGGTGTTCATGCAATTGTTGCCCCGTTCCTCAACGGCAGAGCGTATGAATCCATACAATTCGTTCTGGACAGGCGTTACCGAAGGAGACGGTCCGCAGGAGTTTCACCTTGTTCTCTTGGATAACGGCCGCACCAATGTTCTGGCTGATGAAGTCGGTCGCCAGACCCTCAACTGTATCCGGTGCAGCGCGTGCCTGAATGTATGCCCGGTCTATGAACGAACGGGTGGACATGCCTATAACTCGGTTTACCCCGGACCGATCGGCGCTATTTTGACACCACAGCTGAAAGGTCTGGAGGATGATGGAGCAGCTTCGCTACCGTATGCTTCAACCTTGTGCGGAGCCTGCTATGAAGTTTGTCCGGTGAAGATCGATATACCGGAGGTCCTCGTACATCTGCGCGGAAAAATTGTTGATCAAAAGAAACGGAAAGGCGGATTTAAAGGTAAAACGGACCGGGAGCATATCGGGATGAAGTTTATGGGGAGCGTATTCCGGAGCCGTTCCCGCTATGAGCGGGCTCAAAGGTGGGCACGAACGGGACAAAAGCTTTTTGTGAAAGACGGCACAATCTCAAAACTTCCCGGTGAATTATCAGGCTGGACAGCCATGCGCGACCTGAAGCCTATCCCGGATCAAACTTTTCGTGAATGGTGGAGGGATCGCAATGAGTAAAGAAAAAGATCATATTTTAGCTATTATTCGAAAAGCACTTGATAATGTGTCTGATAGTGAAAAACCGGAGGATGTCGAAGTACCACGTAATTACCACCAAAAAGGAGAGCGAACAGGAGACGAAATTACGGCTTTATTTGCTGAACGTGTCAGTGAGTACAAAGCTACAGTGAAACGGGTGGAATCCAGAGAGTTGCTTGATGCGATAGTTGAAGCCTGTCAGAGAGAACGAGTCGAAAAAATCGCTGTACCCGATGGTTTTCCAAAAGAATGGCTTCCTGAAACAATCACACATTTATTCGATGATCCGGCATCACCGCTGACTAACCGGGAGCTGGATGAGTCGGACGGTGTTATCACCACCTGTGCTCTTGCTGTAGCCGAAACGGGTACTATTATTCTGGATGCGGAAAAAGGTCAGGGAAGAAGAGTATTGACACTGCTTCCCGATTATCACCTCTGTATAGTTAGTGAAAGTCAAATTGTAGAACTGGTGCCCGAAGGTTTTGCTCATTTCGAATCCCCGGTAAAAAATGAGGGACGCCCGATTACCTTTATTTCCGGCCCATCTGCTACATCAGACATCGAGCTCAGCCGCGTGGAAGGCGTTCACGGCCCACGAAGACTGGAAGTGTTGATAATAGATTCCTGAGAGTATCGATATCTTCTTGTAAGGACATCCCATGGGATGTCCTTACATAGGACTCGATAGTGCAATGGCTTGATGAATATGAGTGATGCATCTGATTACGGCACCCAAAAACAACCCATCCTCGCTACGTATCTCCCGGTACGTAATGCATACCATGTGACCTCTGGTCACAAAGATTGATAAAATTAAGA
>CAZPWQ010000081.1:0-16187 GCA_964590495.1 uncultured Balneolaceae bacterium
AAATCTTAAAAAAATTAACTGATATTTATTGAAAAATGACTTTTTGGACAGCCTCTGAAAGCTGAAAGCTGAATGCTGACAGCTGATAACTTCCAGCGCAGAACCAAATGCAACCACTAAACGCGTTATTAGAACTTAAATATATTCCGTGTTTCCGTGTTTCCGTGTTTCCGTGTTTTTGTGGCCTGTAGATAATAACGAAATATGGGTGCAATAATAAGTATCAAAATCCGTATCATTCAAAAATTTTGAAATGGAAGGAAATTATTGAAAATTAAGGGCTTTAATTCTTGTTATTTATGCCAAACCCGACTTTAGTTATAGTTCCCACATATAATGAGGCCCATAATATATCCAGATTAATAGATTTGGTAATGGGTCTTGACCCCGCTATAGACCTGCTCATAGTGGATGACGGGTCGCCCGACGGTACAGCTGATATTGTGAGAGAAAGACAAGACGAGTATGAAAACCGTCTCCATTTAATCAGCCGCGAAGGTAAGCTGGGACTGGGTACAGCCTACGTGCGGGGATTCAATTTCGCTCTGGAGAGGAATTACGGTAAGGTATGTGAAATGGATGCTGATTTTTCCCACAATCCTGAGGATCTCCCCAAACTGATCGACGAGGTTGAAAAGGGCAGGGCGGATCTGGCTATCGGATCCCGTTATTCTAATGGCATCAGTATTGTCAACTGGCCGTTGAGCCGGCTTATTCTTTCTTATACAGCAAATCTTTATGCCAGGTTTGTTACCGGACTTCCTGTCGCTGATACTACCGCGGGGTTTAAATGTATTCGCCGCAAAGTCCTTGAATCGATCTCTGTTGATAAAATCCGGTCGAATGGATACGCTTTTCAAATCGAGCTTCATTTCAGGGCATGGAAAGCGGGATTCAAATTGAAAGAAGTGTCGATTATCTTTAGGGAACGGGAAGAGGGTGTTTCAAAAATGTCAAAATCCATTGTATGGGAGGCGATATGGCGGGTGTGGTTTTTAAAACTTTCGAGCATTTTCGGAAAATTATAGGTGTTAAATCCGAAATCCGAATGTTCAAAATCCGAAAGAATAAAATCCGAAGCACGAATGTTCAAAATCCGAAACGGTTGCTTTTGTATTTCAGGGCTCGTCCCGGGAGTCCGCAAGTATGCTTAGAATTTAGAATATTTGGAATTTGGATTTCATTTTGAACATTAAACTCTCCAAAGTAGTTTGTATATTTCAAATTCACATGAAATTATTTTAAAAGCATTTTATGCAGTATCTCGATTTTGAGCAACCTATTGCTGATCTTGAAAAGAAAATACATGAACTGAGTGAGCTGAGGGTAGCTGATGATGAAGTATTGGCTCCCGAGATCAAGCGGTTAAGAAAGCGTGTTGACGAGTTAAGAAAATCGATTTTTACCAATCTCACCCGCTGGCAGCGAGTACAGCTGGCGCGACATCCGGAACGTCCTTATACGCTGGATTACATCTATAAAATCACCGAAAACTTTGTTGAACTCCACGGGGATCGCTATGAAAGCGATGACAAGGCTATTGTCGGCGGATTCGCCACACTGGATGGCCAGTCGGTCATGATAATGGGTCATCAAAAAGGTCGTGACACCAAAGGACGAAAATACCGGAATTTCGGGATGGCCAACCCGGAAGGTTATCGTAAAGCTTACCGCTTGATGAAGCTGGCTGAAAAATTTGATGTCCCCGTCATTACCCTGCTGGATACTCCGGGCGCCTATCCGGGACTGGAGGCCGAAGAGCGGGGACAGGCAGAGGCTATTGCAAAGAACCTTAAAATGATGGCTACCCTCAAAGTACCTATTGTCACAGTTGTAATCGGAGAGGGAGCCAGCGGTGGAGCGATAGGCATCGGCATGGGTAACGAGGTATACATGATGGAAAATACATGGTATTCCGTTATTTCTCCTGAATCCTGCTCATCGATTTTGTGGAAAACGTGGGATTATAAAGAACAGGCAGCAGCTGTTTTGAAATTGACGGCGCATGATCTGAAGAATTTAAAAGTAATCGACGGTATTATTGAAGAACCGCTGGGTGGTGCCCACCGCGATCCGGATAAAGCGGCCCTGGCAGTTAAAAAGAAAATCAAGTCATCCCTTGAACGGTTGTTAAAAGACGGTCCGGACAAGTTGGTGGATTCCAGGATTGAGAAGTATTCCAAAATGGGAGAATGGAAAAAAGTCTCCGAACCGAAATAACTATTAAATATCCGGGATTACGTGTTTCCTCAAAAAGAAGCTGTCTATACTTATGATCATAAACTGAGAAGCCGGTACGGGGAAACCGATAAAATGGGCTATGTCTATTACGGGCGATACCTCGAGTATTTTGAGGAAGCCCGTACGGAAATGATCAGGTCCCTGGGCTTTCCTTATGCAAAGCTGGAGGAAGAAGGTGTTATGCTGCCGGTGATCAGTGCCCGTGCAGATTATAGGGCCCCTATCTACTATGATGAACTGATGCAGATCAGAGTGCTTATTTTTGACATACCTTCCGTTAGGCTGGAAACTTACTATGAAGTGTATACAGATCGGCGTAATACTCCTCATGTTACCGGAGAAGTCATCCTCTGTTTTATGCAGGAGAAGAACCGAAAACCATGCCGGGCACCCGGGAACTTTTTGGATAGTTTGCAAAAAGCAGTAGGCAGGGAGTAATGGAGTAATGGAATGAAGAAATGAAGAAATGATGGAATGATGGAAGGAAGGAATGATGGAAGGAAGGAATGATGGAAAACCGGAGTCTTTACATATTCATATCGGTGGTTATGTTCGGCATTATTATTGTGGCTATTGGAGGTGGTTTGTTTTACCAAAGCAGTCCTTATTATATTCAATGGCAGCATCTTCTTTTTGCCGACTTTTGTCACCAGGATCCGGCCCGTTCGCTGTGGTTGAACGGCCAGCCCATGGCAGTATGCAGTCGCTGTATTGGTATTTATGCATCTTTTGGCGCAGGATGGGTTTTATTACCGGCTTTTTCTATCATCGGAAGGAAACTTGTCAAAAGACAAAAAACTATTATCTTGGCAGTAATTGCAGTTAACCTGCTGGATATAGTTGGAAATTTCTTTGGATTTTGGCAAAATACGCTGTATTCAAGATTGGCACTCGGGGGACTGCTGGGATTATCGGTGGTTATGCTGTTTGTCAATGAATTTACACCACTAAAAACCAAACAAACGGGAGATGTTGATGGAACAATCAGAACAACGATATAAACAGGATAATTTCAGACCTTCATACTGGACATCAGTTGGAATAGCAGCAGTAATATTCGGCATTATTTCATTCATAATATATCTTGTTTCCTCATATGTTACGATTAATTCAGAGGCAACGGGTTCGATGTTCGGGCCAACCATGTTTATTGGAATTTTCGGCTGTCTGATAGTAGCGTTTGCAGGTTTCACTGCTGTATGGCACTACACGAATGAATATGATCTTTCGCTGACATTGGGACAGGGAGCACTTATCGGTTTTTTGACCGGAGCCGCGGTAGCAGTAGTCAATGCATTACTGAGCCAGGCATGGACGCTTATTGATCCGGATCTTACACAAAGAATGATTGAGAGCACGGTTGCCAACCTTGAAAACATGGAAATTCCGGAGGAAAGTAAACAACAGATGATAGATTCAACCGTAGAGAGTATGAGGAGTAACAGCAGTTTTAGCGGGCAATTGCTCTGGGGGATTCCCATCAACGGTTTATTAAGTCTTCTGACAGGCATGATCGGTGCAAAAGTATTTGGAAAAAAAGAGGAGTGATCTCTCAATAAAAGTTTATGAATTCAGCTTCTGGCAATGGTTACTCAAGCACATCTGTGTATAAATCGTGGGCCGAACGCAACGGTTTCTCCGACTGGGCGTTGGCCATACTCTGGATAATCGCAGCTTTTATAGGATTCCAGGTTGTTGCCGGAATCGTTGCCGTAGCACTTATCGTAATGAGAAGTGATACGTCCATTGAACCAATGGGGGCCGCTGAGATGCTCATTGATAACCTGGATCTGCTTTTTATAGGCAATTCGGCCGGACAGATTTTATTCCTGGGCCTGGCGACATGGTTTTTCAGCAGGCTTCATACTTCAAGGAGAGACCGGGCCGGATTTCTGCGCTTCAGGGTTCACGGAAATACAAGTACCATGGTAATCATTACCACCGTTGCCACACTGGCATTGCAGCCTACTATTTGGTTTCTGTCGTGGTTGAATGCACAAATCCCTGTGCCCGAGGTCTTCGATGGATTTCAGCAGACACAAATGGATATGATCGAACAGTTTCTGAGAGGTGATCATGTTTTATGGTTGACACTCTTTCACGTGGGACTGGTTCCGGCGGTATGTGAAGAAACCCTTTACCGGGGTTATGTATTGCGGGCCTTTGAAAAAAGCTGGGGAATATGGCCGGCCATCCTTGTCTCAGGATTACTGTTCGGCCTTTACCACGTACAGCTTAGTAACCTGTTGCCACTGGCGGCAATCGGCATCTTTCTGGCCTACGTTACATGGACTTCGGAAAGTATATATCCGGCAATGGTAGCTCATCTTGTCAACAACGGGGGCAGTGTTCTTGTCGGAACATATTATCCGGAATCCGCCTTTGCAGAAATAACCCCTGAATCGATGCCCCCGATGTGGGCGGTTTTTCTCAGTCTTTTTATATCTGCTTTTTTAATATATTCGTTATATATGCAACACAGTAATTTAAAAGTAGCAGACGGTGATTAATATGTTCAATGATCCCACGCCAAACGATATCGACAACTGGGTATGTGTTATGGAACGCAGTACCAACTATGAGGTCGAATTTGCAAAAAATTACCTTTCCAACCTGGAAATTCCCTCTAATATTCTTTCCAAACGTGATTCCGCCTACAGCCTGAATGTAGGTGAAATGGCCCTGGTTTATCTGTATGTTCCGGAAGAGTACGAGGAGGAAGCCCGCCGTGCCCTGGATGAGATAGAACTCCCGGGCGAAGAGAACAACGAGGAAGGATAGGATTTGGGAGAACTGATCAAGCGAATTGTGTTTGCCGTCCCCGCCGCCGCGCTATTCCTGTACGTTACGTGGATCGGGCAACTCTATTTTGCAGGATTGGTCGTCCTGATAACCCTGTTCATTCAACGGGAGCTGGCCATGCTTATGGACAGGGCGGGATACAAAGCCGACGATTACTTTCCCTATACCATAGGATTGCTGATTTTATTGTCACCTTACCTGGCTAATTTACAGCTTCTTTTTCTCATCGTGTTCCTGCTTTTTATCGGCATTCAGCTTTTTAAAAGCGGCGATCGCGGAATAACGGAAATGATCCCATCTTTTTTCAGCGGTGTCTATGCACCGGCCGGACTTTTATGTCTCATTCTCATCCGCAATATGGACACGCATGAAACCGGCTTTGTATTAACTCTGACCCTGCTGCTTATGGTATGGGGCAATGATGTGTTCGCCTATTTCGGCGGAAAACAGTTTGGTAAACGCCTGATGGCCCCTAATATCAGTCCCGGCAAAACCTGGGAAGGTTTCCTGTTCGGTATTCTCGGAGCCATCACGGGATTGTTGATCGTGTATTACCTGGTCCCGATACCTCTGCCGGCTTCGTTGGTACTATTGCTGCCGGCTACGTTACTCATAAGTATATTCGGCCCGATAGGAGACCTGACAGAAAGCCGCCTGAAACGTGCGGCGGGTGCAAAAGACTCAGCCGGAATTCTGCCCGGTCACGGCGGTTTCTTTGACCGTTTTGATGCCCTGATTCTGGCTGCACCGGCATTTTATAGTTACCTGGAACTGATGAAAATCATGAGTTATGTCTAATATTTCATGGGAAGCAAAGGAACTAAAACTGAAACAGCCTTTTACCATTTCACGTGGTACAAAAGAAACTGTACGGAATGTATTTGTAAAGCTATCAGCCGGCGGCGTTGATGGTTTCGGTGAAGCGGCTCCAAATGTCCGGTACGGTGAGGATTCCGATAAAGTGAAGGCATTCTTTAAAAGGCTTCCGGAAGATTTTTTTGATGATATTACCACCGGAGAGCAACTAGCGGAAAAACTGTCCACCAGGTCCAAACCGATAATATCGGCAATGGTTGCATTGGAAATGGCCTGGCTCGACCGGTACGGTAATACAAAAGGCGAGCCGCTCTGGAGGCTGTGGCATGCCCCCTCGAATACTACACCGCCGACTTCGTACACCATCGGTCTCGACACAGTGGAAGTAATACAGGAAAAAGTACGTACTGCTTCCGAATACCCCATCCTGAAAGTGAAGCTGGGTACGGAACGTGACCGGGATATCATCCGGGCGATACGCGAAATTACCAATAAGCCGATCCGGGTGGATGCCAATGAAGGATGGATAGATATAAACACGGCAAAAGAGCAGATAACATTTCTGGCGGAGCACAATATTGAAATCGTGGAACAGCCGATGCCTTCCGCCATGATAGAAGCTATGCAGGAGCTGAAGAAATGGTCGCCAATCCCACTGGTGGCCGATGAAAGCTTCACTGGCAGCGAAGATCTTGATATCATCGCCCGGTCATTTCATGGTATCAATATTAAGCTGATGAAGATCGGAAGCCTCATTAAAGCGCGGCAGGTCATAGCCGAAGCCCGAAAGCGGGGACTCAGTGTGATGGTCGGCTGTATGATCGAAAGCTCGCTTGCCAACGCGGCGGGAGCCCTGCTGGGACTGTGGGCGGATTACGTGGATCTGGACGGGCACCTGCTCATCAAAAACGATCCGGCGAATGGTCTTACGCTCGACAGTGACAAATGTGTGGTTCTGAATGATAGCCCGGGACTGGGGATTACAGTGAACAGTGAACAGTGTGACCAATGACAGCAGCGATGCGATCCTCTTTGGTGAAATAATTTATAATCGAAAAAATCCGGGTGATAACTATTAGAATTTTATAATACTACTGCCAAGATTGTACGTTTACTTCAGTCAAGCATAGAGAATTTAAGTATTTACCAGTAAGGTAAACCCTGCTTCGTAACCGGAATCGAAGCGGGCTTTATGTACTCTTTACTTGCCGAAGAAAGGATTTTTACCTATTTATTGCGGTAGTACTCTGTAATCCAAATACAGGAACAACTTTGAGGGAGCTTTGTTTCTTGTGTAGAGTTTGGTTTACGGCAGCAAAGCTTCATTGCAGAGGGTTAAAAAAAGCTTAAGAGATGTTCTTCAAAATAATAAACAAATTAAGCATTAGTTAATACAATGAATTTGTACAAATTGTTACAACAATGAAGAAATAATTTCGACAAATTTAATCCACAAATAGGAAAAATAGGGAATTAACGTACTTATCTTTCATCAAGAAAATTTTTATATGACTGTTAATACTAAGGAATTTAACAGAATGTTAAAGCCAGATCAAAATCCGGGTATTCATACGGAGAAATTCCGTCGAATGATCGATTCTCTGCCGGCAGCAATTTATACAACAGATGCTGAAGGACGCCTTACCCATTATAATCCTGCCGCCGTAGAATTTTCAGGCCGGGAGCCGGAGCTGGGAACCGATCAATGGTGTGTGACACTAAAGCTGTATCATCCTGATGGAAGGCACATGCCGCACGATCAATGCCCTATGGCTCTCGCACTAAAAGAGGAACGTCCCATTCTTGGAACAGAAGCAATTGCCGAACGTCCGGATGGGAATCGGGTCTGGTTCAGACCTTACCCGTCGCCGATATGGGATAAAAATGGTAATATGATAGGGGGCATTAATATGCTGATCGACATTACCGAAGAGAAGGAAGCTCAAAAACAGATCCGGCGAAATGAACAGGAACTTAATGATTTCTTCGAAAATGCCGCAGTTGGTATTCATTTTGTAGGACCCGACGGAATTGTACAACGGGCGAATCAGGCAGAACTCGATTTACTGGGATATTCCCGGGAAGAATATGTGGGGCGGCCTATAGCGGACTTTCATGCCGATGGGGAGACAATTGAGGATATATTGACCAGATTGAAAAATCGGGAAGAATTGCAGGACTATGAAGCTCCCCTGCTGTGCAAGGATGGCTCTATTAAACATGTGCTCATCAGTTCAAACGTATATGAGGAGGATGGCGAATTCATTCACACCCGCTGCTTTACACGTGATATCACAGAACGAAAGCAGGCTCAGGAAGAACTGAAAGAGATGAATGAAACTCTTGAGCAACGGGTAGCGGAACGGACTTCTACTTTAAAATCTTATCAGGACCAGTTGCGATCCCTGGCCTCAGAATTGAGCAAAGCGGAAGAACGGGAACGCCGTCGTTTAGCTACTAAACTTCATGATAATCTGGGTCAAATGCTCGCCGTGGGCAAAATGCAGGTGGATCTGTTAAAGAAGGATGAATTTTCCGGTAATAAGTATTCCGACATAGAAAAGTTAAAAGAAGTAATGGATGACGCCCTGGCATATACCCGCAATCTTATGTCGGAATTAAAACCTCCGCCTTCACTTAATGATGAAGATATAAGAGCAAATTTAAAATGGATCGCTAAAAAGATGGAAAAGCATGACCTGGCGGTTTCCATTGAAGATGTAGACCGGAAGGTACCTCTTGCAAAGGAAGTACAGACTACGATTTCGCAATGTATAAGAGAACTGCTGTTTAATGTTGTAAAACATACCACGGTCAATAAAGCCCATATTGGAATTAACCCAAATGATAGCCATGTATTGATTTCAGTAGAAGATAAAGGCAGTGGATTTGATACCGGTAATTTAAATTCTATGCCGAGTGCAAATGCCGGGTTTGGATTATTTAGTATTCGGGAACGGCTGGATTTGCTTGGGGGAAAAGTGGAAGTTTATTCGAATCCTGGAAAGGGTACAAAAGTGGATCTTTATATTCCGTTGAAAGAGAGTGAGCAGGTTATACCTTCTGTTTCTGAAGTCAAAGATACTCCGTCCATTCCTGATGATTATGTGAAGAAAACCGGTCAAAAGATAAAAGTGTTATTGGCCGACGATCACCAGATGGTACGTGAAGGGCTGCGAAAAATAATTGAAGAAGAAGATGATATGATGGTGATAGGTGAGGCGGCCGATGGCGAGGAAGCTGTAGAACTTTCTCATTCGACATCTCCTGATATAATCCTGATGGACGTGAATATGCCACGGATGGGTGGAATCGAGGCGACACAAAAGATTTTATCTGATATGCCCCACATCCGGGTTATAGGATTGTCATTACATGATGATGAAAGTGTAATTGAAGAGATGTACAATGTCGGTGCCACGGCTTATCTGACAAAGACAGAGGCTTTCGAAGCACTATGCGCCACCATCAGGGGTGAAGCAATGTCTTCTGCCTGAAGGCTAACTATAGCTGCGTTAGCACCTTACATTTAGGCTATTATATCTAAGCTTTTCCTAATATCCTTATCTTTTGTTTCTGCCTCATTTAACCAATTTCAAAATTTTGTACATGCATCGGAACAAACTTTGAAGCCTGTAGTTGAAAACCCAGAATTTATGTAGTAAAAATTTGATCCTTCATGTAACAAAAAGCTTATGTTTAGTGAGATCCCCTTTAAAAAATGCTTTGGCTTCACTTTATTAAAATTTACCAATTACTTACCGCCATACTTCTTTTCAACTGACACACTAGTCCCATTCATACAGAGCGGACAGAAAGTTATAAACATTAAAATCCTGCTTGTCGATGATCACCGGTTAGTACGAAAATGGGTTCGTAAAACCATTGAGAACCAGAATGGAATGGAAGTTGTGGGTGAGGCAGCCAATGGAATGGAAGCTATAAAGTTGGCCCGGAAAAAATCTCCCGATATAATCCTGATGGATGTTAATATGCCCGGCATAGATGGTATTGAGACTACACGCAGGATTACTGCTGATATGCCGAAAACCCGTATTATCGGTCTGTCGACTAATGATGAAGATAAGATTGTGAAGGAGATGAAAAATGCGGGTGCGTCGGCCTATATTACAAAAACGGATGCTTTCGACTTATTAGTCGCTACTATTCGGGAAATAGCATCTGACATAAGGATATCCTGAACCTTTAATTACCAGGTTATTATCCGGTTGGAGTTAATTCAAAGAATACTCTTTCGACAACGTCCTATCATAGAAAATGGCAGTATATGATCTCTTTCTTACATCTGTTAAATATATCAGTATTCTATTTTAGCTTTTCTTCAAGTGCAACTGCAAGTTCATCTTTATCCATTTTGGATCTGTTCTTGATCTTATGCTTTTGAGCCATATCATAAAGTTCTTTCTTTGTTTTCATACGGAGCCCTTCTGCCTTATCAGCATACTGCTTCTCACTTCCTTTATTTCCACTGCCTTTAACATGCTCCAATACTTCAGATTTAGATAATTCACCGTCAATACGGATTAATTTTTTCTGGTAATTCTCATTGTCGGGCAGTCCTTCTGGAAGAATCAGCTCCCTGTACTTGTCCTGATCCTGTAAAAAAAGGTGCGGCATATCCTGGAACTCCGGATCATCTTCAAAATCAACATAATGGAAATCACCTTTTGCTATAGGGTTCTTTTTTTCGTGATCCGAGTCTGATTTTACGATGATCTCACCTTGCTGACCTTCTACCAAAGCATAAAAACTTTCATTCTTCAGATTTAAAATAGTGTGACCTTTAGTTGTTTCAAACAACTCGTATTTACCTTCTTTTCTGATTTTTCCTCTCATGATGATGTCAACTTTTATTTTTAATTTTCTTTTTCTAAACAGTTCTTCTCTGCTTTTCAATCCTTAAGTTAGCCTATATTTTTCACCAAACCCCAAGAATTAGGGGCCGCCTCTGTTCTAAAAATCATGCAGCTTATTGAGACACAGGTAATCTTCCCACAAAGTGAAATACAGGTTAGATATTCCCATTTATAATTGTACATTTACGATCTGTACAGACAGATGGTGGTTTTTTAATCCATCTGCTCCTTGCAAAATCTTTAAAATGGGGATGGGAGAATTTTCAGTGGACAATCAATATCACATATTGCTCGTCGAAGATAACAAGAGCGATGCACAGCTGATTAAAATTCAGCTTGGCAAACTGAATAAGGAGATAGCAGTCACAATCGTAAGCGAAAAACAGGCTTTTCTTAAACACTTGCAGCAAGATCTTCCTGATCTGGTGCTTTGTGACTATAATCTGCCTGGTTTCAGTGGAATGGAGGCTTTGCATCTGGTACGGGAAAAATACCCGGATCTGCCGTTTATCCTGGTTTCGGGACAGATTGATGAGGAGGAAGCGGTGGATGCAATGCAGGCGGGGGTCTCAGACTATATAATGAAAGACAACCTGCAGCGTTTGAATCCGGCCGTCCTTCGCGAGCTTCTGAATTACAGACAACTGATAAAGAAGCAGGAACTGTTGAATAAAGCTTATCAGCTGGCTGAAATAGGGCACTGGGAGGTGGATGTAAAAAATGAGGAATTATTCTGGTCCTCCGGTATAAAGAAAATGCACGAGGTGGATGAGGACTTTGAACCGGATTTGGAGAGTGCTCTTAGCTTTGTTAAAGATGAACACCGGAGGATCATACGAAAAGCCCTTGAACAGGCGGTTGAGACGGGGGAGTCGTTTAATGAAGAGCTGATTATAATAACCGCAAAAGGTAACGAACGCTGGGTACGGACGTTCGGTGAGACGGTATTCGAAAACGATGAATGTGTACGTATTTACGGAAGTACTCAAAATATAGATAAACGCAGGCGTGCGGAAGAAGCGTTGCGGTTAAGCGAACACCGGTTTAAATCATTAATTCAGGACGGTTCCGATCTTATCTCCATCCTTGACTCGGAGGGTAATTATATTTATGCATCACCTAATTCGGAAAGGCAGACAGGATTGGGGGCGTCTTCTGAAGAATTTATCGGCAAAAATTGCTTCGACTTTATCCACGAGGAGGACCAGGAACGAATACGCGAGACCATGAAGAATTTATCGGCATTCGAAACGGCCGAACCAGACCCTTATCGATTGCGGGTGGGAGATGGCCCGTGGCGCTGGCTGGAATCCATAATCACCAATATGACTGAGAATCCGGCTATCCGGGGATATATTGGCAATACCCGGGACGTAACCGAACGCATCAAACAACAGGAGGTACTCAGAGAGAGTGTTGAGCGATTTCAAATTCTTTCGAAAGCCACAAGTGATACTATATGGGATTTCGATCTTGATAAGGATATCGTACTGTATAATAAAAATATCCATGCCATGTTTGGATACAGGAAACAGGAGGTGGAAAAAGCGGGCAACTGGTGGCGGGAGAAGATCCATGCTGAAGACTACCCGCACGTGGTGAAGGAAATTGAGGATGCCTTGTCGCAAAAGAAAGATCGTTTTCAGATGGAATACCGGTTCCAGTGTGCCGATGGCAGTTATAAATACATCTATGACCGGGCTTTTATAGTCTCAGGGGCAGATCAGCAACCGGTTCGTATTATCGGCGCGATGCAGGATGTGACCCGGCAGAAGGAGGAAGAGCAGTGGCTCAAACTGATGGAATCGGCTGTTGCTACAACAACAGAATCGGTGGTAATACTGGAAGCCAGCCCGTCTGATCTGCCCGGGCGAAAAGTATTATATGTGAATGATGCTTTTACCCGGATGACAGGATACAATAAAAGGGAGGCGGTGGGGAAAACACCGCATTTTCTTACCGGGCCTGAAACGGATGAAGAGGAACGTAAATATCTGCGCCGTAAGATGGAAAACTGGGAAATTTGTGAAGCAGAATTCATTAATTACAAAAAGAACGGGGTCCCTTTCTGGATTAATGTTTCCATGTCTCCGGTTAAAAATGCCGATGGAGATTACAGCCACTGGGTCTGCGTGGGTCGCGATATAACAGAGCGCAAGAGTAACGAAAAGGAGCTGAAAGAGTCTTTGAAAGAGAAAGAGGTTCTGCTGATGGAAATCCATCACCGGGTAAAAAATAATCTTGCTGTGGTTTCCGGTATCATGCAGCTGCAGGCTTTTGATGAAGAGAATAAAGGACTTCAAAAAAAATTATATGACAGTGTAGTCCGGATACAAACAATGGGGACTATCCATGAGTTGTTATATCAATCAAAAAACCTGTCGAAAGTATTTATTGATGAAACCATTAAGAAACTGGTAATAAATATTACTCAGACCTTCCATATCAATACGAGCCTGAAGACTACCTTCGAACTTGATGAAATAGAACTGAATATCAACCAGGCTATTCCTTGCTCGCTCATCGCGAACGAAGTTATTACCAATGTCCTGAAACACGCTTATGAGGATCAGGAAAAGGGAAATTTATATGTGTCGGTGTATGAAGAGGATAAAAAGATATATCTTGAAATACAGGATGACGGGAATGAGTTGCCTCCTGATTTTAATACTTCCATGACCGGCAGTACCCTTGGTTTGAAGCTGATCGAAACCCTGTCCCAACAGTTGCATGCAGAATACAATTACTGTTCCCTTGATTCGGGGACACTTTTTACTTTGAGCTTTGAGAAGGCGGAAGCAAAAGGAATCGGTAATATTCACTTATAACTGCTCGGGCTGACATTCCCATCAGACGGCTGGTGTTGCCGTCCGATGGGTAAGAAGGGGCAGGGTTAGAGTTCGAAGAGGAAAGGCTACCAGCCCCGTCGTACCCGTCGGACCGCGAAATCAGCGGTCGGACGGGATCTATTTCTTTTTGGTAATGACCGAAATCCAAAACGGTTGTAGGTTAGATCCCATAAGCAGGATTGAACTGTTCGAGCTGCTTAAATCTTATAGCTTCAGATGTTTCGGATCAGCTGGTTAGCGGACAAGTTTTTGAACATTTGTGCTTCGGATTTCCCCATCGGGGGCATTTCGGATTTAATCACCGGAACGGGGAATCGCTTCTTTCAAAGCATCCTTGAAGGTTTGCTTGATGATATCGAACTGGTTCGGATCTCCTTTTAATAGTGCTTTGGCGTAGTTTACGGCCTGTTCAAAATTGATATGCGGAGGAAGCGGCGGAACGCTGGGGTCGACTATCACTTCCAATACGGCGGGACGGCCGGCAGATAATACATCGTCCCAGGCATCAGAAATCTCTTCCGGATCATCAGTTTTCACCCCTTTTAGTCCGAGCATTTCGGCATATTCGGCATACGGGAAATCGGGAATATCCTGCGAAACCTCGAATTTCGGATCTCCAACCATTACCCTTTGCTCCCAGGTCACCTGGTTGAGATCCCGGTTGTTCAGGATCATGATTACCAGGCGGGGATCACTCCACCTCTTCCAGTATTTGGCAATGGTAATCAGGCCGTTGTTTCCCAGCATCTGCATGGCGCCGTCACCCACCAGTGCTATGACGGGACGATCCGGGTGAGCGAATTTGGCCGCAATGGCATAAGGAACCCCCGGACACATTGTTGCAAGGTTACCGGAAAGCGAAGCCATCATTCCCTCTCTCACTTTTAGATTTCTTGCAAACCAGTTGGCTGCCGAACCGGAATCGGATGTCAGTATGACGTCGGATGGCAGTTTCGGCGAAAGCTCCCAGAATACCCGCTGCGGATTAATAGGATCGGCACTGTTCATGGCTCTTGCCTCCAGCACTTTCCACCAGTTTTCAATATCTTTCTCTATATCTTTTCTCCAGCTGCGGTCTCTTTTATAATCCAGGTAAGGGAGAAGTGCTTCAAGCGTTTGTTTACTGTCGCCCTGAAGGTTCACTTCCATCGGATAGCGGATGCTCAGCATCTTGCCGTCGATATCGATCTGAACCCCCCGGGCCTGCCCTTCTCTGGGCAGAAATTCAGAATAGGGAAAACTGGTCCCCACCATGAGAAGCGTATCACAGTTTTCCATCATCTCCCAGCTAGGCTTTGTACCCAGCAACCCTATTGCACCGGTGACATAAGGCAGTTCATCCGACAGGGCTGTCTTACCCAGAAGCGCTTTGGCTACGCCTGCTCCCAGCAGATCTGCCACTTTTCGTACTTCATTAGGAGCATGAGCGGCGCCGGCGCCTATCAGCATCGCTACCTTCTCTCCCTCATTCAAAACATCGGCTGCTTTTTGCAATTCGGCTTCCGGCGGAATGATATTCGTAGAAGAATGGCCGATACCGCTGTGGATGGTCCCGTGTGCCCGGGGCGGAGTTTCAACGGCATCCAATACCTGCACGTCATTCGGCACAATTACGCAAGTAACGGTCCGATAATTTTTAGCAATACGGATCGCCCGGTCTATCAGGTGGCGGGTCTGCGTGGGATCAGAGACCATATGAACATATTCATGAGCCACATCCTTGAACAGGGACATGAGATCTATCTCCTGCTGATAATCTCCGCCCAGCGCTGCCCGCGCCTGTTGGCCTACGATAGCCACTACCGGCTGGTGGTCCATTTTGGCATCATAAAGCCCGTTCAGGAGATGGATAGCACCCGGGCCGGACGTGGCCAGGCAGACGCCCACTTCTCCGGTAAATTTAGCATGACCGCAGGCCATAAAGGCCGCATTTTCCTCATGCCGCACCTGGATGAATTCGATCTTATCTTCCGCCCGGTCAAGGGCGCCCATTATCCCATTGATACCATCTCCGGGATAACCATAAATACGATTTATTCCCCATTCGGATATACGATTAATCAAAAAATCACTGACTTGGTTGCTCATGATGAAGGAGCCTCAATTTTAGAATAGTTACTAATGATAAATGATGTATACGGTAATATATCGAGTTGTGTTTTTCGACTTTAACCTGCGAAAAACATCATGTCAAACGATCATCTCCTGGAACTTGAAATATTTGTTACTCTCATTGTTTACACAATAGAAAATAGTGAGTAGTTCCCGCTATTAAGAAAAAATAGATTCAGCCGCCCGACGGGTTCGGCAGGGCTGGGAGCCTTTTTCAGACCCATCCTCCGGCTGAAGGAGTTGGAGTGGGTCGGCCGCGGAGTGAGTAGGGTTTTATTTAAAACCTTTCCTCCCCCGTTGTCATTCTGAGCCAGGGCCGGTTGTTTTTCCGGCCCGCCGCCGAAGAATCTGGTGGGGCAGAGGCCTTTGTCCGGGCTGATAGCCATGAAAGGGAGATCCTTCGACTGGTTGATTGATTGCCCTGGTTTACGCTTCGGTGTCTCAGGATGACAGGTTGTGGTGCAGGTGCCCGTGTGAGAAACGTACTGGA
>CAZPWQ010000082.1:0-16087 GCA_964590495.1 uncultured Balneolaceae bacterium
GCATTCGCTTTGGGAGCGAAGGGTCGCAGGTTCAAATCCTGTCTCCCCGACATATTAAATTTTGAATTCTTAATTTTAAATTTTGAGTTAACGCCCAGGCGCTTAAAAAATGACATTGCAATTCAAAATTCAGAATTTAAAATTTAGAATTGTAATTGAGCGCCCGTAGCTCAACTGGATAGAGCAACGGCCTTCTAAGCCGTAGGTTACAGGTTCGATTCCTGTCGGGCGTACTGCTCGTGATCTTTGAAGTATTCAGGAATGGTCAATTCCGTAAGCCCTGATGAACAGGAAATCGCGGAAAGTATTACTGAATGAACCCGGCATTATTTTTTGTTGATGTATTCAGCCGGTGCTCCATCAATATTAGGAGACATGGCGACGTGGCCGAGTGGTTAGGCAGAGGTCTGCAAAACCTCGTACGGCGGTTCGAATCCGCCTGTCGCCTCAATTTTTAGTCTTGAGATTTGAGTCGTGAGTCTTGAGTATAAACTCCTGGACTCAAGACTCAGGTTTTATATCTGATTTGCCGCGTTCGTCTAGGGGTTTAGGACGCCGCCCTTTCACGGCGGTAACACGGGTTCAAATCCCGTACGCGGTACTTTTTGTCTTGAGTCTTGAGATCAGTCCTCACGACTCACAATTAAAGATTTACGGAGCTCGTAGCTCAGTTGGTTAGAGCGCCAGGTTGTGGCCCTGGAGGCCGTGGGTTCAAATCCCATCGGGCTCCCTTTTTTATGGAACACGGATAACTCGGATCGAACGGATCTTAGCAGATTATAAGTATAAAAATCTGTGCAAATCCACACCATCCGTCTCATCCGCGTTCCATTCTGCCGCGTTCGTCTAGGGGTTTAGGACGCCGCCCTTTCACGGCGGTAACACGGGTTCGAATCCCGTACGCGGTACTTCAGAAATTCGAATGTTCTAAATTCGAAACAATGGTTAGCCATTTCGGATTTTAGTCATTCGTGCTTCAAATTTCTTACATATCATCAGCTTTATCTCTTACAGCACCCTTTCTCACTTGGTTATGATAAAATACCACCCCGCTCCAACAAAAAAACTACATGAAATTCCTAAATTCTTTACAAACTACCCCGTCAAAGAAAATTAAATTAATAACAGAAAGTTAAAGATTAATCTTCAATATGTATTTCTGTTAAAAGTTTTTTGATTCTTTAAATTTGCGAGGCCGAAGGTGAGGGTGTTCTGATTTAATATCAGAACTGAGAAATACCTCCAGAACTTGAGTCCGGGTAATGCCGGCGCAAGGAATCCTTCGGCTTCGCCCTATTTTACCCGTATCAGTTTACTCCAGACCGATATGAAAGAACGCTTTTTTCTGAATACGTGCAAAAGATGCTGAAATAAATTCAGCATGACACCTTGGTTATTTGCGGTGTGGTGCTCGTGACATCAGAACTAAATCTGAACGTCTGATAGCAATCATTCAACGACCGGGGCAATCTGGCCGGGAGTGATCACACCGCCGGGCAATTCCATAATATTAATCTTGCGGAAATGAACTTCGGCGCCTTCCGATTCAGGACAAATGTAGCCTTTCTTTCGCTTGGTCGAACGGATTCCGTTGACGAATTTTCCGTTTACGGACAGTTTAATCGTCCCGTCCACACAGACTACGATATACCTGTTCCATTCGCCCGTGCCCCTGACCCGGTTCTCCAAAGCATAACTTCTGCTTTCTATTTCAGAGAGATTATCGGGAATAGTGCCTTCCAAATCCATCACGGGAAACAGGTGTCCGTGCACATATTCTACGGGACGATCATTGATCTCAGCCCACTGAGTGTCGAGCATCTGGACCTCAATACCTCTGGGGTAGGGATTATCTTCATGAGGGGTTCCATCCGCCCAGACAAAAACGCCGGAGTTGCCCCCGGGCTCCATGTGCCACCATTCAATATCCAAAATAAAATTCTGAAATTGTTTTTTAGTCCGCATGATCCCTATCGGGTGGCCGGTGGCTTTTAGAATACCCTCCTCGACCCGCCAGGTGTCTTCGGAAGTGTTCACATCTGTAAATCCGCTGAGATCCTCACCGTTAAAAAGTGGCTTGAAAGCCGGCACCAATTTATCCGAAAAACCTCCGATCCCGGAGGATTGTTCCTTCGATCTTACCGCTGAAGGAACGGCTGTTGCCACAGCCGATGCCAGAAGCATACTTGTGAAGTCTTTTCGATTCATTTATTTGTCAGATTTTTATATGCAAACTAAAATGCTAACCACTTATTTGCTGGCCCAGAATGATTAATTTTTGAGCTTGCAAGAAATCCCCCTTCCGCCGGCAGTCGGACACGGTAGCAAAGGGGGAATTAAAGGGGGTTGTTAGACCATCTTTGTGAAAGAAATGGAGCTTGAATCCAACTATACCTTCATTGTTACAATTATTGTTGTCGCGATGATTAAGTCGTCACCATAGAAACAACCCCCGCGGCTAAAGCCGCACCCCCTTTTTTAAGGGGGAATTTATTGCCGAAAATAATTACCAGAATATTTACACCGCACCAATCACCTACGGCCCTCCGTCTGCCGATTTTACGATATCGGTTTGATTTCATAGCGCTGCGTTGAAGACGGAGGTGTTCCCACCTTCGGCGGCATAAAAGGAACGCCTGTTACCGTACCGAATTCATAGGTGTCTATATCAGGTCCCAGGCGTAGATCGGAGTTTACTACTTCCTCCCATGCGATCTCCCTGCCGGTATATGCCGACATAGTGCCCATGAGCGCCATGCGTGTGGAGTTAACCATGACTTCAGAATCATTGATGTAATTGCCGGTCCGGATCGCCGTGACCAGTTCGATATGTTCTTGTACGTAAGGATCCTTCACCGCCCATTCCGAATCAGAACCATTGTCATCCGGATAGGGATATTCCCAGATAAGTTCACCCTTATGATTGTACAGCGAACCGGTTGCATCGGCATAACCTTTGGTCCCTGTGATATGCTGCACCTTATTATGATGGGTGTCGTTAATCTGTCGTGTGGCACAGTGGACCCTTCGTCCGTCGTCGTACTCATAGGAGACGCTGAAATGATCGTACTTATTACCGGAAACTTGCTGAGAAGCACCACCATATCCGATAGCTTTTGTCGGAAAGTCACCCATATGCCAATTCATAACATCCAGTTCGTGAATAAACTGCTCCACGAAATGATCGCCGGACAACCAGGTAAAGCTTTGCCAGTTACGCAGCATATATTCCATGTCGGACCATCCCGGCTGACGCTCAACCCACCAGATTGCCCCGCCGTTTCGCAGAATATTGGCGCTGATTACATCTCCGATTTGCCCATCGGCCACCCGCCGCTGGGTTTCAATGAAATCTTTCTGATACCTCCTGATAGTACCACTGACAATGTTCAGACCCTTTTCTTTAGCTTTTTGAGTGGTTTCCATCATTTGCCGGGCGCCGAAGGGATCCACAGCCACGGGTTTTTCCTGAAATATATGTTTTCCCGCATCAATAGCCGCTGCAACATGCACCGGACGAAAATGAGGCGGAGTGGCAAACAAGACAATATCGACACCGGCATCAATTACTTTTTGATAGCTGTCAAAACCTACGAAACAGTTTTCTTCGGGGACCTCCACATCACGCGCCTTGCTGAGAACATCTTTGGTTTTCAGCAGTTGGTCTTCAAAAACATCACCAAGAGCTACAATCTCCAGGTTGGGTCCGGCATCGATAAAATTGACTGCCGCACCGGTACCTCTTCCCCCGCATCCTACAAGTCCCGCCCTGAGCGGCTTTCCATCCGGAGCTTCATTCAGCAGTGAGAGTTGGCTGTCTTTCCGCAGGTTTTTTAATGAACCCGTACTGGCGCAGCTCGATAGTAAACTTGCAGCACCCATTGCTCCGACTGCTCCCCATGCAGCGGTTGAAAGAAATTCTCGGCGGCTTTGATTATTTTCAGACATAGAAGTTGAGCCCTTGTTATAATTTGTTGTGTTTACTTATCAGCTAATTAAAGAAAAAAAACCTATCAATAAAAAGAGATTGCTGTTATTTTCCTTTATTGATTTGATATTTTTTATCCCTTTTCCACATTATTTGGTTTTATCTCCTGTTTAAAATCAAGTACCGAAAAGTGAAAAAATAATTTTTCAACTTAATTGATTCTGATTATGGCTAAAAACACTATCAATGTTTTAGTAGCAGGCTGCGGAAATATGGGTTCCTCTCATGCAAGAGCTTATCACAGGCTTTCCGATTTTAATATTTCGGGATTGGTCAGCCGCGGCCCGGAAAGCAGGGAAAAGCTGTCATCCGAACTTGGGGGACTGCCGACATTCGATGACTTTGAAGACGCTCTCCGCCGGACTAAACCGGATGCCGTCTCCATTAATACTTACCAGGACACGCACGCCGATTATGCCATTAAAGCATTGAATCACGGAGCTCATGTGTTTGTTGAAAAACCATTGGCCGAGACCGTAAGGAAAGCTGAGGAAGTGGTTTTAGCGGCAGAGAAAGCCGGCAAAAAATTACTGGTTGGATATATCCTGCGGCATCATCCCGGCTGGAAACAGTTCGTGGAACAAAGCCGGAAGCTGGGCAAGCCGCTGGTGATGCGAATGAACCTGAACCAGCAGAGTACCGGTCCGGAGTGGCAGGTCCATAAGAACCTGATGTCTGCGATGTCACCTATTGTGGATTGCGGAGTACACTATGTCGATATGATGTGCCAGATGACGGGAGCCAGTCCAACGCACGTGCATGCCATCGGGGCACGTCTTACCGAAGAGATCTCACCGGACATGTATAACTACGGACAACTCCAGGTAACCTTTGACGATGGCTCTGTGGGATGGTATGAGTCGGGCTGGGGACCGATGATGAGTGAATCGGCATATTTCATCAAGGATGTTATTGGTCCCAAAGGAAGCATCAGCATCCAAAAAATTACGCACGATACTCCCCCGGGAAGCTCCGCCGATATTGAGGAGCATACAAAAGTAAATCAGCTGTTACGGCATTATACGGATGCAGGGGAAAATGGCAGCGACGAAGTACTGGAAACTCCGGCTGAGCCGGGTCATGATGAACTATGCTTTTATGAGCAGCAATATTTCCTCAAAGCTATCCGGGAGAATATTGATCTCTCCGATCATATGAGGGCAGCAGTGCAGACCCTGCAGATTGTATTGGCCTGTGATGAGTCGGTTAAGACAGGTAAAAAAGTGGCTTTAAAATGATGGAACCGCCTTTAAACTGTAGTTGTTCGTTTATCATAAAACTAATCAAAACATTTTATTTCAAGACACTATGAAATTTGGCAGCGTTAAAGATCCCGATCCTGCGAATCTGTCCTTACCGGACGATCATCCCGAAACCGCTGAAGTATTGTCCAAAAACGAAAATTCCGGAAAGCCTGAAATATATGTCGGCTGTGCAAAGTGGAACCGGAAAGATTTGAAAAACTTTTATCCGCGGGGAACTAAAGACGAACTGGAATATTATGCCTCGCAATTTAATGCCGTTGAACTCAATGCTACTTTCTATCGTAATTTTCCTGCCGGTCAGATAGCCGCCTGGCGTGCTCAGGTGCCTGCTGAATTTCGATTCTTCCCGAAAGTCTATCAGCAGGTGAGTCATAGAAAGTGGCTTTCCGGTGTAAAGGATGCTACCGAAGAGTATCTTGACAGTGTAGCTCATTTCAAGGAAAACCTGGGAACCATCTTTCTTCAGCTGCGGGATAATTTCAAGCCCAAATTTTTTGACAGGGTTCAGGATTTTATTGAGTTCTGGCCTGAGGGATTTCCATTGGCTGTGGAGTTCCGCCATCCCGACTGGTTTCATGATCCGGCCGTTGCCGAAGATCTTTATCAGCTGCTGGAGGAAAATAATATAGCCAACCTGATTGTCGATACTGCCGGCGAAAGGGAGCTGATGCATATGCGGCTGACCAACAATGAAGCTTTTATCCGGTATGTTGGTGCCAATCATCCCAGCGATTATACCAGGCTGGAGGATTGGGTTGGACGCCTGAAAAAATGGAAGGAACAGGGTTTGACTAATATTCATTTTTTTGTGCACCAAAATGAAGAACGGGCATCACCGCTGCTGGCTGCCCATTTTATTAGGAACCTGAATAGCGAAATCGGGAGTAATCTTAAGATCCCAAAAACTCAAAATAGTGGACAAGAAGATCTGTTTTGATTGTATATTATCGGGATATTTCTCTTTCTTAGCCGCGGAATGGCACTGATTTATTACGGATTATATGTAGAACGGATAGTGTAAAACATAAGCACAATTCCTATAGATCCTTCAGCCATAGACATCCCTTTGACCATTGATTTAAATAAGCCGATGTTCGGGAGCAGAGCTCCCTCAGAGCTTCTATAATGGTTAAAGCAGATTCCACTGTCAACTGCCCCAGCCTACCGCTTACCGTTTCCGGGCCAGTGCATAAATACCTGCGCCTTTCTCGTTATGCTCCCGCAGGTCCAGCTTCATCATTATCAGGGCAACGGGAAGAGTAAAAATATAATAGACAGCAATTACGGGCAGTGCCCACAGCTTTATCCGGTTAAGCCAGATCATAGGGTATTTTATGAGCCACTCCCATGCCAGATGTCCTTTCGGCCCGTAAGTATAGGCGATTTCAACAGATTCAAAACCGGCATCCTGTATCTTTTGACGAATATCTTCCTTTGAGTAGCCGGTACGTGCATGTTCATCTACAAAAGAATCGTCAGATCCGGCGTCTTCAGCTGAATAGATCGATGGCGAATGCATCAGGAAATACCCTCCTGGTTCAAGACTCTTGTAAATATTGCCGATTACCCTGCGGTCATCATCGATATGCTCAAGCACATCGATACAAATCGCAAATTCGAATTGTTCGCTGTAATCCAGCTCCAATAAATCGGTGTGATGGAAAGAGATCCTGTTTTGTCTCACCTCTTCAGAAAAATAGCTGCTGGAATCCTCCAGGTAATCTTTTTTTACATCGACAGCTGTAATCTTCACATTCTCAAAAGTAGTGAGGATGAAGCGGTCGTATTGGCCAAACCCGGAGCCGGCATCCAAAAGTTTCCATTCTCCACTGCGGTCAATACCGGAACCATATTTTTTCAGAATATACCTGACATACCAGCTTCGCAGAAAGAAAAGATCAAGCAATTTATAAAAAAGAGTACGCAGGAAATGTGATCTGCGAATTATACTTGCAAAGCGGTCTTTGACCGGATCATAGGCAATGCGACTCATAGGGAAAAAGGTTAGAGTGTATCCTTAACATTCGGTTTCTGTTTCTCCTCATTGCCTTTTTGAATAAGTTCTCCTAAAAAGCCTACTGAAATAATCTGAACTCCCAGTACCATAAGCATAACTCCAAACAAAAGCAGGGGCCGGTCGCCTATATTATGGCCGAAAAACAGCTTGTCAATCGTCAAATAAAGATTGACACCTCCCCCTGCCATAAGCAGTATAAAACCCAAAGCACCGAAAAAGTGCATCGGTCTCTGCAGGTATGTATTGACGAATAACAAGGTCAGCAGGTCCAGAAAACCATGCATAAAGCGGGATATACCGAATTTTGTAGTTCCGTACTTCCGGGGGTGATGTTTAACTACTTTTTCACCTATCCTGCCGAAACCCTCCCTTTGTGCCAGAAACGGGATGTACCGGTGCAATTCGCCGTACAGATTAATATTTTCAATCACTTCCCTGCGATAGACTTTGAGTCCGCAGTTGAAGTCATGCAGCTTAATACCGGTAACCATTGAGGTTACTTTATTAAAAAAACGGGAGGGAATTGTTTTTGAAATCGGATCGTGACGCTTTTTCTTCCATCCGCTCACCAAATCATAGTTATTTTCTTTAAGCATCTTCAACATTTCCGGTATTTCACGGGGATCATCCTGGAGATCGGCATCCATTGTAGCTACATAATCTCCTTTGGCATGTTCAAATCCGGTTTGTAACGCCGTACTTTTACCATAATTACGCTGCAGACGTATTCCACGTATAAAAGGCTCTTTTTTCGAAATCTTCTGAATAGCCCGCCAGGACCCGTCACCGGAACCATCATCAATCAGGATAAGCTCCAGGTTATATTTATCCAGAAGAGCGTCTTTAACTTGCTGAACTAATTCTATAATTGACTGCTCTTCGTCAAATAGTGGTACGACAATACTCAGCTGCAAAGAAATATTTTGGTCGGTCAACTTACTGTTAATTATTTTACGGCAAAGAGTTAGATAAAATCAGTCAGATCATGTATAATAAGCAATAAAGATACGTTTTACATTTCCTATGAAAAAACTTTATTACTCAATAGGCGAAGTCAGTGAATTAACTGAGGTTGAAGCGCACGTACTGCGTTACTGGGAGACCGTATTTAAAGAACTGCACCCTAAAAAAAATAAAGCCGGAAATCGAGTCTATAAAGAGAAAGATATTGAAACGATCCTAAAACTCAAGGAACTGATTCAGAAAAAAAAGTACAGCACAGAGGGAGCACAGCAAGTTCTGTCACAAAACAATGACGGGGAAACAAGTGATGCCGAGGTGCCTTTACCACTTAAAAAAGATTTGAAGGAGATACGACTATTCCTGAATAAGCTGCTGGAAAAACTGTGAGACGCTAGACGGGGAACTTCTGACAAAACAAATTATTTTTGAAATAACTGCCAAATAATTAAATGCAATTATCAGATTTATCGCTGGGTCCTTTTCATTTGTACAGTATTGAAACCGGTCGTTTTCGTCTTGATGGTGGCGCAATGTTTGGTGTGGTACCCAAGGCGCTATGGTCGCGACAGATCGAGGCTGATGAAAAAAATCGCATTCCCATGGCGATGCGCTGCCTTCTGATCACTTCGGAGAAAACCGGAAGAACCTATCTTGTTGATAACGGCATCGGCACAAAATTCGATGACAAATTTGAAAAGATATATGAGATAGATCATGAACACAGCAATCTTATTGAATCTCTCTCACAGCAGGGTTTTGAACCTGGAGATATTACCGACATTATCTTTTCTCACTTGCATTTCGACCATTGCGGGGGTACTACCTATTATTCGGACGACGGTGATCTGAAACATACGTTCCCCAATGCCACCTACCACGTTACTGCAAAACACCTGGAGACGGCAACGCATCCGAATGCCCGTGAAAAAGCGAGTTTTTTTTCTGAAAATATTGAACCTATTGCCGGTTCCGGGCGACTGAATACTGTGAAAGAAAACCATGAGTATGAAGAGGGATTAACCGCCATCCCCGTAAACGGACATACCATCAGCCAGCAGTTACCGGTACTTGAGGCGGAAGATACTACCATTATCTTCGCCGCCGATCTGATCCCCACACACATCCACGTGCCCCTGCCCTGGATTATGGGATATGATATGTACCCGGTTAAGACTCTCAAAGAAAAAGAAAGGATCCTGGAAAAGGCCGTTCAAAACAACTGGTTTTTCTATCTAGAACATGATGCCTCGGAGGAGGTTATAACTATCCGGAGGGATAAAGGAAAATACGCCGTGAGACAAAGTCTGAAACTCGATGAAATAAACAGTAAAATGTAATGTATCTTTTGACACAAATTCAGTAATTTGTGCCACAATTATAAAACCGTGTAATTTTTAATAAGTGAATTCTCAATGCGACTGATTTCAAGTCTTTTTGTCATTTTACTGCTTTGTATGGCAACCGCTGTCTCTGCACAAAACTTAAGCGATATTGATTTTCAAAATATTAATGTTGATGATCTGTCCAATGAAGAGATCCAAAGGATCTCTGAAGAGGCCCAGTCACGGAATCTCTCTATAGAGCAGGTTACCCAACTCGCTGTAACCCGTGGAATGCCTAAATCAGAAGCATCCAAACTGAGACAGCGGTTGCAGCAGGTACGTACAGGGGGGCTCAGAGGTGAAGATGATGATAGAACAGCAGGAAGAGGCCGCACAGTCCGGGATACTACACGCGCACCGGGCTTTGATTTACTATTTGGAGCCGAAACTACCGCTGATTCTCTGGATCTGAATAAGACGCTTGATTTTTTAAGATATCAGTCACGACAGGATTCGATCAGACTTGAACGACAAAAACTGAGAGACAAAATTTTCGGCTTTAACCTTTTTATGGACCGCAACCAGGTCAATTTCGAGCCGGCACTGAATATACCTACTCCTATAGATTACCAGCTGGCAGCGGGCGATGAAGTAATTATTGATATTTGGGGCGCCGCGCAACAGACCTATCAGCTGATTATCACTCCGGATGGTACGATTAATATTCCGAATCTCGGGCCAATCAGCTTGAATGGACTTACGATTCAGGAGGCAACCCAGCGGTTGAAAGATCGGCTGGGAAATATTTATTCCGGATTAAATCCCGAGGATGAAAATCGAAAAGATACATATATGCAGGTATCGCTGGGACAGATACGCAGCATAAAAGTCACCGTTATGGGGGAAGCGAATACGCCCGGTACTTATACCGTACCTTCACTTGCTACTGTTTTTAATGCCTTATATGCTGCGGGAGGGCCCACTACAATCGGAAGTTTCAGAAAAATTGATGTTGTTCGCGGTGATTCTATTGCGGCAACATTTGATCTTTACGACCTGCTAATCAATGGTGACCAATCCGATAATATAAGACTCCGTTCCCAGGATATAATCCAGATACACCCTTACGTACACCGCGTTGAAATAGACGGTGAAATAAAGCGTCCGGGTATTTATGAACTCCGTCAAAATGAAACTATCGATGATCTGATCACCTATGCGGGCGATTTTACCGATAATGCCTACACGGCAAGGATCAAAGTGATCAGCAATACTCCCACAGAGAAACAAATTGCTGATGTTGATAAGAGCAATTACAACCGCTTTATGCTGAGTAACGGTGATTCTGTTTCGGTTGGCAAGATACTCGACCGCTTCGAAAACCGGGTTACAATCGAAGGAGCTGTATTTCGTCCCGGTGAATACCAGGTAAATGATACTACCACTCTGTATTCCCTTATTCAGCGCGCTGACGGGTTGATGGGCGACGCCTTTTTAAGCCGCGGTTTGATTTACCGCACGCGTGATGATTTTACGATCGAAGCTATTCCATTCGATGTACGGGATCTGATTCGAAATCCGGAAGAAAATGACATACCGCTGGTCAAAGACGACTTGGTACGCATTTCCTCTATTTTTGATATGCGGGAAGATTTTACGATCAACATCAGCGGACCGGTTCAAAATCCCGACCAATATGAATTTGTGTATGGGATGAATTTGGAGGATCTGATCTTTGAATCAGGAGGATTCCTGCAGTCGGCCGACCCGTATCGTATAGAAGTCGCGCGACGGATACGTAATATCAATGAACCTTCGGTAACCTCCACTATTGCAGAAATTTTCACATTCCGGGTGGATGAGAACCTGGAGCTTGAAGAGGAAGATGCCAAATTTGAACTCCAGCCGTTCGACCAGGTTTATGTGCGAAGCCTGCCGAACTACGAAGAACAGCAGGAAGTTTCGATTGTGGGTGAAATTAAATATCCGGGCAAATATACTATCTCTTCGAGAGATGAACGAATATCAGATTTGATACGCCGTGCAGGCGGTTTAACTCCGGAGGCCTATACCCAGGGAGCGACATTATTCCGACAGCGTGAGTTTACTCAACAACAGGGACAACGTATACTGGCAAATGTAGAAGGAATGACACAAGAAGAGCAGGAGGAACAGCTTCGGCAACAACAAAGAAATTCAACCGCTCAGGTAGGTATAGATCTTCCGCAGGTGATGCAAAATCCCGGCTCTCTTCAGGATCTGTTTATAGAGGAGGGTGATTCACTCTTCATCCCCAAAGAACTGCAAACCGTTACAGTACAGGGCGGTGTTTTTTATCCTACCACCATTCGATACAGGGATGAAAGGAATTTTAATGATTATATAACAGCGGCAGGCGGTTATACCGACCTGGCTAAGAAAAGAAGAGCGTATGTAATATATCCCAATGGTGATGTTGACCGGGTTAAATCGTTTCTCTTCTTTAAAAATCGCCCTGACGTTGAGCCGGGAGCCACGATAATCATACCGGAAGATCCCGATCCTATCAGGTTAACACCACAGGAACGAATTGGGATTATGTCTACTATAACTTCCACAGCAATATCCATTGTAACTATAGTTATACAACTCACACGTTAAATAATCGTTAGTTTATCGGTTATTGATTTATCTGGTAGAGGCTGCGGTCGTCATTAAAAAATCCGATCGAAGCGAGAATTGGCAGAATCTGAGTTCTGAATTCTGACTCCTGAATTCTAATTTTTACCAGTAAAGCGGTCCGGTGGAGAAATTATAGCCACTAATTATCAGTTGAAATTAATAACACACTGACTGATAAGTAAAGTTGGATTGCCTGCAATGAACAAGGAATTTCAATTCATGAGGAAAAGTGAGTGATCAAAAACAATATGAATCTGATTCCAACCGGATTTCCAGGTTCATAGCCATAACACAGAAGTATTATTATAAGCTCCAAAAGAAGCACCGGTTGGGTCTGCCGGCGATTTCTGTTTCTGTGTTACTTGGCGGCGTGGCTTTTCTGGGTCTGACAGAGGCTCTTTTTTATATGGCTGCGCCTGTCAAAATTATCTTTATTCTTATACTTTTCGCAATTTCTTCAGGTATAGCTTTTGTGCTGAACCGGCAAATGGACATTCCTTCCTTCACCGGCTTTTATCGCAATTTTGCACGACGCTTTGATCTTTCCGGACTAGGCGATGCCCTGGATCTGCATTTTGACAACCGCCGGTCTACCGCCCTTACCTCTGCGGCAATCCGACAAAATCTGAAGAAACTGAATCCCCAAAAAACAGGAAAGCTGTTCTCACGCTATCTGCAGGAACAACAATGGGTCAGGGCAGCTAATAAAGGCTTTGCGGCATTTTCAATTTCCGGACTTCTGCTTCTGACTTCGATTGTTTTTCAGCCGGATGCTTTTAACCGTCTGGCTCATGCATGGGAAAACTTTTCGCCTCCCAATCCATACACCTACAATATAGAGCCGGGAGATATCACGCTGGAACAGGGTGATACGTTTGTACCCGTAGTTCGTTTCGAAGGGGAAAGTCCGGATAATGTTTCACTGGCCTTTAAAACCGATATCGAGGACGATTTCCGGAATCGATCGCCGGTTACTATGGCAGGTGATTCTGCAGCTTTTCCCTCTGTCTCATTGAATACAAGCGGCCGCTACTATATCGTTATGGACGGTTTTGTATCCGATGAATATTCCGTTAATATTCAGCTCAGACCACGGTTCGAGCAGCTGGAACTTACGGTTATTCCTCCCTCCTATACCAATCTCGACACCCTTTTCTATAGCTATCCTTTTTCAAAAATTCAGGCTCATTACGGTTCAGAAATCCTGATCAAAAGTATTGTCAATAAACCTGTCGGTCAGGTAGAAATTCTCAGAACTTCAGAAGAAGACACCCTGCTGTCGCCTGATGCTTCCTCGTCCCGGACATATACTTACAACTGGAAGCTGACAAATCAGGATACTGTTTCCTTTCGTATGGCCGACAGCGCGGGCCTGAACAACAAGAATAGTTTCAGATTTGTTACTGAACCTAGGGAGGATAAATATCCGTTTGTCGACCTTATTGAGCCGCAGGCTGATCTGAAGATGAAATCAGCGGAAGTTATCGACCTGCAATACGAAGCCGATGATGATTTCGGGCTGACCTCTGGTACCATCGGGTATGAAGTGCAAAGAGCGTTTTCCGACCGTGTGGAGAAAAACCGTGTCAACCTCTCCAAACCTGTAGCTAATGAATTGCAGTCGTACAGCTGGGATCTTCCTTCCCTTGATCTGAAACCGCGTGATATAATTACATACTGGGTCGAAGTAGGAGACAATGACCCTTTTAAAGGACCCAAAATATCCCGTACCCAAAAAAGGACGATCACACTTTCTTCCATGGCTGAGTACCTGGATGAGCTGGATGCACAGGAATCGGATGTATCGGAAACACTGGAGGAGGTCTCCGACTCATTTGAACAGGTACAGCAGGAGTATGAACGTTTTAAAGAACAGCTTAAGGAAAATCCGGATGCCGACTGGGAACAAAAACAGTCACTGGAACAGGTCAAAAAACAGCAGGAAGATGTAGATAGTAAAGTTGAAGAACTGAATGAAAAGTTCGAACAGATGCGGCGGGAGATTGAGAAAAATGAGGGAATGTCGCCGGAAACAACGAAAGCCTACAGTGAACTGCAGAAGCTGATGGAAGAGATCAACGATCCCGAACTTCAGAAGGCGCTTGACGAGCTTCAAAAATCGTTGGAGGATATCAATCCCGGCCAACTCCAAAAGGCCCTGGAAGACTACGAATTTAATGAACAGCTCTATAAAGAGCGGATAGAACGTACTATGGAGCTGTTTAAGTCGCTGAAGCTCAATAGTGATCTGGATAAACTCTCGATGACGCTGGATGAGCTTTCAAAACAGGAGCAGCAACTCAGCGAATCCGAACAGAGTCCCGCCCGGGACGCCCAGCAGCAAAAATCTGTTGCCGAAGATCTGGAAAAGCTAAAAAAACAGCTCACCGACCTGGATAAAAACACTCCCGCCAAGGCCGAAAAACAAGTCAGGGAACTGCAGGATGACGCCGGGGAAAAAATCGAGGATATCGACAAACAACTGCAGCAGAATATAGATGAGCTGAATAAACAGGAAGATTCCTCCTCGTCCTCACCTGAAACAAAAGAACAGCAGCGTGAGATCGGCCGGCAGATGGACCAGCTTTCAAAACAGATGCAGGATGCCCGCCAACAGCTCAACAGCCAAAGCAGAAATATTAATATAGCAGCCCTGGAATATATCCTGCATTCGCTGATCAATCTCTCGGAGAACCAGGAAAAGCTGACCCGGGAGACAGGTAATATTCCCGACCGCTCACAGGCTTTTATCGAAAAAGCCCGTGAAGAACGGAATATAGCACAGCAGTTCTCAAGCCTTTCCGATTCGCTCTATCGCGTTTCTTCAGAAGTACCTGCTTTTTCAAACAGAATAAACCAGAAGAAAACCGAGGTGGAAAATCGCCTGTCGGATGCTGTCGAACAACTGGCCGAACGCAGCAGCTCCGGTGCATCCTACCTGCAGCGGGAATCGCTCGGCGGGATTAATGAGATCGCTTCCATGATCGCTTCCCTGCTGGATCAAATGCAGAATCAACAGGGAGGCGGTGGCAGCGGCACTATAACCATGCAACAGTTCCTGGAGCAGATGAAACAGATGTCGGGTGATCAGCAGCAGCTTAATCAGGAAATTGATAAACTGATCAATGATATTCAGGGAGACCGCCTTTCGAACGAACAGATGGAAAGGCTGAACCAGCTGGCACGTCAGCAGAATAAAATCAGGAAACAGCTGCAGGAACTGCAAAAGAACGGGCAGCTTGAATCGGGCGACCGCATTCTCAGCGAACTGGAGCGTATGTCGGAAGAGATGGAAGATGCCATCAATGAAATCCGGGGCGGACAACTTGACGATCACCTGGTCAAACGTCAGCAGAATATTCTCTCACGGATGCTCAATGCCGAAGATGCCCTGGAGGAACGCGGTGAAGAAGAGCGGCGGGAAGCTACGACTGCCGAAGAAAGGCAACAGCGGGTATCACCCGAGGTGACTATGGAGGAACTTCAGAAAAAAATCCGGAAGATGCTTAACGACCCCGACCGCACCAAGTTCACCGACGACTATCAGCGCCTTATTGAGCAGTATTTTGAACTGCTGCGGGAAATACAGTAGCTGGATGCCAGATACCGGATGTCGGATAAATTCGAATGCCCACCAATCCGTCAGCCTGAGCGCAATCCCGCGGGGTTTGCGGGATGTAATCGAAGGCTCCCTTTGAGTTGTGTAAACGGGGAAAATGACCGCAATACATTAATTCTGAATTATTACCACCAAAACACAAAATATACAAAATTTTTGTGTGTTCGTGTTTCCGTGCCCCCCCATTCAACATTCAAAATTCATATTTCAACATTAACTTCCGCTTCTCCCAGACGCCGATTAACAGGAACA
>CAZPWQ010000083.1:0-16068 GCA_964590495.1 uncultured Balneolaceae bacterium
TTTCAACTTCCAGATCATAACTCATACCGGTTTCTTCAAGTATCTGCCGGAAATTTCCGTCGATAACACCCACGGTCGGGAAGTTTTGGACGCCGTCAAATCCCATCTCTTTCAACTGTTTGAGGAAAACGGGCATTAACCGGAATGGATCAGTTCCACAGACACCAGCCAGAACCGGAGTATCTTTGACCACCGGAAGAACTTCACGTGCCATATCCACTACAATTTCATTGGCGTCACCGTAGGCCAGAATACCGGCTGCACTCCCGCGGCCGGCCATTCGGTATCTTCCGGAATTATAAATGATAATGATATCCACCCCGCCTTTTTCGGCAAACTTGGCAGATATCCCGGTCCCGGCGCCTGCACCGATGATCGGCTTGTTTTGTTTTACCTGAGATTGGAGTCGCTGTAGACATTCGTTATAGTTTATATTAGGCATAATTGATTCAGTTACTTTAATTATTTATTGACAATATGATTAGTTTAAAAAATCCAGCAGCTGCTGTGCTGCTGCTTCAGCAAATTCCGGATCATTGATATGCAGATCCATTTCCTTCAAAATTACATTTGATTCGACATTCCGGCGCAGCGAATCAAAAAGTGCCTCATTCGCATCCGGATCGTAAAAGGGAGCACCTGTCTTGTCGATCATGCTAACCCCTTTCAGTGGTAGCAATAAAGCAGCTGGTCCCAGTGCCCCATTTAACTTATCAGCAATACGTTCCCCTATCTCAGCACATTCTTCCGGTGTAGTACGCATCAGGGTGACATTAGAAGTATGACGGTGAAGATTTCTGGATTTAAATTTTTCGGGCACCTTTTCAAAAGCATGAAAATTTACCATATCCAGGGCCCCGCAGGATACAACCTGGGGTATACCGGCCTTTCCGGCAGCCTCCAGGCGATCAGGACCCGCTGACAATACTCCACCCACCACTTCGTCGCACCACTCCGTCGTTGTCATATCTGCTACTCCTGTAATATATCCATCGCGTATCATCGATTCCATGGTACGTCCGCCGGTGCCCGTGGCATGAAAAACTACCATTTCATAGCCAGCCGATTCCAGTTTTTCCCGAACCGCAGTCACGCAGGGAGTGGTTACACCGAACATCGTGGCAGCAAGCAGAGGCTTTCCTTCTTCAACATCTTCTTTCCCCTGTCCCACCATTCCACAGATAGCCCCTGTGGCATTTATAAGAACCTTTCGTGTGATCCTGTTTAATCCGGAAATATCGGCAACAGAATGCATAAATGTAATGTCACTGATATCCACATACGGACTTATATCGCCGGAGGCAACGGTAGATACCATCACTTTCGGTACACCAAATGACAGTTCGCGCATCGCCGCAGTAGCGATATTGGTACCACCGCCCCCGCCCAGGCTGAGTACACCGTCAAATCTGCCTTCCCGGTAGAGCTCAGGGGTTAGTTTCCTGACGCCCGAGATCATCACTTCAAAGGCCCGGTTCCGCTCTTCCGAATTTCTTAGTTCCTGCAAAGAACTGCCGCCCGCTTTTGCTACTTCTTCTGCCGAAATATCTGGTGTAAAATCGGGATCATCCAGGATGCCGACATCCATCAACAACACCCGGTGCCCTTTAGCCAGAATCAAATCCCGTACAAAGGAATATTCCTCTCCTTTGGTATCAAAAGTTCCTATAAGAAGAATTGTGGCGGACATTAAGATTTATTATGTGTTTTATAGATGAAACATTCAGTAATGTAAAAATACCCCGAAACCTTGAGGCAACTGGCAAATAAGCTCAAAAATATTAAGTGTTCTCAATCCGAAAAATCAGGTATTATGAGTAATTTGCTCATGAACAAAGCCTGTCATCCCTGTAGAAGTTATGTAGGCGTTGACTGTATTGATTAAGTACTTTCGAAAATCCCCTCTTGAGTGGGGTGGCCGCCGTGACATTCGGCGGTCGGGGTGTGTAGTTATACGCCTACTTCCCTCATCCCACTACTTTTTTCAACGACGAAAAAAGTAGTCAAAAAAGTCGCCGGCTGATGAATCCTTGTCGGCGGCATCGGTTGGTACGCGGGATAAATTCAATGGTCCTTTACACAAATCAGTTGCTTCTAAAATATCACCGGTGTGAATTTATCCACTTCGCGCACCAACCTGCGCCTGTTCCCTCCAATGATTCTAAGGCCGGATTCTTTTCTGCCAGCTGATTTAACTTCTATAAGAATGACAAGCTTTGTTTTGCAATGTTTTGAGTTTTGATCATATGGACTTTGAAGTTTGGGTTGTGTTCTTTAATCCGAATTCAGGCTGGTTTCAGATCACACCAGGGTTCTTCGTCGGAGACATCAACCATACCTCCCTCAAGATCTTTGGCCGGTGACAGGATAGCGAGAAATATAAGAGGCTCATCTCCCCCGTTGTAGGTAGCATGGATCATATTTTCGGGAATAAAAACCGCTTCGTCTTTGGTCAGTATCCGTGATTCCTCCTCCAGCCACTGTTCCGCCTTTCCCGACAGGATATAAATTATTTCTTCCATATCCGGATGCCGGTGAAACGGGTGCCCGTTTCCGGCCTCAACCTCCACACGTACCGTAATAAGCTGCTCACTTCCCGTGGTATCCGGTTTCGAAAGCCAATGGTGAATACCACGCGGCAGATGTTCAGTTTCAACAGCATCCTTTGTTAAAAAATATTTTTCCATTTAGTTACACATTTTGTTGTTCCTGCTATCTAAATATAATTATGATCAATGCTCAGTTCTCATTCAGCCATTCAATGCTGTTCTGAATGATTGTTTTATAAGCTTCATGTGTATGGGCTTCGCCATCATGTCCCAATGTAATACAAACGATACGCCCTTCGCCATAATCTACCGTCCATGCAACGGGATATTCATCTCCGGTATCCGGTTCAATTCCCTTTGCCAAAACGTGAATATCCGAGCCTTCATCATCCTTTTCAAATCTGTAGAGCTCATCCTTTATCGTGAAGGTTTCGGGCACAGCATTCATTACAGGATGTCCCGAATCAACAACCTCTACCTCAAACTCACCGTATGGAGGGTGACTATTACTTCCTCCACCTACCAGCTTTTGATTATATTCCGGCCAGTCCTCCCAGCTGTACCAGATGGCAGCATGCACCAGTAACAGATCATTTCCGGATTCAACAAAATCAAAAATTGATTCTCTGAGCCCGGCATCCGGCAATGGTTGATTGTTGCTTAAATAGAGAATGTCAACTTCAGGAAGTACTTCCTGAATATTCTCCGGGTATTCCGTGTACCGTGCCTCAGCACCAACCTCAGCTAATATTTTCGAGTCCTCCAGGTTAAACCACCGGTCGAAGTTGTGGTGGGTACCGCCTCCGACAATGAGGACATTTCTGTTATAATCTGATTGTTGAGCTACAGCTGTGGTAACTGCTACTATAAGGAACAGTGAAAAAAATATTGTATAACTTCCTAATCTATTCAAAATTAAATGTTTCATTTGTGATTTATGTTTATTTGTTTAATAAATATTATTTACAAGGTAAAGTACCAAATTCAGTCAACAGAAATCTGGTACTTCCACTTTTGGGGCTGTATGTCGACAGATTGCTTTGTTCCGTCAAACCAATGAATCTGAATCCGGGACGGTTCCCGTCCTTCCTTAATTCCCAGAACTTGCGTGGTGCTGTTTTGGGACCAATACCCTGAACCCGCCTGTATTTCCCGGACCGGACCTGCAGTGCCATTTTCATATTCCAGCCACAGTCTGGAACCGATACCAGTTCTGTTAACCGGTGGTCCTTCCAGACGGATTGTTAGTCCCTTTTTTTGACTTACATTGCTATATAACCTAGTGGAATCACTGTTTTGAGTTATGACCAGATCCACACGCCCATCGCTGTTATAGTCATTCAATGCGACTCCACGTTGATTGCCATAGACCTGTATACCGGACACATGAGGAGAGATTGCATCAAAATCACCTGTTCCATCTCCTTTCAGCCATATACCAAGACCAGCATCCGATTTGTCAGCTGCATACCGCATATCAAAAAAATTCTGACTCATCATAATGTCTTCAAAGCCGTCGTTATCCATATCGGCAACGCCTATGCCCATACCAGGCGAAAATTGTGCGGTGGCCGGCAGAGGCTGACCTTTAAACCTGTTCCCGGAGTTGTTCATAAACACCATATGGCTGAGAGTATTTACCTCTTTATATGGCAAATTATCAATGCCCCCTTTTATAATATCATTTAAAGTATGCCGGGCAAACGTTCGATTGGAATACAGAACATCGTTCTGGAACGCCGTCCTACTAATTGGTTCATAATGGGATAACGGCCTGAAGGGTAAATAGTCTCCGGTCCGTTTATCATAATAAGTTTCAATAAGATCTGTCTTCCCATTGCGGTTAAAATCGTTGTATATCACACGAAACCCATGCTGAAAATCATCGATGCGGTAGGGTGTATTTTCACCCCAGTTAGCTGCTGCTATATCGGGATAACCATCCCCGTTAAAATCACCTGTAGCAATACCATTCCATCTGCCTTTATATATGTCCAGCCCAACATTGCTTGTCTTCTCGGTAAACTTGCCTCCGTTATTTTCAAACAGTTTTATGGCTCCCCATTCGGTAGCGATTAGAAGATCTTGCTCGCCGTCCCTGTTATAATCTACAAAAAGGGCGGAGCTAACAAGCCCCACATTTTTTAAAATGGCACTATTTCTCTTATCCGGGATCAAGTTGCCATCACTATTAATGAACAACCTGGAATCAGCATCTTCGGGATACTGGCCCGAAAGAAACCGGCCCCCAACAAACAGGTCTATGGTACCGTCACCGTTATAATCGGCTGCCGCCAAAGGTCCTGTTGAAGAAGGTACTCCCTGGAGGCTGTCAACGGAGATGGTCTTTCCCTCCTTTATCCGGTAATGGAGAACCGCAGGGGCTGACACCGACCCCTGCTCATAATTCGAGTAGCCGACAACCAGATGCATCTGGTCCTTTTGCTGCCATCCTATGATTCCGGTCTGATCGCCCGGAGCCTGCCTGTTTAACCACTCCAAATCAAGCTCACGGACACGGTCCTCGTCAAATGAGTATATTCCCATTTCTCCGCCTTTTCCAGTGCCGATCAAAAGTTCATCACTACCATCCTGGTCGAGGTCTATCCACGCAGCACCTGGCCCCAACCCGCTGAGCCTGAATGGTAACAAAGGCTGCCAGTCAGTATCATCAAACGGATCTTCCCGATGGATATGAGAAAGCCGCCCGGTTAAATCTTCAAAAACGGGGTTTGATGCCTGCGTATGCTTTTCCGGCGGCTGATGTTTTGTAATAGAGTTTTCTTCAATTTCATAGACCCGGTTAGCCCGGATGCTGTCCAACCGGGATTGCTTACCGTCCGGCCAGGTTATTTTTATCGTGTGATTATTATTTGAGTCATCGGCTGCAAATACCACCACAGGATCGGAACCCGAAAGATAATCTCCGCCGGCACTGATCTCCTTTTGCTGAGAATCAACTGGTCCACCTTCCAACTCCACATTGGCACCTATAGCCTGGGTGTTGGGCCTTTTCCCTTTCAGCCTTATGGCAATTCGGGGAGATGAAGTGGTATTTCGATACACAGCGGCTTCCTGGTTCAGCCGGTTGAATACCAGATCGAGATCGCCGTCATGATCCAGATCAGCTACGGCCATGCCGTGGGCAATATCTTTTTCAGACAGTCCCCATTCATTACCGACCGTATCAAATCGCAGGTTTCCATTATTACGATAAGCATAGTTTGGCAGCTCTAAAGTAATTTTTTCAGAAAGATCGACATTGGGTGGTGGTGTACGAAGCCCGCCATATCTGGCTTCATCCAAATCCAGCACATCGATCGGAAAGCCGGTGGATACAAGAATATCTTCATATCCATTCAGGTTCACATCCATAAACCGTGTATCCCATGACCAGCCCGATGCCTCCACACCGCTGTAGTAGGCAGTTTCTGCATATGTATTATTGCCACGATTCAGATACAGAGAATTGCGGTTATGACGGTAATACTCATGGGCGTTGGTTGCCGGCTTTTGTATTGTTTCTGTCATAAAAAACGATTGTTCAGCCGCATTGATCGACATCCTGCGCAGGCGGTCGCTATGGTTGGGACTCATCATCTCAACCACAAACATATCCTTGTCGCCGTCGCGATCAATATCCGAAAAATCAACTCCCATGGATGAAAAGCTGTACCTTCGTATCGCTTTTTTATCCAAGGCTTTAAAAATGCCATTGCCCTGATTAATCCATATCCGGTCGGGAGTCCAAACATCATTGGCCACATAAAGGTCGGGCAGACCGTCTGCATTTATATCCTCAAATTTAGCGGTCAGACCCCAATCGGGATATAAGCCCACCGGTTCTCCCTGTTCATCAAGAAACCGGTTTTCAAGATCTTTTATTTGTTTAAAGGTACCATCTCCGTTATTGAGATAGAGCTCATCTTTTTCACCAAGTTCATATCTTACCGGACCTTGTCCTTCAACTACGTACAAAGTATAGTGCTGATCATACGGAGGGATCATCTCGAAAATATTTCCCTTTTGACGTATGGTATTTTGCATGGCAAGTTCAGAACCATTAAATATATCAACTGCTGCCTTTTCTTTGAATCTTGCAATATACAGGTCCAGGTCCCCATCGCGGTCTATGTCGGCCAACGTCATGGTGGTGCTGCCGTTGGCCGGGCCCAGTCCGCTATTCTCTTTTTTGGTAAATCGCCCTTTCCCGTCATTGATATATAACACATTGTCTTTATAGGTTGCCGTCACAAGCAGATCCAGGTGTCCATTTCCATTGACATCGGCAAAAACGGCGCCTTTTGAATAATGCTGTTCGTGGCTCACACCGGCCGAGTCGGTGACATCCCTGAAACGCATACCGCCCATATTCTTGTACAGTTTGTTCGGTCCGTTCAGCCGGGTAAAATACAGATCCACCCATCCGTCGCCGTCTATATCACCAGCAGCTACTCCAGAGCCGTTCATGTAATGGTGATTGCTGTTTATATCCTGTTCAGATACATGGTTTTTAAAATTGATTTTTGTATATCCGGCACTCTGTTGACGAAAACCCGGACTCCCGTTCGATCCGACCTGAAGTTCTGCCCAACGATATCCCTCGGCTTCTCTCCATTCAAGTTCTACCGGTTCTTGGGTACATCCAAAAACGACGACACAGATCATAAATAAGAATCGAATATTCACCTTAAATACTAATTAGTGTAATGATTACTAATTTGTTAAACTAATGGAGTTGTATTAACGCTTCTGCTTTTTCCTGACATCCCCCAACCCCCTTCGAAGGGGGACCTTTTGTTGCCTTATTCTATCTATAATATCCCGCAAATTAGTCTACTTAATTGTTAATCGTTACACTAGTTTATTCTTACGGGTTTAGCTTCTCAAAAAGGAAAAAGGGAATCCGGCGGTCTGTCATAACATACCACCGGATTCCCTTTAATACGAATACAAATTACTACGTTAGTAACCGGGATTCTGCTCTAATGCACTATTATTCTGTATCTCCTCTTGAGGTATAGGCCAGAGCCATCCCTTGGAGGGATCGAACTCTCTGTCCTCCATCAAAAGGCGTTCAAATTGCCATTGGTTGGGATCGTTGGGATCCGCCAATTTACTTGGATTAAATCCGTGTACCGGTTTGACGCACTCTTCGCACTCCCACCGACGAATATCCGAATAACGGGTTCCTTCCATAGCAAATTCTACACGACGTTCGTGGCGTAATATTTCTCTAAGTTCATCCTGACTTAATCCTGTTCCTTCCGAGTCTTGAATTCCTGGCATATCGACTGAAGGTCGCTGTCTTACCTGGTTGATCAGGTCGTAGACCTCCTGCCCGGTATTTCCGGATTCGATGAGAGCCTCGGCACGTATGAGCAACACATCGGCATAGCGTATTTCGATCCAGTTAAGCGGACAGTTATCTTTATTTTCATACCGGATGCCGGCATACTTTCTGGGACGCATGCCGGTCGGCTGTGTATCATTAGCGGGCAGAAAGGTTATTTTACCGTAGGGAGTACCCGGCAGTACAAATGTAGCTTTAAGGCGGGGGTCCCGATCGTTAAAGGGATCTTGTTCGTCATAGCCCGAATCCGGGTCGTCGATCGGCATGCCGTTGTCCATGTAATATGTATCAACGATATCGGTGCTTATACCAGGTGTAGGCCACTCAGAATATCCCAGGCATGTACTCGACCACGGCTGTGGACGTTGCTCCTCGTCGTACTGCCAATCGAAGATAACCTCCTCGTTATTTTCGTTTTCCTCTAAAAAGAGTCCCTCGAAATCGGGAAAGAGGGAGTAGAGATTTAGGTCTATCACTTCCTGAGCTGTGGAAGCTGCATCATCCCATTCCTCCTCGTAAAGGAGAATGCGGGATTTTAGCGCCAGCGCCGCTCCTTTAGTTGCTCTTCCCACCTCGGAGGATGGACGAGTCTCCGGAAGGTGTTGAATAGCAAAATCAAAATCCTCCAGCAAAGTCTCCATCACGTCCTCTTTGGGTGTACGGGGTACTTCAGCCTCATCAAGTGAATTTACCTTAAGTACGAGAGGAACATCTCCGTAAAAATGAATCAGCTTCGAATAATAAAACGCCCGCAAAAAACGAGCTTCGGCAATAAGACCATTGGTGATATTATCGTCTAATTCCGCTTCTTCTATATTTTCTATAAAGGCGTTGGACCGGCCGATCGTTTCGTAAGCCGTCTCCCATTTTTCAAGTGCACGCCAGCTGCTGGAGTTTTGTTCCCAATTGGCAAACGACATGGAACCCTGCCAGTCATGGTGCATATAGTTGTTATCCGACATAAAATCGTGTTGCAACCAATGCCACGGTCCGGGAGTGCTGGCGGCATTATAGATACCCATTACTCCCATAACTGCTTCACCCTCATTCTGGTAAAATGTTTCAGGTGAGATTTGATCCCTGGGATTTGTTTCCAGAATATCATCCTTACAACCGGTAAGCAGCAGGATAGTGCCTATCAATACAAATGTTATTTTAAAAATCTTCATAGTTCTGGATTGACTTAGTTAAAAATTGATGTTGAGTCCCAAATTAAAAATGCGGACTTGCGGATACGCCTGAGCACGGGTTTCTCCAGTCGGTTGCTCCGGGTCAAAACCTCTGAAGTTGTCAAATGTATAGGCATTCTGCACGTTTCCATATACACGCAATCGGGAAATCCCGATCTGGCTCAGCAAATCCGCTGGTAATGAATAACCCAGCTCAATGTTTTTGATCCTGAGATAAGAAGCATCTTCCATCAGAAACTCCGAATGTATATCTCTTCTGCTGGAAAGCCGGTGTACTCGCGGAATATCAGTATCCTGATTTTCCGGGGTCCAGCGGTCGAGCCACCAATCGCCCAAATTGAAGAAGTTGTTAAATGGTTCGACAAGTTCGGCGGAGGTATATCCCTGGATCCCGTATACTCCCTGCAGAAACAATCCGAAATCGAAATTCCGGTATGAACTGTTCACCTGCAACGAGTAGGTCCAATCCGGATTCTGATCGCCAATTACGGTACGATCGTCAGAAATTGTAACCTCCCCGTCGCCATTCAAATCCTGGTATTTCAAATCGCCCGGTTGCGGGTCAAAGTTAGAGACATCAACCACCCCGTCTCGCAGTATGTAATCGCGTTCTTCGTGCGGAATATTCGGATCACTGCTATTTTGCCATGTAAAATCATCTATTTGATACAGGCCGTCTACCTTATAGCCATAAAACGAGTTTATGGGATAGCCTTCCATCAATACCGTCATGCCGGAAATAATCGGGCTGCGGCCGTGAAGATCGGTAACTTCGTTGTACACACGCGAGACATTCATATTAATATTGATCGCCAGATCATTATTAAATTGCTGGCTGAATTCACCGGAGAATTCAACTCCCTTGTTGGAAACGGCTCCAACATTCTGAAACGGCGGATTCAGATTCCCCATCGTAATAGGAATAGGAATCTGCATCAGGATGTCTTCGGTATCTTTTTGAAAGTAATCGACAGTAAAATCAAACTGATCAAATACCTGGAAATCTATTCCAACATTTGTCTGTGTTGTAGTCTCCCAGGTTACCTGTTCGTTGGCCAGACTGGTCATCGCCACACCTGAACGGAGATTACTGCCCCCTGTTATGTAATTGGCACCGGTACTGAGGATAGGCGTAGCAGCATAACGTGAAAAAATATTCTCATTACCCAGTTTACCCCACGAGGCCCGTACCTTAAGAAAATTCAGCCACGAAACATCGGATATAAAAGCCTCTTCCGAGAGATTCCAACCGGCTGAAAACGATGGGAAGGTACCCCAACGATTACCTTCTGAAAAACGGGAAGAACCGTCGTAACGGAGGTTGGCCTCAAATAAAAAACGGTTGTCATAAACATAGCCGAACCGACCGAAGTACGACTCCATTCCCAGGTCACTTCCACCACCTCCCGTGGTCTGTGTGCCCGGATCTCCCATTCCAATCACCCGCTGGGAATTATTGATAAAACCGCTTCTGAAAGCATTATTCCAATGAGTAAAAAAGTATTCCTGTTGATAACCGGCCAGTGCATTTATATCGTGTCGCCCTATAGTCTCATCAAAACGCAACAGAGCATTGAACATGGTATGTCTGTCTTCCTCATTTTGTTCGTTGAGCGAAGACTGAATCGTTTTAGAAGTGCCGTCAAGATTATCAAGGCTGGTGTTAGCGCGAAAGGTATTCCATCTGTTTTGGTTCAAATTATAGCTATAACCAATTTCACCTGAAAATCCGTATATGAAATCCATTTCGCCCGAAATTTGTCCACTATACACCCTTCTCAATTGGTCGTTACTGCTTCCTTCAATAGCTTCTGCGAAAAAGTTATTTTCGCCGAAAATGGCTGCCCAGTCACCGTCAGCATTTCTCAGCGGATGTACAGGCGCCACACTTGCGTACCACCGGGTCCCCCAATCATCCCACGGGTTTATTGTATTTTGACGATTCCCGGAGAGCTTGGCAGATATGCGAAGCCGGTCGTTATCCAAAAAGGATGCATCAAAATTCGAACGGAAACTCACTTTGTCATGATCATTGGACACAAGTACACCTCCCTGATCACGATAGCCTAACATGAAAGAATATTGAAGACTTTCGGTACCCCCGGAGGCATTTAACTGATGATTTTGGAGCGGTTCAACATCGCTATACATCACATCATAATAATTTTCATCCGGATACATCGGATCATTGCCCAGGCGAAATTTTTCAACCTCTTCTTCGGTAAACATCGGTTGCATGCCCGAATTTCGTGATGCCTCATTCCCTAACGTGGCATATTCCACCGAATTTAGTACTCCGGGCAATGCTGTAGGCTGCTGCCATCCCATCTGTCCATTATAGGATACGTTTACTTGTTCCCCGGTATCGCCGGTTTTGGTTGTAATAAGAATAACACCATTGGCAGCTCGACTTCCGTAAATAGCTGCCGATGCGGCATCTTTTAACACTGAAACCGACTCGATATCCTGTGGATTAACATCGTTTATATTGCCCGGTACGCCGTCAATCACATAGAGTGGATCACTATTATTAAGTGTTCCAACTCCCCGGATGCGTACAGTAGCTTGATCACCACCTGCACGTCCTGAATTCTGCAAGGCATATACTCCGGGTGCTTGACCCTGTAAAGCCATACTTGAGTTGGTAAGTGGTCTGGAAGAAAGTTCATCCATATTTACACTACTTACAGATCCGGTTAGATTTTGTTCTCTTACAGAACCATAACCGACAACCACTACTTCATCACCAGCTAAAACTTCAGATTGTAAAGCAACATCAAGTGTAGTGCGTCCCTCAATGGGTACTTCCTGCGTTTCGTAACCAACGAAGGAAAACACCAACGTATCTTGCAAAGAAGGCACCGTCAATTCATAATTCCCATCGCTATCAGTAGAGGTACCCGTTGTTGTCCCTTTTAAAATAACATTCACTCCGGGGATTGTCTCTCCGGAACTGACATCAGTAACTTGTCCTTGAATTGTTTCTTGTATTTCCTGTGATCTTATCTCTTCTCGTTTCATGATCACTAAGTGCCCGTTGGCCGAGATCGCAAATCGCAAACCCGTACCTTCCAGTACCTTCCACAGGGCATCATTTACAGTAATATCATTCAGATTTATCGTCAACTCCTTATCCAACGGAACAAATGGGGCACTATAGGAAAGTTTGAGTCCCGCCTGGCTTGCAATCTCCTGCAAAGCAAGTTTCAGAGTAGACTTACCTAATTTAACAGTTATAATTTTGTTCAGAACAGCAGAATGAGTTATTTCCTGACTACTATTCACGTTTTCATAGAGATTGGAAACACTGGCCATTGTCTGGCTCTTATCAATTTGCCCAGACTGACCTTGTGCTACACCCGGCAGTACCATTAAACACATTATAAACCATACCGGAATTATTTTATCTATTAATTTCGCCCTTATTCTGTATCTATCACTACTCATAATATTATCTCCGTTGGGTTTTACCTTTTACTTGTTAAAGTATTTGTTGAAATAAGATTAATTCTTCATAAAATTGATGTTTCGACCTTTCCTGTTATAAGTCATATCCATCGACAAGGCAACCACAGACAATACTTCTTCCATCGGCTCACCATTACTAAAAGAGGCTGTTATTCTCCGTCCGTAAAGTGATGAATCAACGACCGTGCAGTTGATATCATACCAGCGCTCCAGATGCGCTTTTACCTGGGTAAGGGGTGTATCCTCAAATACAAGTTCTCCATTTCTCCATCCCAGGTATTGTCGAATGTTATTAACAGCAGAAACCTCGACATTTCCATCTTCAGACAACACACCCATTTGATTCTGTGTTACCTGTTTATATTTTTTGGTAATAGATTCCTCTTCACCTCCAAAGGATACTCTTCCTTCCGTCACAATAATCCTTGTCTGTTCTTCTTCAGGATATGCGCGAATACCGAATTTAGTACCCAAAACTCTGGTGGATGCATCCGCGGAATATACTATGAAGGGCTTGTCGGCATTGTGATTTGCTTCAAAAAAAGCCTCTCCTTCAAGATACACTTCTCTTGTTTCACTCATAAAATCACCTGGAATATTGATCTTACTGTCTGCATTTAATTGTACGCGTGTCCCATCGGAAAGTCGAAAATTGGTTCGCTGGCCTTTGCTTGTCATAATCTCCTGCATGGCAAACCGGGGCTGTGGTTGTATATTTTCGTTATCCACCGACATGTTCTGGGAAAATAGAAGTGCAATTAAAATGACTGCCGCTGCTGATAACGCTACGGCTAATGTATGGCTGTAATCTTTATAAGTACTAGTTTGTTGCCTGTATTCTCCAGATTTGTAAACTGATTTTTCCTTCTTCAGCCTCTCCCACTTGTCATCTTTTTTCTGTTGAAATGATTTCCATGCATCTCTTTCATCAACTTTTATTTCATCACCTGGTTCGACATTCCATATTTTCTCCAGGGAATTCATAAACTTTCGATTATTCTGATCGGTATCCAGCCAATCTTTAATCTGGCTTACCTCTTCCTCACTACATTCACCCGACAAGTATTTATGTAGTATATTCCAGTTCATTTAGGATATTTAAAGTCCGCAGTTATAATTCTTTACTATTTAATACAACTGAGAAAAGTGGTACCCTGTAATTTTTTTGGAAATAGGTGGGAAATTCCGGGAAAGCTTATTTACATGATGGTAATAGCCAATTACTGAGAGTTTATTTTAGCTTCAGCCAAATAACTTGAAAGTTTTTGTCGTAGAATTTTAAGAGCCCTGCTCATTTGTGATTCAACCGTCTTAATCGAAATGTCTAGAACTTCTGATATTTCCCGATATGTTAAGCCATCTTTACGGCTTAATTTATAAATATTACGAGCTCCTTCAGGTAGATTTTCAATTTCTTTTTTTGTCTGGCGTATAAATTCAGAGTTTCCGGCAAAACTGTGGATTTGGGTAATAGGTGTACGATTAACCCACGCGATCGACTTATTGTATTCCTTAGCCAAATCTTTGTGCTTAATATGATTTAAAGCTTTATTTTTTACTGACTGATATAAATATGCTTTGATACTTTTAGCCGGGTCCAATGATTTTTTATCCTCCCAGACATCCAGGAATACTTCCTGGACCAACTCCTCGGCTATGTGAGAAGAGCGTACATATCTCCAGGCGAATTTACTTAGAGGAGCGTAAAATTCATGAAAAAGCTCTTCAAAAGCCTCTTGGTCACCTTTCCGAATTTTTTCTACACATTTTTCAGATGTACCATTGTAGCTATCAGCCATTCTACCTCCTGTTATGCTTTTATTCCCAGGATATTGTTTGAAATGCACTCCATAACCGCTTTATTAATTATTAAATTTATTTAATAATTAATATTAAAATCTAATTATTCAAAATAAAATTCTTAATCCAAAAGAATCTTAAAATGATATAAAAAAATAAAGGATCCGGTTCTGTCAGTTATACAGCGGCGGAACCCATTTAAGGATAAAAACCTGCTGCGGTTCTATTTCTTCGATCTGTTCATTGTCCCCCTGGCCCACCCGCTGGCCAAACAGGTGAATTTCCCTGTTCTTCTCCCATGCATGTATATCGAAGGTGGGTTCCCACATTCCTATGGATGATTTATAAATCTCCCTGACTTCCCATTCACGATGATACCCGTCTTCAGAAATTGCTACGGATATACCCCCGCCCCGTTCAAAATCCCGAAATACGACGTATAGTTCGTTGTGGTCTCCTGCGGCGATAAGCGGACGTGAGATCGGAATACGTTTTGTACCGCCTCCGCTCAGCGAAAATCCCAGGCTGCGTTTGCCGACACGGCTCGATTTCCACCTGTCACCCTCTCGCCATACAATACGAAACTGAGGTACCTCGCTGTTTTCCTTTCTCCAATAGGTTGCAACAACGGGTTCTCCTTTGCTGTTAATGGTCATGGAAGTCTGATTTATCAATTCACTCTTCTGAGGGATTTCAAATGCAACTTCCGCATTACCGGCGGTAACAGGCAGCGAATATTCTTCGCCTTTTGAATTCAGCCACGTTTTTCCTTCATCCGGAGAATACGCATACATAATATCATGATTGGTGGATACGTCCCACGTCTCACGCCAGTTCCATGATATATGCCAGCCTCCCTCCCTGTCAATAGAGAGAGGATTTACATAAGCATTTCGTTCTCCTTCACCGTCAATCAGGGGATGGTGTATACTTTGCCATTCACCGGTATCGGAACTGTAACGATTGACCATTGTATTACCGCTCCCGGAGCTTCCGTACCTGTACATAAACAGAAGATCACCGCCGGATAACCTGTAAAATTGCGGATAAGTAACGGCATCTTCATTTTCGCCGGTCATTGGCAGCTCAGATGTTAACTTCAGACCTCCCGGGCTTTTACTGCGGGCGTAACGGAGTTCATCTCCATGCATTCCCCACGCTACGTGCAGGATTCCATCCCCGTCAACGGCTATACTTATGGAATTATGGGCATCCTCGACGTCTGAACTATAGCGGGTTTTATGTTTTTCCCACTGCTCGCTCCCGAGCTTTCGTTTCGCAATTATCATAGCACCCTGCGGGTCGTAATAGGCGGTATACTGTATATTGTTATAGCTGGTCACGCTTTGACGAAAGATGACTGTATTTACCGAATTCTTAGCCCATCCCTTGTCAATTGGATATAATTGTGTTTCTTCTGAAATCGTATTCGTTTGACTATATGCACTATTAATAAAAGCACATAACAGGATTACGGCTGCAAATGAGAAAACTGTTTTTAATTTCATAGTATCAGTAGTTGGACCTAATGGCGGATTATATTATTTAGCGCTGTACAAAGTCTCCCTTAAAAAAGGGAGTACCGGCTTTAGCCGCGGGAGTTGTTTCTATGGTAACGGTTTCATCACCGCCACAGCAATATTTATAATATGAGGGTTTAGTTAAATTCACATTACATTTCTTGGACATAGATGGTCCAACAACCCCC
>CAZPWQ010000084.1:0-16049 GCA_964590495.1 uncultured Balneolaceae bacterium
TTATGAACCAGATCGATTCGCACCGGCAGTTTGCCCGGTCTTCACTGGAGGAGATCTTTGATCGCGACTTCGCACATGTTCCATATAAACAGATTAACCGATTGGAGCACATGGTCTTCATCAATACCGGTAAGGGCTTTGAGGCTCATCCGCTGCCGGCGGAGGCACAATTTACGACAGCTCATCATGTGGGTGTTGCCGATGTGAATAATGATGGAAATGAAGACCTTTTTCTTAGCCAGAACTACTTCGGATTTCCCAAAACGATCTCCCGACAGGATGCCGGAAGAGGTCTGCTGTTGAAAGGTGACGGAGAAGGTAATTTCACACCGGTAAACGGGACAGAAAGCGGAATCAAAATCTATGGTGAGCAACGCGGGGCTGCTTTCGGAGATTTTAACAATGACGGGAAAACAGATCTGGTTGTCACCCAAAACGGCGGTGAAACGAGATTATACCTGAATCAAACCGGGGACAGAGGGCTGCGGGTACAGTTAACAGGCTCACCATCCAACAAAGACGCGATAGGCTCTGGCATACGCCTTGTATACGAAGACGGCAGTAAGGGTCCGCTGAGAGAACTTCAGGCCGGTTCTGGCTACTGGTCACAAAACAGTAAAACGCTGGTGATGGGACTGAAAAGAGAACCCTCTGCTATTGAAGTACGATGGTTCGACGGCACCACCGAAACCGTTGACATCCCCGAAGGCAGGGAAGAGTTAACCATCAGCTACTCCCCATCCGACCGCCTGCCTGCACGAAGCAATTGAATAATTGCTAGACTTTTTTATGAATGTTTCGGCGTAGGCAGGCTGATTTTGCGGTCCAATGGGTCCGAAAGGGCAGTGTTTACCCACTAACAAAGTCACTTGGAATCTGAGTACCTTTAAAAGTATAGTTCAAAAATTAGAATAAACCACTTTCCACACAAGGTGCGCACCTCGTGCCGGTCGAGTGCGCATGTTATCTGTGTCAAGTGCGCACTTCATCATCCCGGAGTGCGCAGTTGAACTTCCTCGGGTGCACATGTTGGAAAGCTCAAGTGCGCGCCTTTCGTGATCATAGTTCATTTCCTTTCTTGATGATGTTGTCTTTCGCAGAACAAAATATTAGATAAAGGCATAAAGAGACTGTAAATTAAATGTAAATCATTGATTAATAATTAAGATAGAGCAATTTTGGGCAATACCTGGAAAACGTATAAATCGATCATCTACGTAAACTGTACGGAATCGGATGTAGAAAGAAACTCTGTTGTTTACTGGAAGAACCAACTATTTGCCGCATCGGTTGTCTACCTGATACCATTAAGTCTGGTAGCCCTTGTACCGGGTATGTATATGGTCACAAAACTGGGTCTTATCGGGTTGCTGATCGCCGATTTTATTGCTGTCGGTACTATACTGGGTGTGGCTTTCCTTCCCGGACTATCGGTGTATGTCCGTAAAATACTGTTTAATGCCACATTCTACTTTATTTCGATAGTCTTGCTGCACTATCTCGGGTCTCATGGGCCGGGCATGCTGTATCTGTTGGCCGTGACCTTCTTCGTTGTATTAAGCATGGAGCAATTATATGGATATACCGCACTTGTACTGAATACCCTCACCTGTATCATATTTGCTTTGGCAATCCATTTTGAATTTGCCAGTACGGTTATTCTGGCTGAATACCAGTTGGACGACTGGATCGGTGTTTCATCAAACCTCGTGTTTTTGAGCGGAACAGCGGTATTTTTAATTCCCCATCTGTTCAGAGGGCTGCAATCGACCTTCGATGAACAGAAATACCTCAGGGCTATACTGGAAGAATCTATTGAAGGTCTGAAGCGCAGCGAACAGAAATTTAAAGCACTCGTCCAGGATGGTTCCGATTTGATAGCCATTCTGGATGAATATGGTAATTACAAATATGTAGCACCAACGGCAAAATCCGTACTGGGGATCTCTGCCTCACAGTTTGTGGGTACAAATATTTTTGAATACATACATCAGGATGACTATGAACGGTTGGTAGCGATTATTTTCAGTCTCACCGATGATGAACAAAAAGAAATAAAACCTTTCCGTTTCCGGTACAGTGACGGTAATTGGCGTTGGATTGAATCAATTATTACCAATATGCTCAAAAATCCTGCGGTGAGGGGATATGTAGTGAACTCACGTGATGTAACCAGGCAAATTGAACGGGAATCTGAACTGCGGGAATCTCTTCGGGAGAAGGAAACACTGTTAATGGAAATTCATCACAGGGTAAAAAACAACCTGGCCGTGGTATCAGGAATGGTAGAACTACAGGCCTTTGAAGAAGAGAATGAAAAATTAAAACAAAAACTGTTAAATAGTGTCGGGCGTATTCAAACAATGGGTTCCATTCATGAGATTTTATACCGGTCCAATAGCTATTCCAGGTTACAGCTGGGAGAAAATATAAAACAGTTGGTTTCAAATTTAGTCGAATCCTTTCAAATAGGATCAAATATCGAATTGCATTTTGATCTGCAGCCGGTAATTCTCAATATTAACCAGGCGATCCCGTGCTCACTTATTGTAAATGAAGTTGTCACCAACGTTTACAAACATGCATTTGATGATAACAAAAAGGGAAAGCTGAACGTGAAAATCTCCATAGAAAGGGAGGATGTTACCATCCGCATTCAAGATAATGGAAAAGGACTGCCGGATAACTTTGATAAAATAAAGAAAGAACATTCGCTGGGACTGAAATTAATAGAAATCCTGACTCAACAGCTGCATGGAGAATATTTCTATCAGTCGCTGGCCCGGGGAACCTTATTTAGTTTGAATTTTAAAAAAGCCGATGTGAAGGGTATTGGCAGCGCACACCTTAAATAGAATCAAGCCGCCTAGTGGTTTGCTGACCTGTATTATCCGCGTAAATCCGCCCAACCCGTACCATCCGTGTTCTATTACTTACGTGCCAAATTTAATCGACACATAAGGCGCAAAGGGAAGCTGGTCGACACGGCGGTGGGTGTAGACATCATAATAAAAGATATTCGTTTGATCGTACAGGTTGATCGCTCCGACCCGGAGATCAAGCTCGCCAAAAGAGATGTCAAAAGATCTTTCCAGCGAAACATCCATTCGATGATAGGTGGGCATGCGCCCCTGGTAAAGATCCTGCAGGATTACACGCGGCGTCCCATATTCCTGTTTTACTATCGGGACACTCTCCCTGAAACTAAACAATTCATCAAAACCCATCGGTTGCGTAAATGGCAGACCGCTGCCGAGCTGCCAGCGAACGGCAGCCGTATAATTTCCCAGTTCAACGCTCATCATACTATTGACCTGGTGGCGGCGGTCGTGCGGGGGATTATATCTGCGGACAGGCTCGCCGAACCAGCTGGCAAAATGCTCCTGGGCCGTTTCATACTCGGTATGGCTGTATCCGTAACCAACAAAACCATAAAACGGTTTCCGGTTGTATTCCAGCCGGATATCGGCCCCATGTACATCTCCGTCAGCCCTGGCCAGTTCGGTGGTAAACTGTACCAGGGTACTCCACACCGGAACCGGGAGATTGCGCATCCATTTGCGGTAGCCTTCCGCCGATAACTGTAAGCCAAATCCAAGCGAATGTCGCCACCCCAGAAGTGCGTGTACAGATTCCATCTGCGAGCCCCCGACGGGCGAAGACATCCAGGCGGTAAAAACCGAACCGGCGTCGCGGGTACCGGTGATGCCGGTCAGCGGCTGGTGGTATAATCCTATCGCAGCACTGAGTTGTTCATCTTCACGTCCCCACGGTCGCCAGCTGGCCCTGAGGCGGGGATCCAGGCTCGGGGCATAGGTATCCTGGTGGAAGGCAAAAGCAGCGCCCGGGGTGAGTTCAAGAGTACCGAGGGGAATCGTAGCTTCGGCATAAGTTCCGGCGCTGGTCAGATGTTCGGAGTCAATCTGGGGTCCGCCGAAAAGTTCGCTCATATCGGAATTTAAAGAGTGAACGTGTACATAGGCTCCATAGTTGAACTGCACCGGGCCGAAAAACCGGGTCAGGTTCACATCGAGGTTTGCACGAAGGGCGGAGGAGGTGAGCTCCGGGTCACTGCTTTGACCTGTCGAATTTGATACATAGGAGAGGCCGGCATTTATATCAAGCAGCATGTCGGTTCCCGCCGGCAGGACCACACACTGCCCGCTGAGCACAAGATTGCTCCATCGCACCACATCGTCCTGGTCGACATCCAGGCGTCCCCGGTCGTAGGTACGCATACCCATGGCCGAACAGCGGGAGTCACTTTTACCGAAATGGGTCATCTTCAGGTACTGGCTTTCAAAGCGCAGGGGGTAACCCTGGTCCAAAATCAACGGACTGGATTCCTCCACCAGCGATCGCCTCACGGATGCGATCCAGGACGATTTACCCTCGGCGAGGGGACCTTCCGCAACAATTTCCGTCAGAAAGGGGCTAACCGAGGCCGAACCGCTCGTTTCGTAACGGTCGCCGCTTCTCATCTTCACATCGACTACCGAAGAAATGCGTCCGTTATACCGCGCCCCGAACCCACCGGCATAAAAATCGGCGTTCGAGACGAGATCTTCCGGGAAAGCGGAGAAAAATCCCAGAATATGGAAAGGCTGAAAGATCAGCGCACCATCGATGAGCACCATATTTTCGGCAGGTGTGCCACCGCGGATATAGAGATGTCCGCCCCGGTCGCCGGTAGTAACCACCCCCGGCATCGCCTGCAGGTAGCTGGCCAGGTCGCCCGCACCGGCCGGTGTCGGTACCCGCCCGATATCCACCGATTCCAGCCTTTGTCGGCCGGATGTAATTCCCGCCGCTCCTGTCTCGGGCGGAGAAACAATTACTTCATCCATCATTTGATCGTCCGGCTCCAGCGTTATGCTTACGGTCCGGCGTTCGCCGCTTTCCAGTGAGAGGGTATCTTCGTAGGTAACATAACCGATATAGCTGGTCCGGAATGTATAATCTCCCGGATCAAGTCCCGACACCTGGTAATATCCATTTTGTCCCGCAGCCATTCCGTACATCTGTGCGTTAACCGGCGGAATCTCCTGCAAAGCAACATTAGCCCCTTCCAGCGGACGCCCGGTTGCCGCGTCGGTGACGATCCCCTGGACAGTGGCCGTCTGGGCCCGGGCATATTCTGAGACCCCTGACAGGCAAAGAATACCGGCTGTTATAATGATCGTGATATGTTGCTGGATATTACTCATGGAATCATTGATTTAATTTGCAGCAGGGAATTAAATTAAAAAAGCTTCTATTTTGGCTGTTGGTCATTTTGCCTTCTGATATCCCTTACCACGGATTCGGGTCCACGGGACAGGGCACAAGTGTAAATTCTTCAAAGCAGCTTTTGTATGGTACGGGTTTGCTGACGATTCCGCCCAGATATCCCACTCCGTTCTCAATATTTGATACCCCTTCCGGCAATGATATCACCCGCTCACTGACGGAACCAAAAGGAAAATAATCAGGACCTGCAGCGGCTACGAACACCAGGCTTTTCGTTACGGGTGGAAAACCAACCAATTTATCATTGTGTTTACCCGGACTGATAAAAACCTGCAAATCGCCTGATGCTATACGGAGTGTGTCCTCAAGGTAGGGTAAACCAAGTACACGTCCTTCACCTGTGTTAGGATAACGGCCGTGATAAATAACCTGTACATCAGCCAACTGCTCTACGCCTTCAATATAAACAATATTATAAATTTCATTTTCATCAGTCACCAGCCCCATCCGTACCAAAGGAACCGGAAAATCTTTGGGAAGTATTACACCGGCCCGGCTGAAACTACCATTTGAATCCTCCACTTTCAGTTGATAGCTTTGCTCCGGCTGCAGGTCCATCGTCGTCCAAAAATTATATGCATAAGAGTTGTGAGCAAAGGCAAACAGGGAGTCGTTCATTACAACCGTTTCACCGCTCTCTATATGTTCCAGGGTTACAGTCGCATCAATGGGAACGGGCTCCAGGAAAAACTCTTCCCGCACCGGCATCACCCGCACCCACTGAGTGTCGGTCGTAGCATCAAGAACTCCATAGATGGAGAAATGGTATTGGTCATTTTCCTGCCACGGTTCGAAAGTTTCATTGCAGCCGTTAAAAATGAGGAGGAGAGAAAGTAAGACTGGACAAATGATAAAACCACTTTTCCCGCGTAATCCCAGCAGAGGTTGACTCTGAGAAGAGAAGAATTGTATAGAATGATTATGATCAGTCATATATACTGGAAATATGTTCTGCTATCCAAAAGAAAAGTACATAAATTCTGCAGCAAGTCATTAAAAATGCAAACTTTTACATGATTCCCATCGGGCGGCTGATGTTGTTGTCCGGTGGAGGGAATGGGCAACAGTTAAAAGTTTGACTTCCAGCCGACTTCACCAGAGAGGCGGCACCGGTTCACAGGGTACGACGGTAAGGGATTCTCCTTCGAAACAGCTTTTATAGGGAATAGTTTTACTCACAATACCCGCCACATAGCCTAACCCGTCGTTGATATTGGAAGCTCTATCCGGCAAGGCGATCACCTTTTCACCGATGGAAGGAAAAAAATCATAATCCGGGCCTGCTGAAGCGATAAAAATATGCTGTTTAATTTCCCCGGTATCCAGGAAATTTGTTGAACTAACTGTCTCCGGCATTGGCAAAATGCTGTTTAAAGGAATAAAATCTTCCTGTGGATCCATAATGATCTGCAGATTACCTGATGACAAGCGAACACTGTCCTGAAGATGAGGCATGGTAAATATCTCCCGGTCGTCCATAGTGCGGTAAACCGTTTTCACATCAGCCAGCTGTTCAATCCCATCAATTATAAGCGTTGCACGAATCGGCGTTGGATCCCTGCTGCTCCGCCGCTCTATATTAACAGATGGTACCGGAAAATCTTCCGGCAGCGTAACCTGGACGTGACTGGAATTTTCATCTGAACGCTCTGCCGTAAGCTGGTAACTTTCTCCCGGCTGCAGTTTCATCGTCGTCCAGAAATTATAAGCAAATGCATTGTGGGCAAATTCAAATAGAGAGTCGTTCAATACGACTGATTCCCCGCTCCCCACATGCTCCAGCGTAACGGTCGCATCAATGGGACCGGGCTCCGGGAAAATATCCTCCCGCACCGGCATAACCCGTACCCACTGTGTATCAGCCGTGGCGTCCAGGTAGCCGTTGATGGAGAAGTGGTACTGGTCATTCTCCTGCAACGGTACAAAGGATTCACTGCAGCCTGTCAGCAGGAGACAGGGGATAAGCAAGATTGAAAAAAGTATAAAACCGCTGTTTCTGCCCAATTTCTGTATAGTTTGTATTGTCGTTAAAAAGAACGTCGAATGATGATTGTCGGTCATAACAGGGCAAATATATTGTGCAACAAACAACAGAAAGCAGATAAATCCAATCGCAAGTCACCAAAAATGCAAACTTTTACATGATTCCCATCGGGCGGCTGATGTTGCCGTCCGGTGGGTAGAAAGAGGCAGGATTTTGGAATCAAGAGAAAAGGTTCTTAGTCCTGCCAACCCGCCCGACCGCAAAATCAGCGGCCGGACGGGGAGGCGGCATCCCCATCGGGCGGCTGATGTTGCCGTCCGGTGGGTAAGGAGAGGCAAGGTTAGGGAAGGACAACGTCTCGCGTCCATCATCTTACGTCAGGCTTGCTGCATTTTTTCCCTCACCCCAAACCCCTCTCCCCGCCGCTCGAACTGGAAGTTCTCACTGGGAGAGGGACTTTCTGATTTCAGCCATGGGTGTATGTACTGCTAATTACTTCTTACTTGTCTCTACACATTGGCTGCCATTCCAAAGTGAAAGAGATTTCTCCATTCCGTTCCGGAAAACCGCCGGGACTGCAGTCGAAATGACGTCGTTGGTTCTTTGTAGCAGCTGGATCTGAGATTGTACCGGACTATAAATTACCGGCAATACTTCCCTCTCCCCGTCGGAGAGGGATTGAGCCCGCTCTGCGAAGCCCAGGGTTTTGGGGAGTAGTTGAGGGAGAGGGAGAACAAGGAAAAAGAAGCACGCCACCCTCTCCCGCGGGCGGGAGAGGGACGTTTCGAACTTGTTCGAAACCGGGTGAGGGCTATTCCTGCGGCTTATGGTATTCCACGGCAACCAGACTGTCCGGGTGATCGCTTTCCGTAATATGGATAATCTCATTGATATTCAGATCATCCAGCGTATCTGTGCGGCCGGAAGGCCATTGAATGGTAAGTTTCTTGATCTTGGAATTTCCCAAACCAAAAAAGAGAGACTTGCTGCCGGAACTCATATAGGAGTTACCTGCCATAACCATTTGATTTTGGGAGAGTCCGTCCTCCCGTTCAAGGGTTACGCGGGCACCGACGGCATCGCGATTCGAGACTGTGCCTTCCAGGTCGATTCTCACCCAATTGTTTCCGGTTGTGCGATTTTCAATAAGCTGCGATGCATTCCCGTCAATATTAGAAAAGATCAGATCAGGAGTACCGGAGCGGTCGGCATCCAGGATCGCCAGGCCTCTGGTAATCTGGTCATTGGCAAAATCGGCTACTTTTTCCGTAACATCTTTAAACTTCCCATTGCCTTGATTTTTAAAGAAGATGTTTTCTGTTTCTTCATATTGATCCCAGATAGGTCCACCGCCCATTACCAGATCCAGGTACCCGTCCATGTCGAGGTCGACAAATGCAATTCCCCATCCCGAAGACCGTGCACTTGGCATAGTTCCCGTATAAAACGTAGCATAATCAAACCGCAGATTACCGTAATTTCTGAATAATGAAAGCATCACTCCTTTCAGGTTAGTAGTCACCATATCCATACCTCCGCTGTAGTTGTAATCAGCGGCATCCACACCCATGCTGCTCTTTGACTCATCCACATAGGCGTCTTTACCTATTTCCAGAAATGAACCCTCACCATCATTGAGGTATAACCTGTTTGGAGATAAATCATTCGCAATATAAATATCCGGCCAGTTATCATTATTAATATCGAACCAGATGGCTGAAAGCCCTTTGCCTTCCTCCCGGTATCCGGTTTTGTCCCGGTTTGTCACACCTGTTTCTTCCGATACGTTTGTAAAAGTGCCGTCCCCGTTGTTCCGGTACAGTATCGATGGCTGACCCAGGTAGCCTGCGGGAGTAAGCGAACCGTCACCGTAGTGTGCCGGGTTATCTATATTCCAGTTGGCATTATTCACCACCAACAGATCGAGAAAACCATCCCGGTTATAATCGCCGGCTGATGCGGCGGCCCCCAGGCAGGTACGGTCACCGCAAAGTCCGGTAAGGTCAACGCCCGCCGAATCGGTAATATCCGTAAAGTAGCCTCCCTCGTTTCGGAAAAGTTGTCCCCCCTTATATGAAGCAATATAGAGATCCTGCATGCCGTTGTTGTTGAAATCAAAGAAAAGCGCACCCATGGGATATCCTTCGATATTGTTCAGCCCGGCATCAGCTGTTATATCATCGAAAGTGCCGTCTTTCTGATTACTGTATAAAGCAGAAAAAGATGCTGTACTGTCTGAAGCCGGATCAAAAGAGGGCATACCTGTAAAGAAGATGTCTTCCCACCCGTCGCCGTCAACATCACCCACTGCCACACCTCCGCCCATCACTTCAATGTAGCTGGGGTTTTCATGGTAAATATGTGCACGCTTGTAAGACTCGAGTCCCGATCCAGAAGTGATGTCGACAAGCTCAATTTCCCCTGAATTAAAAAAGGAGAAATCATCCGGAAAAATTTTATACAGACCGGAAAAATGGATGATTAACAGCAGGAGGAGTACAGCCAGGCCCGCTGTTGAAAGCAGTCTTAGAAGTGAACGCTGTTTACCTGTATTTTTCTCTTTTGGCATGGGTTTAAAATATGCTAATGTTGGCGAATGTCAATAGTTGTTAAAATGAGAAATAATGCTTTTCGATACCAATATTTTAGCCTTAGTTATTCACATATTCCTGATTCCTGAGGAATTGCCCTAACCCGGTTTTCTCATCAAGAAATTTTTTCGCAGGAATCTACACGGTGTTGATATGACGATCAATCTAAAATCAGACTTAAACCTTTTATTATTAATAACTTAACTCAACCTTAAATAAAAATTTGTGAGAAATCCGGGCTAACCCGGGATTTCGCAGTGTTTGACAGACTGTAATTTAATAATTACACCCTAAAGGAATGCAACAACTTGAGACACAAATAATTATCATTTCTATAATATCCTCTTGTGAAAAATGCCGGCTAAAAGCTTTTTGCAACAATATATTTATTAAGAAATACAAATGAGTAATAAGATTAAGATAATTTTAACCGTTTCAGTTGCTTTGTTGGTATCAGCAGTATTTCTGCAGCTGTACCTGGGTTCAGAGGATAGCCGGTCAATTAAAGATCCGTACATGTCTGAGGGCAAGCGCCTGTCGGAAATTCACTGTGCCGGCTGTCATAAGTACCCGGATCCGGAACTTCTGCCCTGGAGAACATGGCGCTTTGAAACACTGGCAGCTATGGCTCCTTTTCTCGGAATTGAAGATCCACATAGTGCCGGGGCTGTACAAGATCCCCGGAAAAACCCGTCGATGCCCGACAATATTTATCCGTCAGAACCACAGGTCACGCAAGAAGAATGGCAAAAAATCCGGGATTATTATCTGCAAGTTGCACCTGAACAATTACCCTCCGGGGAACAGGAACCGGCTATTTCGGTCGACTCCCTTTTTTTTAAAGCACGTTATCCTGCATACCGCCCGGATAATCCCGCTTCGGTCACCGCAATAAAATTTGACCCCGGCAACCGGCTGATCTATCTCAGTGATTCCAATGAGAGGAGGTTTATGGTTTTTAATCAAAATCTGAATCGGATACATTACTCCAAAACAGAATCTCCTATCTCTCATATCCGGTTCCTGGATGATGAAACCAAGCCCGGATCGCGGAATTTTCTCCTGACTTTTATCGGTCATCTAGCACCGTCCGATTCACCGTACGGGTCGGTTGTTAACGGCCGCTACGATCCGGTGTTACAGGTATCAAATATGGATTCTGTTCTTTGGGACGATATCTCACGTCCGGTTCAAAGTCAGCCCGCAGATCTGAACGGCGATGGATTGGATGATTTGCTCGTCAATGAATTCGGCCACAGGGGCGGAAGCCTGTTTTGGTTGGAGAACAGGGGAGAGGAGAGACAACCGGAAAAAAGAGTACTGATCGCTAAACCCGGATGTATACAATCGTACGTGATGGATTTTAACGGGAATGGTCGATCTGACATCCTGGCCCTGTGCAGCCAAACCGACCAGGCCATATACCTGTTTTCAAATAAAGGCAACGGTGAGTTTGCCAGGGAAACATTGCTGACTTTCGATGTGACAGCCGGTTCCAGTTCGTTTGAAATCAATGACTTTAATGGCGACGGCCTGCCGGACATCCTTTATACCAGCGGTGATAATGCCGATTACTCGAAAATATTTAAGCCTTATCACGGGGTTTACATCTATTTGAACGGAGGGAACAACAGTTTCTCAAAAGAATGGTTTTACCCGGTAAATGGAGCTTACAATGCAAAAGCCCGTGATTTTAGTGGTGACGGACGTTTGGACATTGCAGTGATCTCCTATTTTGCCGACTACAAAAACAGCCTGGAAGAAGGTTTTATTTTATTTAAAAACGTGGGAAATCTCTCATTTACTCCCTACCACCATCCATCCGCATCGGTAGGAAGATGGATTACCATGGATGTCGCCGACTGGACCGGAAACGGCAGGGATGATATTGTTCTCGGGAGTTTTCCTGAAGGTCCGATGCAGGGGGCGGATCATGTCGACGTTCAGGATAAATGGGAGGAAGGGCCACTTTTCCTCTTGCTCGAGAATATTTCAACCAAAGAAAAGTGAAGGGAATTATAGGTTTTAATTAACTGCACCACCATCTATCAACGGTCATTCTGAAGACCGGAGTCCCGTGCTTTTGCGGGACGGAGCGGAGAAATCTCATCCGCTATAATATGACTGCTAGTTTACAGAAAGATTCGGATAGCTGCCCTAGCTGAGAATTACAGATGTTAAACACGTTAATTACCTTTGCCACACCTTTGAAATTTCTGGACTGCGCATCGGAAGAAACCACCGATCGAAATGACGCCGTTGGTTAATTTTATGATAACTTATTCTATAAAAAAAGGGCGATGTTATAAATTGTTTGATGATCGGTTTTATCTTTTTGTTTTATGTATATTTTACTCTTATTTAATAAGCAGTTGTTAACGCGAATATAATTTTTCAACCCAATTGCAGAGCAAAAAAATTAACGGCAGTATCCGGAGTAAAAAAAATACTCCGGCTATAATTTTAAAGGGCTTCATCGGCATTGTTATTCTCGCTTCTTTTTACGGCTTTTATTTACACACGGATCCAATTGAGGATCTGCTGAATTTTGAATCGTATTCCCAGAATATTCCCGGCACTGATGTATCAATCGAAATGGTTCCGGTTACGGGTGGAACTTTTATGATGGGAAGTCCTGCAGATGAAGCAGGCAGGGAAGAGGACGAAGGTCCTTTGCACCGGGTTAAGGTCGGTGATTTCTGGATGGGCAAATATGAAATTACATGGAAACAGTACGATATTTTTGTAAAGGAAAAAATTGAAAATGTGGAAAACAGGGCATTGACCGATGCGGCAGAAATAAAGATACCAGTCGATGCTGTTTCTCTTCCTACTCCTCCATATATTGATATGAGCTTTGGAATGGGCAGGGATGGCTATCCGGCCATTAATATGACCCAATATGCAGCATTGAATTATGCCAAATGGCTTACTGCTAAAACGGGACATTTTTACCGGCTTCCGACCGAAGCGGAATGGGAATATGCCTGCCGGGCGGGAACTGAAACGGCTTATCATTTTGGAGATGATCCGAAGGAAATTGAAGATTATGCCTGGTATTATGGTAATAGTGAAAGGAAGTATCAAAAGATAGGAAGTAAAAAGCCGAATCCGCTGGGATTATACGATATACACGGCAATGTAGCAGAGTGGACGATGGATAAATACAGCGAAGACTACTATCAACAGTTTGAGGGAAAAACGGCAGATAATCCCTGGCTTAAGCCGGACGAATTGTATCCCCGATCGGTACGGGGCGGGAGCTGGAAAGACGATCCCGAAGACCTGCGGTGTGCTGCACGTCGCGGTTCAGTATCTCGCTGGAAGCAACGCGATCCGCAACTGCCCAAAAGCCTCTGGTGGCTGACCGACGCGCCATTTTTGGGATTTCGGTTGGTTCGTCCCAAAAATCCACCGCCGGCCGAAGAGATTGAGGAGTATTGGATTAAAGCGATGGAAGATTTTTAGATGCTGGATACCTGATACCGGATGCTGGATACTGGTTCAAAATTTATACGAATAATAACTGATAACTAAACGCAAACTATCATGAGTAAAAAAACGGATGGTTCGGAAAAAAATAGTATTTCTAGACGTACTTTCTTCAGGAATGCCTCGATGGCCGCTGCGGGCGGATTGATACTGGGAACAATGCCGGGAAGTGCAGGTGCTTTTTCAGGAAGTAAAAATGACATGTTGAAAGTGGCATTGATCGGCTGTGGCGGGCGAGGTACCGGTGCTGCAAACCAGGCACTGAGTGCTGATGAAGGTGCCCAGCTTGTAGCCATGGCAGATGCCTTCCGCGATCGCCTGGACGAAAGCTATGACAGATTATCCAAGCGGTATGGCGATACCGACCAGCTTGATGTACCCGAAGAAAATAAATTCGTTGGTTTTGACGGGTATAAAAAAGCTATTGCACTGGCTGATGTTGTAATTCTTGCAACGCCTCCGGGCTTCCGTCCCTATCATTTTGAGGAAGCGGTTAATGCCGGCAAACACGTGTTTATGGAAAAGCCGCTGGCTACTGATGTGCCCGGTGTACGCAAGGTCCTGGAGATGGGAGAGAAAGCCCAACAAAAAAATCTTAACGTGGTTGTGGGGCTTCAGCGTCACTATCAGGACAGCTACCGCGAAGTGCTGAAACGGGTTAACAACGGTGATATCGGCAAGATTGTTTCCGGGCAGGTTTATTGGAACAGCGACGGAGTGTGGGTACGGGAACGCGAGCCGGGACAAACCGAGATGGAATACCAGATGCGCAACTGGTACTACTTCAATTGGCTGTGTGGCGATCATATCCTGGAGCAGCATATCCATAACATCGATGTTGCTAACTGGTTTATCGGGGAATATCCGGAATCGGCTCAGGGAATGGGAGGCCGGGAAGTCCGAAAAGGCAAGGATCACGGACAGATCTTCGATCACCATTTTGTTGAATTTACCTATCCGGGCGGAGCAGTGATCGCCAGTCAGTGCCGCCACCAGGAAGGGACCATGAGCCGTGTCTCGGAATTCTTCCAGGGCACCAAGGGCACAGTTGATACGCAGGGAGATAAAGGCATATTGAAAGACTGGAAGGGCAACGTGTTGTACGACCACCGGGGCGATGAAGACCCGAACCCATATCAGCAGGAGCATGATGAGTTGTTTGCTGCAATTCGAAACGGTGATGTGATAAATGACACAGAGAATGGAGCAAAAAGTACGATGACGGCCATACTGGGACGAATGGCGACCTATTCAGGACAAGTTGTTACCTGGGATGAGGCGATGAAATCCGAAAAAAGCCTGATGCCTGAAGAATTTTCCTGGGATGCCAATCCACCTGTCATGCCTGATGAAAACGGAAATTACCCTGTACCGGTACCGGGACTGACAGAAGTATTGGTATAATAAACAGTTAATTATGGTAAACCTGCTGCCGGTGAGGAACTAAATTCTCATCCGGCAAGGTTTTTCAGGGATCTGAATAGCCGGGAGAATTACCTCTGCGGAAGGGATAAATAATGAGAATACAATCGATATGCTATCTATTGTCTAATCATAACAGGATGGGTAACCCTATACCCCTTATACCCTATACCCCTTATATCCTTATATCCTTATATCCTTATATTTGAATCCACATCATAAATCAGCGTTGCTAAAGCCGACCACTAACCAGAAAAATAAGTATTATGGACAGGAAAAATTTCATAAAGAACAGTGTATTGACAGGATCAGCCGTGTTAACAGGTGCAGGAGCGATGGCGAATTCCGGCCCTAAAAAGGAAAATACCCAAAATAATTTCAAATTGAATTACGCTCCACATTTTGGAATGTTCCGGAATCATGCGGGTGACGATCTGCTAGACCAGTTAACATTTATGGCCGAAAGAGGATTTACCGCCCTGGAAGATAACGGAATGAAAGGCAGAGATGTTTCCACTCAGGAAAGCATTGCCAAAAAAATGGAGTCACTGGATATGCAGATGGGAGTATTTGTAGCTCATCAGATCAATTGGCAAGAGCCCACCCTGACCACCGGTGATAAGGACCTGTTAGAAGAATTCCTGGTCGATGTAGAGGAATCTGTTGAGGTGGCCAAGAGAGTTAATGCTAAATGGATGACTGTAGTACCCGGACATGTGGATTTGGGACTTGAGATGGACTATCAGACAGCAAACGTAGTTGAAGCGTTGCGCCGTGCAAGTGAGATCCTGGAACCGCATGGACTGGTTATGGTGCTCGAACCTCTGAATCACTGGACAAATCATCCGGGAATGTTTCTCTCAAAGATACCACAGGCTTATCAGATATGCCGTGCGGTTGATAGTCCCGCATGCAAAATATTATTTGATATTTACCATCAGCAAATAACTGAAGGTAATATTATTCCAAATATTGATCAGTCGTGGGAAGAGGTGGCTTATTTTCAAATGGGAGATAATCCGGGCAGGAACGAACCGGGAACCGGGGAAATCAATTATCAAAACATCTTCAGGCATATACATGACAAAGGGTTTAGCGGAGTACTGGGAATGGAACACGGAAACTCAGCCTCCGGCGTAGAAGGCGAACAGGCCGTTATTGATGCCTATGTCGAGGCGGATAGTTTTGAAGTCTAGCATTAACCACTAAGGCACTTAGTGCCTCGTATGTTAATTCAGTGGTAATGGTGTTGCATTATTTGCGGGACCTAC
>CAZPWQ010000085.1:0-16035 GCA_964590495.1 uncultured Balneolaceae bacterium
CCCCATTTCATGAGCCATCAGCACGCTGTATTCTTCTTTGGATTTTTCAAGCTGGTCCGCAACATCATGCAGTAATCCGCTGCGTTCATCAAATGTTGTGTTTTTCCATTGCTTTTGTGCTTCAACGGTTTTGTCGACTATCCTTACCAGCTCAGCCTCATCCATCTTATCATATTTTCTGAGCGTATCTTCGGTCGCAGGTTCTATTGTTTTCATAGCACTGTACAGCCTTTTTACTTTGAATAGATTAAGTGATACTAACTTAACTCTTTTACACTCTTATTGATTTCAACAAGTGTGTTTTTCAACAGTTCCGGATCAATGATCAACGGCGGAGCCAGGCGAACAAGCGTATTCGAGTGCAGGGTCCACCCCAGAATGATGCCTTTCTCAAAACAGTTTTCTACCACATTCCGTGTTAAATCCCTGTCTTCCAGCTCCATGCCGAGCATAGCCCCTTTTCCGCGGATTTCAACGATTCCTCCGGCATCAAGCAGATCACGGGTTATAGTCTCAATCTGAACCGCTTTTTCCCCAAATGAACCTTTCAGCAATTCCGAAAGGGTAGCATAAGCGGCCGCACAAGAGACAGGGTGTCCGCCGAATGTTGTGACATGATTCAGCGGCGGATCGTACATAAATGATTTAAAGATCTCCGACGAAGAGACGAAAGCGCCCATCGGCATCCCCCCTGCCATTGCTTTGGCGAGGCAGAGGATATCGGGTACCACATCATAGTGCTGAAAAGCGAACAAACTGCCTGTGCGAAAGAAACCCGTCTGAATCTCGTCAAAGATCAGCAGGACGCCGGTTTCATCACAACGCAGGCGCACTTCCCCCAGCCACTCTTTTTGGGCAGGAATGATGCCGCCCTCTCCCTGTACAGGCTCCATGATTACTGCTGCGGTTTTATTGTCAATGGCATCAAGACCTTCAAAACTATTAAAATCCAGGAAATTCACGTCCGGCAGCAGCGGCATGTAAGGATCGCGGTAGACATCACGTCCGGTAACGCTGAGCGAGCCGTGGGTATCACCATGATAGCCGTGATGAAACGCCACGAATTTATGTCGCCCGGTATGTTTTTTAGCCAGTTTAAGTGCCCCTTCATTCGCTTCCGTTCCGCTGTTTACGAAATAGACCCGGTCTAGATTTTCGGGCATTTGTGCTGTCAGTAATTCGGCGTAGGCCGACTGTGGTTTTTGGATGAATTCTCCATAAACCATCACGTGCAGATGACGATCCAGTTGTTCTTTAACAGCCTTAATAACAGCCGGATGGCGGTGCCCCAGGCTGCTGACAGCGATTCCGGAGATAAAATCCACAAACTGCCTGCCGTCGGTTGTATTAATAAACGGCCCTTCTGCTGATTCGATCTCAAGTCCCATAGGCGTATCGCTGGTCTGGGCGATGTGATCATAAAATGATTCTTTAAAACTACTCTTCATTAATTTTGTGGATTTGAGCTGTTAGAATAGTTATCCTGTGGTAATTTACCATGAGTTTAGCAACAAAAGTTATAAATGAATAAGTTTGTTCTAAGCTGCTTCTTAATTATACTAATTCTGTATATTACTTTTTTATTTTGTAGTATCTCCAGAGATATCATCTTTTTCTGCTGCTGATGCGCCAACGATTTTAGCAGGGAATGCACTTGTTTTTTGATTATTCTCCGTTCCGGATCTCTGTGACTTCATCAAATTAAAATAGTTTATTAAATCATTTACCCCGATGGACCGTAAAGTTACCAGACTCTTTTTTTTCGCATCCCTTCTCATATTCTGCTTACTGGGTTTATTTATTCTCTTACCGGCAGATTCTGAACACAAGCACTCCCGGAATGGCATAGAAAAACCGGAAAAAAATCCTGCAGAACGTATCGAGAAAAAAGCAGCACGCGGAGAATACTACTTTCGGATGCTTCGGAATCCGGCCACGAATGCCATTCCCGCAAATGTTCGCCAACGCGAAATAGAAGCTGCAAAACGAATATCTCCCCGTACCAACATGGGTATGCGATTTCGCAATAAACAGGGTAAACTTCAGGATTTCCATGATTTTTCATGGGCTCCGGCCGGCCCTTTTGATGTCGGCGGAAGAACCCGTGCCATGGCTGTGGATATCAGAGATAGCAATACGATCATTGCCGGCGGAGTTTCGGGCGGAATCTGGAAATCAACCGACGGAGGTGCGACATGGGATATGAAGACCAGCGATTTAACAAATCTTAGTGTCACATCGCTGGCGCAAGACCCCACCGATCAGGATACCTGGTATTATGTTACAGGAGAGTTTTTGGGCAGTTCAGCCTCAGACAGGGGATTTACCGCGCCCTACTATGGAACAGGAGTTTATCGCTCCACCAATAACGGTGAAACCTGGTCACGGATTACATCTACTGCCGATGATGATGTAACCTGGAACAGACCCTTCGATTTTATAAGTCGTGTGGTTATCAGTCCCGCTACCGGCTCAGTTTTTATTGCTAGTCACGGTTTTGGGGTTTTAAGGCTGGATGAATCCACTCAGCAATTCGAACTTGTTCACGGCGGACCCGGGGAACACCTTTACACGGACGTAGCAGTAAACTCTGACGGTGACCTGCTGGCTGTTTTATCCCAGGCGGATGCGGGGCAGTCTCAAACAAATGATCCCGGTGTTTATTTCTCCACAGATGACGGTTCCTCCTGGAATAATATCACCCCGTCCGATTTTCCGAATACTCACCGCCGCAGCGTTGCCGCTTTTGCTCCGTCCGATCCCGGAATCGCCTATGTTTTAACGCTGAAAGGAGGAGGCGACGAAAGTAATCAGGGTGTGAGTTTTTTCTGGTTTGATATTGAGGCAGACGAAACCGAGGAGCGGAGTGGGAATCTCCCGAATTATGGCGAACCTGTAGGTGATATGGATTTGCAGGGAGGCTATAACATGATGGTAGGCGTTAAACCGGACGATCCTGACTTTGTACTTGTAGGTGGAATCAACCTGTTTCGCTCACGCGACGGGTTTGCCACTACACCATCCGGCGGATATGATAATAGCAACGAAAGCCAAAAAGATGAATTCTGGGTTGGTGGTTATTCAAAACAAAATAACGTGAGCGAATATCCGGGTCATCATCCCGACCTGCACGAATTTTTCTTCGATCCGAATGACCCGGACCGGATGTGGTCGGCACATGACGGGGGAATAAGTTTGACAGAGGATATAGCAGCCAATTCTGTTAGCTGGGATGAGCTGAATGAAGGTTATATCACTTCCCAATTTTATTCTGCCGCTATTTCAAGTGAAATCGGTGACAACCGGATTATGGGCGGTACACAGGACAATGGCACACCCTTCTTTCGCTTTGACAGACAAAACAGCCAGGATACTTTTTCCGACGATATTTCCTTTGGTGACGGAGGCTACGCCTATTTTACTGAATCTCACTTATTCGTTGCACGACAGGAAGGCAGTGTAATACGCTATCAAAGATCGGATGAAGGTGAACCTGTCTCACCATTTGCTTTTGTCGATCCGTCAGATGTAGAAGAACAGATATTTGTTCATCCCTATGTCGTTGATCCCAACGATGAGAGTATTGTGTATTACCCGGGAGCACGCAGCGAAAGTGGTACATGGCGCATCTGGAGAAATACGGAAGTGGATGAAATAAGCAACACCAATAGTGACGGAACTACTCAGGGATGGGAGGAACTCGGTGACATAAATGTTCCTTCGGGATTTGTTATTTCAGCTCTCACCGTATCCCGGAGCCCGGCAAATATTTTGTTTTATGCTGGCTCATCAACAAATAATGGGCGACCGGAATTGCATAAGCTTGAAAACGCTCACGAGGCCACCGACGGTGCTGAAGATATATCCATTCCCGGTGCGGAGGGCGGATCATATATTCACGACATAGAAGTGAGTCCCACCAATGCCGATGAAATTGTGGTGGTAATGTCCAATTACGAGGTAGAAAGTATTTTTCATACCACCGACGGCGGGGATACCTGGGAGGGTGTGGAAGGCAACCTGGGCGACGGTACAGATTTCGGACCTTCGATAAGATCAGCCGTAATAATTACAAGCGAAGAGGGTAATATCTATTTTGTCGGAACCAGCACCGGTATTTATTCTACAACAGAACTTGACGGTGGCAATACCACCTGGGAGCGTGAAGCTACGGATGATATCGGTTTCGCAGTTGTAGAACAGATCAATGCCCGATATACGGATGGCTCCATTATTGCCGGCACACATGGACTGGGAACCTATCTTGGATCATTCGGGGGAAACGTTTCGCTTCCGGCCATCACCGTTAATCCCGAGGAAGCCACTGCGGGCGACCTGGTAACTATAACCCCTTCCAACTTTCAATTTGATCCTGATCCCGCCGGCAATGAAGTCACCTTCGGAACACGAATGGCCAGAGTGCTGGAAGCCGAACCTGATGAGCTTCTTATCGAAGTCCCGCGTGGTGCTATTCCCCGGGAATCGGATTCAAATACCATCCAGGTAAAAGTTGAAGTCGGCAACACCAGCGCAAGTCAGACATTTACTATCATTCCGCCGACGGATTTTGCCATCAAGCAAAACTACCCGAACCCTTTTAACTCTTCGACCCGCATTCCGTTCGATGTACCCAGCGACAGTTGGGTTACCATACAGGTTTTTAACGTCAATGGACAAAAGGTAAGAGAGCCTATCCGTGTGGAACAGTTTAATGCGGGCACCTATGATACTCCAGTAGATATGAGTGGTTTGGCGAGCGGCATCTATATTTACCGGGTGGTTGTCAGAGAACAATCAAACAACGGCGAACTTTTTATGGATTCCCATAAAATGACGTTTGTGAAGTGAGTGCTTTAATAGAACCCCGACACCAGTCGGGACAGGCACGGATGAAACGGATTGGGCTGATGTATGCTGATATTAATAGTATTTACAGCCTCATGCCGAACCTCTTTACACCCCCCTCGTGCCGAACCTCTTACACCCTCGTGCCGAACCTCTGGTTCGGTACGCCGGGAGCGCCACCTCCGGTGGTGGTTTGAGTGGGAAAACCACCGGAACGCTGTCAGGTTGATATTTAATTATTCTGTACTGCGATGTTTATGAACTCACACACGACAACGTTTTCCAGCTGAAGATATTCCAAAATGATCAGCCGGTATGCTTAATCAACAAAGCCACAATCAGGAAAGCAACGAAAGCAAATGAAGTGCCGTATTTGATGTACATGACTTTCGAGTAATCTTTCTTATCAGACGAAATGTGTTTCATCATCTTCCAAACGCCCCAACCGGTCAGGCTTCCCACCACAAAGAAAATAAGACCCGGCAGAATATGAAGTGTAAACATTGCGCCGCTGATAAACAGCAGACCCAATCCAAAGCTTATTTTAAAAAACAGGAAAACCGTCCGCCTGCCATATTTAAGAGCGAAGGTCTGATCCCCTCTTTCCCCGTCTTCATCCAGCTGATAAATCTGGGACAGCGGGTACAGACTCAGCAATATAAATGCCGTTCCAATGGCAGCCACAATAATTGTTGGGTCCAGGACCGACACGGGAGTGGCTGCAGCGAAAAATCCCAGAATTACAGAATTGGCACCGGTACTGATACCTATAGCTATCAGGCTTAATATCGGTCTGCCTTTCCATCTGAATAACGGTGAGGAATAGAACCAGAAAAGCAACATGCTGAAAAGATAAAATGCCAAAAATGCATTTCCCATCGGCATTGCCACCATCAGGCCTATCATCTGTAGAAACAGAGAGGCGGGCCACATCCAGTGAGATACGGGCGGGGGATTTTTTAATCCTCCAACAGGACCGGCATCTTTATCCCAGTAAGAATTATACGCTGTTGCCCCACCGAATAACAGCAGATGAACATTGGCAAACTGAATCAGAAACCACCACCAGTTCATGGAGCTGCTCAAAAATCCCCCCAGCAGAAAACCACCCGACAGAATAAAAAGCTGATAATGCCAGCGCAGGTGCAGAAAAAAATGCCACAGCTGCACATATCTGAATGATGAGCGTTCTTTAACTTCCAATTCGGGCAGTTTAGGTATTGAAATTTAATTCTGGAAAATTAGTCTTTACCAATCCAGGGAAAGATTGGTATTTTAGAAGATATGAAATCTACAGAAGTTATTTCCATACCGGATTTTATTAATGAAACGTTCTCTGCTGATGAGTGGGAAAAGCGGCGCATCAATCATGAGGAAATTGTATCTGGGATGATTGACGACTATCTCGATCACCGCGGGCACCAGCACAAAGACCCGGTGATGGATTTCCTGTTCGAATACTACTCCTTCCGGCCCTCCCATCTCAGACGCTGGTCGCCGGGGTTCGGTATTTTACTTGAAGATGGTTCTGCAATTGATCCACATTTTGACGAAATGAACACGGCGGATGGAAACAGTTTCCTCGATATCACCGAATTTCCCGCTGAACGGATTTCTTCCCTTGAATGGATCCTGAATGTAATGGAGGAATCTACGAACCGTTCTCCCTTCTTTGGCTGTTTTGGAATGCATGAATGGGCGATGGTATATAAAACAGATAACATCCGGCACGATTATCTGTCTCTCCGAATGGACGAAGAAGAACTGGCAGAATTCGTGGAATCACGTCCCCTTGCCTGCACGCATTTTGATGCTTTTCGTTTTTTCACTGATGAGGCAAAGCCGCAAAACAAGCATGAGCTAAACCGGGAAAAATTCGCCGACATGGAGCAGCCGGGATGCCTGCATACCAATATGGATCTGTACAAATGGGCTTTTAAGATGTACCCGTGGATTTCAAGTGATACGATACGAGCAGCTTTTGAGCTGGCGGTGGAAACAAGGTTTATGGATATGAAAGCCAGCCCCTACGATCTCCGGGAGCGGGGTTTGGAACCCATCAGGATAGAGACCCAGGAAGGGCGGCGCGAATACGTGAAGCGACAGAAAGAGATTTATGAAAAGTCCAGACCGGTCCGGAAGGCGCTGATCGGGGAGTACCGGCATATCCTGGAGTTTGTTGATCGGTAAGCCCTGACTGTCTCAGATCACAAACCATTGTGCAGATTTTGTGTAATAAATTGCTGGTACAAAATATCTCAAAGATTTTCTCTGTCCCACTACCAAATTACAAAAACAGCCGCTCGACAACATCTTACATCTTGCATCTTATATCCCGAATTCGAAAATTACATTATGAAAACAGAAAAATAAAAGGCACTCCCATGAAAAGAACGTTCAGCCGTACCACCATCCGCTCTCACACGTCAACCTTCCGGCTGCGGTACACCGCGGGAGTATTCGTGCTGTTCCTTTTAACCGGCTTTCTGCTTGCGGGGTGTGAACTCGAATCGAATCCCCTCTCGGAAGAAGCCGAATCCATCGAGGATTTCCCCTGGCCCAGGAAGGACTATAATGCGGTTTGGGGAAGCGCCCCAAACAATGTTTTTACGGTGGGATCAGACGGTATTATCCTGCGATATGACGGTACCGGGTGGAGCGAGATGGACGGCGGCGTAACGAGAGACTTAAATGATGTGTGGGGAACTTCATACGACAATGTCTATGCAGCGGGTAGTCTGGGAATCCTCCTGCATTACAACGGTACGGAATGGAGCGAAGTGGATGTACAGGCAACTATGCACCTTAACAGCATATGGGGCAGCGGGCCTGACAATATCTTTGTCGCGGGATCGGAAGGTATCATCCTGCACTACGATGGAACGGAGTGGGACGAGACGGTAATACCCGGCACACCGAAACTCAACAGTGTCTGGGGCAGTGCGCCGGACAACGTCTTCGCCGTCGCTGCCGACGGATCCATCCTGCACTACGACGGCTCCGGGTGGGAAACAATGGCAAGCGGCAATCCTCCTCTTTATAACGTATGGGGGAGTTCCGCCGACAATATCATTGCCGCGGGATCGGGCGGAACTATCCTGCACTACGACGGAACGGAGTGGGAGGCGATGTTTAATAAAACGAAAAAAGGCCTCTATGGAATATGGGGAGCCTCCGGGGACAACATCTATGCCGTTGGTGTTGAAGGCACGATCCTGCACTACGACGGTTCCGACTGGAGGCTGAGCAGCAATGTGATACAGGAGAATCTTTCGGATATATGGGGCATCCGGGGAAATATTTTCATAGTGGGTGGATTCGGCGTCATCATGAGGGTGGATTTGTAGTAAACCATGCAACCACTAATATTACAGCGCGCCGTTACTGCCAACCGCTTACTACCAACCACCCTCCCCCATTGCTTGCCACGCGTTTTATAATTAAAATTAAGCAGCAGATCAATTCAATACTCCTGCCTCCGCCGGTTTTTGCGGCCGCGGCACTTAAATTTTTTACTATGGACAAAAGAACCTTTCTGAAAATATCCTCCATCGCGGTAACCGGCAGTATATTTGCCCCGCCGTTTCTCTACAGGCCAGACGAAGAAATCGGCAGCAACTGGGCAGGCAATTACCATTACAAAGCCAAAAGGCTACACGCCCCGGAGGGGATAGGGGAGGTTCGCGAGATTGTCAGGGACAGCCGTAAGGTACACATCCTGGGTAGCCGCCACTCGTTCAACAGCATCGCCGACAGCCCCGCCGACCTGGTTACGCTGAAGAATATCGAACAGGATATATCGCTCGACCGCGAAGCGAAGACGGTTACCGTAACGGCGGGCATTAAATACGGCGACCTTGCGCACCACCTCCATGAAAACGGCTATGCGCTGCACAACCTTGCATCGCTGCCCCATATTTCGGTCGCGGGCGCCTGCGCTACGGCCACGCACGGCTCGGGAGTGGACAACGGGAACCTTTCCACGGCAGTTGCGGGACTGGAGATCCTGACCGCCGACGGGGAACTGCGGACACTCACCCGGGAAGATGAGGATTTCGGTGGGGCGGTCGTAGCACTGGGCGGGCTCGGCGTCGTGACGAAAGTGACGCTGGACGTCGAGCCTGCATACGAGGTAAAACAGCACGTGTACCGGAACCTGTCGACAGAACACCTCGGGGAGCATTTCGACGAGATCATGTCGGCCGGGTACAGCGTGAGTTTCTTCACCGACTACCGCGACCGCAACATCAATCAGGTCTGGCTAAAAACACGCGCGGACGATGCCGATTCGCCGGAAGCTGGTCCGAAGCTTTTCGACGCAACGCTTGCCGACCGGCACATGCACCCCATTGAGGATATTTCCGCTGAAAACTGCACGCGTCAATTGAGGATGCCGGGTCCGTGGCACGAGCGCCTGCCCCATTTCAGGATGGACTTCACCCCGAGCAGCGGGGACGAGCTGCAGTCGGAGTTCTTCGTGCCGTACGAAAACGCATGGGAGGCGATCGACGCGATGTTCGAAATGAGCGACCGCATCTCACCACACCTGCTGATCTCGGAAATCCGCTCGATTGCGGGTGACAACCTCTGGATGAGTACCGCGTACGACCGCCCGTCGGTAGCAATCCATTTCACCTGGAAACCGGACTGGAAATCGGTTCGCAAGGTACTGCCCGTCATCGAAAAACGACTGGCGCTGTTCGGTGTCCGTCCCCACTGGGCAAAACTCTTCACGATCTCCCCGCAGACTCTGCAGAGCCGCTACAACCGGCTCCCCGACTTCCGCCGGCTGCTGGGCGACTACGACCCTGAGGGCAAATTCCGCAACGACTTCCTGGACAAGTATATATTTTAGCTATTTCCCGTCCGACCGTTGCCCTGGTTCCCGGGAAATTCTCCCGACAGGATCCCTTTGGGTCTTTGGAGCGGCCCGAGGAGGGGGCGGAAAGGCACGAAATTTTGCCCGAATAAAAGAAGATGAATGGTACCTGTAAGGCAGGTGTGTTTACTTATTAATCCAACTGTTTATTTTTATCAGAAGCATTCACCAGGTTCTTTTTCAACTGTAATAATTGAATATTCATCTTTTCCAATTTTACCTGTTGAATGGTGATGACATTCCGGGCAAAAATCTGGAACAGCTTTTTCTGTTTCTTTTTGAAAAAACCTCTTATATCCGACCGGTCAAAACGTAATAACCGGCTCTTTCCGCTGGATACCACTTTAGCAATCCTGGTATATTTGTTAAACATAAAAGTCTCACCCAAAAAATCACCCGCTGACAAATCAACTATGGAGATATTATTTTTTACGACGGTTACCTTGCCTTCAACAACCAAATAGGCAGTACGAACATGCTCATCCGTGGTTATTATCACCTCATCCCCTAAAAAGCGCTTTTCCACCCCTAAAGCGAGGAATTCCGACATTTCATCATAAGAAAAATTTTTCAGGAGCAAAGGCGGCTTTTTCATAAAGCCCCGTATATATGCCGGGGTATTGTGTCGATTAGTTTTTAACATATATATACTCCCCTTGTTTTGACTCCTATGTAATAAAGCACCTGTTTTTAATGATATTAACCAAATTAATCTAAAGTTAAAATAAATATGTATTTATTTTCCCTCTGAAAGCCACAAATCAACTAATCCAACAAATCACTCACTCAGTACTCCCCTCCCCGTTCCGCAGCTCTGCTGCGTAATACTGCCATTTATGAAGAAGCAGCAGATCAGAAACGGAGCTCCGCTACGTGAGAGTTTCGGCTGAATGCACACATACCATCCGGCACAGGAAATCATCAATAAATACGAGATCGGAACCGTAACTAAAGTCTCGACTATAAACAGTGTACACAGCAGGACCTACTTCCCAGGCAGATCAAAATAAAAGAGAGGCGATATGAATTGGTTACAAGAGCCCGTCGATCCCATGCTGGCAAAACTTATTAGTGCTATCCCGGAGGGAGACTATATTTATGAGATCAAATGGGATGGGATAAGGGCGATCATAACCCTGCAGGATGGGAATATCCGCATCACCTCCCGCAACAAAAAAGATATCACCGGTCAATTCCCGGAGCTGAAAAAAACAAATGCTTTTAAAGCAGAGAACGGCATCTTCGATGCAGAGATAGTCGCACTGGATAATACCAGTCGCCCGTCTTTTCAACAGATCATCCACCGCCTGAAGATTACCGGTGAAAAACGAATAGAGCGGGTGTCCCAATCCAACCCTGCGCAGTGCTACGTTTTTGACTGCTTGTACCTGAATGGGAAACAGTTAACAGACCGGCCCCTGGAGGAGCGCTACCAGATGTTGAAGGATACAATGAAAAGCACCGGCCGGTATGTTCTGAATGATATCTTTGAAAATGGCAATGAGTTATACAGTACAATTAAAGAACATGATATGGAGGGTATTATGGCTAAAAAGAAAGGCAGCCGGTATCTGACCGGCAAACGATCGGACAACTGGTTAAAAGTGAAGATCCGCCACGAATCAACCTGTTTTATTATAGGTTATACCAAAGGAATGGGCGACCCGGCGACCCATTTCGGAGCTTTGCATCTGGCAGAAGACCAGGAGAAAGATCTGGTTTACCGCGGTAAAGTAGGCACCGGATTCAGCCAGGCCAAACTGGAACGAATATTTGCTGAACTAAACGGGCTGGATGAAGTGAAACCACCCGACTACGCACCTGACGAAAAAGGCACCAAGTGGGTAGTGCCGAAGCTAAAAGTAGTAGTAACATATTCTGAAATAACATCAGACGGTGTATACCAGGACCCGGTGTTTATAAAATTAATAAGCCGTTAATATTACCTTATTGCCTGTACTTTAATACGAGGATGATCTCATTAGCCCTGCCGAGTACTTCAAACCAATTTTCGAGATCACTCTGAAAGGTATTAAGCTCCAGAAATGACTGCCCCACCGCATCTATAAAATCCATTTCTATGCTGCTTGCATTAATAACCGGAATCGTTTTCAGATCTGTTTTCATGTGGCACTTGATATGCTGAAGTTCGAGAGCAGCATGTCCGAGCTGCTCTTCTGAAAAAGAGGCTTTCCCTGTCAAGAAATCGAAAAGGCTGTTTATTTTGTTATTATACCATTCGATGCGTTCAGAAATAGACTTGCTGGTCCAGGCATTTAAAATATTCATATACTAAATCTCCTTTATTTACTCGATGATTTTTTTACCTAACGTAAGATTATGATACAAAGTATTAACTAATTTTATTATATCATTTGTTTATGATATATGACAACAACAAGGACTCCGGGCTCGTTCGCGTTCCGGATAATAAATCAGGCGCCAATCATCAGCATGATTTTTAAATCTTAATGTCTTTTATATAGCTCTATTAGCTATATTTCAACAACAATTAAAAAAGAAAACTTCTTATGAATACCTATATAAAATTTATAATACCTCTCATTCTGATGGGATTATTCGGATCAGGTTTAATCTCTGATAATTCAAAGATAAACAACCCTCCCCCGGAGATATTACGGCACGTTGTATTTTTTTCTTTCACTGATGACACGCCGGAGGATGTTGTGGAAGAAATCGGCCAGAGTTTAATGGCGTTAGAAGAATCAATTGAGGTAATAGAGAGCCTGGAATGGGGGGAGTCTATTGCTGAGGGACAAGAATTTTCTCACTGCCTTATTGTTAACTTTAACAGTGAAGAAGATCTTGGCATTTACGGACCTCATCCTGACCATCAGAAGTTTATCGAAGACTATAAAGAACATTTTGCCAAAGTATCCGTAGTCGATTATTGGACGCCCAAACCACTTTAACCCCAATCCCCATGTTTGACTGGAGCTGGATTACCACCACTGGCACAACCCTTCTGATGGTCTTGCTATCTGCGCTGGGTATATACATCACACTTTTATTCTTCACCCGCCTTACGGGCCTGCGGAGCTTCTCGAAAATGTCAAGCTTTGACTTTGCTATCACTATTGCATTTGGTTCCATCGTGGCTTCCACCCTTCTGACCAAAAACCCCCCGTTGCTTGCAGGTGCATTTGGATTGGCTGTACTATTTGGCATCCAGTACATTGTATCCAATTCACGCCGGTTTTCTGTCGCAGCCGAACGGCTGGTTGACAATGTACCGATAGTGGTAATGGCGGGAGAAAAAGTACTGTCAGATCATCTGGATGAGGCGCGCCTCACAGAGGATGACCTGAAGTCAAAATTGCGTTTGGCGGGTGTAACGAGCCGCCAACAAGTGCTGGCGGTAATACTCGAAACCACCGGTGACGTGTCGGTGATCAAAAAAAGCGACGAAATATCGCCATGGTTGTTTGAAGGAATCAGGGGTGCAGAGCATCTCTCGTTCATGCCGGAATCGACAAACAATGAGTAGAATGTGCTTGATATCAACGAAAGCTACAAGTGGAGATTCTTTCTATGGGTAATATTTCAATCAAAATGCTCGTAAATCACTTCAAAACCTTACCTTACTGATTCTCTAAGACATTCTCCTTGCCCCAAACTGCCATTTCTTTAAACACAGGTGAAAGACTTTTACCTAATTATGAACAAATCATAAATACAGTACAAGCTAATGCTCCAACATCTAAAATTATTTTTAATACCGTGCCCTCCAATACCGATGAGGCTGTTAAACCTTGGTTATAGAAAAGGGAATAAATTATCTGCTCACAACATTTTATTGCCAGAAGCAGGCTCTTGCTTAACATTGCTCAAATCAGTAGACTTCTAATAATTACAACTTCCTGTGCCGCTTGAGCGTCGGGGCGTTATGCAACCATCATTACTAAACTGATTATCAGATGACCCCGACTCCCAAATCACCAACTCTTGTTCGAGCGGTAATCGCAGGTCTTGCAGGCGGAATTGCCTGGATCTGTGCAATGATGCTTTTCTTTGGTCCTGCACAAGCTATTCTCGCAAATCCGGAGTACCAAAGTCAGAAATTTTTATCAGTCATTGGAAAACTCGAACCCTTACCGTACACTGCCGGAGCATGGTGGATACTCCCGGCAGGCCTGCTCGCAATCGGAATACTCTATGGCATAGTCTACCATTTCATCAGAAAAGCATTTCCCGGAAAACCATGGTGGAAGAAAGGATTACGGTTCGGATTGGTGGCGTGGGTACTAATGGTACCATGGTTCGAATTTTATCTTCCCTGGAACGTGATGCACGAACCGGTCATCCTGGTGGCTTTTGAAATGGTACTTTGGCTGGCTGTGCTGTTAGTTACAGGTGTTGCAATAGCAAGAGTGTATGAATGGAATGTCGTGACTCCTTTCCTCCGGTCAGCCACCTAGCCCCAGTAAAAAGGGAAATGTCAATCCGCCGGCTGACGGACACACAACTCAGGGAGCCTCTATCCAAGATTTATCCCGCCAGCTCAGTTACGAAAGTTTAGATGAGAATTGGATGAATGGTACAAGCTTGGATTCGTTCTGGACCTTTACAAAATTCAATACCCCTCCGGACCCGTTTTAGATTTTAGTAATGAGAATGAAATTGTGGCGTTTGACTTGCAGAGTCAGCGCGTTACGTGGTTCTCATCAACTCAATAGGTATAGTGATTCTTTTGTGTGTAATAATAGTAAGTAAGCTACATATTACGGATTATTTTTCCTTTACTAATCTGATTTAATCATGTTATCTAATTTTGGTTTATCCGGAATCAATCAACTTTTTTTGGCTTTCATCATTCTTTTCGTTCCTATGCGGGGAATGGGGCAAACTGATTTTGAAAAACACCCAACAGATCTGTATTTAAGCTTCAGAGTCACGGTTTCTACCCAGCTTTTGATACAACGACCCCCCGAAATCCAATCCAATACTTCAGAGTTTATCAATCAGAAGGAACTGTTTTATCAAAGTCCCATTTATGGAATAAATCTAGAGTGGTATGGATGGTCTTATGTTGCATTGAATCCCCGTATCTCATACTACAGAGGTTCAGATTCACATTTTGAAGACCGAAGTTATGTACAGATTGGCATTCCCGGTTTACATGAAGATATTTATGATTTCAGGCTGCTTTTACTGGAACCCGGATTAAAAATATCTCTTCCCTTTAAGAATATCGAAGTTTTCTGGAATGGCGGCCCCACTTTCGGGTTTGGGATGGTAAAACTGGAAGAACAGATCACCCCGGTTCGTTATGAAAATGGTGAAACGATACCCAGACATGAAGATACTTCCATACAAAATGATGAAGAAAGCAGAAGGAGTATCGGTTTCTATTTTTCCACCGGAATTTCCCTGCCGATTTCATCATCTTTCCGCCTCCAGGGTGAAATCGGGTATAGGAGATTGGATTTAGAAGAATTTGACAGCCCAACTAGTTTTAAATTGCGCAGTCTTGACTATAAACTTGATAGTTTTACACCAAGTTTAGGAATCACTTATGTGATACAGTAAAATCAAATAATGGATTTTGGAAAAATCAAAAGTCATATTATTTCTGCTTTTTTTAATGTTGTTGGGATGCAAAAATTCCCCATCAAACTTTCCGGATGATTTTGTACCCGGCGAAGTTGCTGTTAAATTTATCGATACCGTGAAAGAACCTGAAGCTAAAACTTTTATTGAGGACTTAGGTCTCGAACCAATCGACTTATCGAAGCTTGAAAATGAAAAACATCCGAACTGGACATTAATCGGGGTTCCCGAAGGGAAAGAAAAATCCTGGGTCTTTGTGTTTAACACCTATTCAATTGTGGAGGTAGCTGAAGTTAATGGAATAAATCATGCGCATTAACTATTAGCTGCGTCAGGAGAAAATACCGGGTCCTGTTGGAAAATAATTCTGTCAGCACGTTCGCAATGTCCGATTTATTCAATACAAAGGAATCTCAACATAATTAAATTTCTCTCCTTTCGTTGAAATGTAAGTACATTATAATTACATTGTAGTATCAATTCACACAACGTCAAAGCCATGAAAACAAAATTAATTCGTATTGGGAATTCCCAGGGGGTTCGAATTCCAAAACCTCTGATTGAAGAAAGTGGAATTACCGAAGAAATCGAGATGATTCTCAGAGACAATGAAATTGTTCTTCGTTCTGCTGAAACAATCCGAAAGGATTGGGAGGCATCCTTCGAAAAAATGGCTGAACAAGGTGATGATGCCTTATTGGATCAAGAAGAAATAGAAAAACCATCCGACTGGGATGAAG
>CAZPWQ010000086.1:0-15464 GCA_964590495.1 uncultured Balneolaceae bacterium
TTTCATCGTCACGTTTCTTCTATCTGATATCGCATAATCTTTGGGTATTCGTCTTCTTTACTCCAGATACCATAGACTCCATGATTTTGGATGGTATATAACTGCACATGTCTCGAAAGCTGAAATTGCCATTTCAGTTGGCCTTCGGTATCGAACACCCACCATATCTGTTTCTTTTTTCCGGGATTTACCAGCTCCACCCAACAGCGGTCTTTATCGTCTATCACCAGATTTTGCATGGCCATCCAGTGACCGCGCACTTGCACATTATTCTGCTTGATAGCCTCGCGAAACATCTTTTGCGCGGTAGGTGTTGGCATTTTACTTGCAATGCTGTCCACATCGTCTTGTTTGAATGCCGGCGGAATATAATCGTATGATATCTCCCGGATTTTTCTGCCGGCTGAATTAAATACCCGGATATGCATGCTGTCTGACCGGGCTTCATAAAGATTACCCTCAGAATCAAAATCAACCAATGTCTTGGGTACCAACCCTTCACCAAAATCACCAAAAATAGCTTCACCACCATTTTTAGGATCCGTATAAACGAATTGTTGCGTCGGCGGAAACGTACGGACGACCGTATCCGCCGGTTCCAGGTTATATTTAAAAATCGAAAAAGTGACGTGATCATAGGGAATGCCAAAGCGGGCCCTGCGATAATTGGGAAAAACCATTTCATATGCTCCGTTTGGCATGGGATAAATTAGTTTGGGAGCCCCGATCCTATATTGATTGATGGTGACATTGGGAAAATGTTTCATACGTATCAGATCCCGGTTATCCAGGCGAAATGCAGAAAAGCGGGCCGGGTCGCTTTCCACGACATACAACGTGTCATCATAAATAGAAATACTCTTAATACTACGTACAAATTCCCCGGGTCCCCGGCCTCTTTGCCCTATCGATTCGAGATACCGTCCCTCCGGACTTACTACATGAATTTTGGTCTGGCTCTGATCCGCAAGATAGATATTACCATTCCGGTCAACCGCCAGGTTAGTGATACGCTGACCGACTACACCACTGAGGGAATCGATGGAAATGGAAAGGTTATTTCGCAAATGAATATCGGAAATCCGGGTTGAGGCGTCACTCTTATTATCTTCCGAATTGCAGGCTGAAACCAGGAGTAAAAGTGTCGACAGATAAATAAAATTGGTTTTCATCTTTCTCCCAATTTATCTATTTGATACCGAACAATGGACGGTATATCTTCATGAGGCTGAAAAAGTCCATATACTTCTCCATTTTTTACAGTATGTATTTTTATTTCTGTGGGTAATTTGAATTCCCATTTCGGTTTTCCATCCCTGTCAAATACCCACCAGGTTTGTTCTGGCTTTTCCGGATGTAAAAGCTGAACCCAAGGGCGGCCCGTGTCATCGAACAAGAAATCATGGAAGACCGGCCAGTAATTTGGGATACCCGCTTCACTAATCGCTTTTTTAAAAATCCTACCGTTGCTACCATAGCTATCATACAAACTATCCATATAGGCAGTTGTAAGAGGTTTTGGAGGATAGGTTTCTCGTAATAAGACGCCTGCCAGTTCTCCGTCCTTATAATATTTCCGGATGATAAGGCTGTCGCTCTTCCCGACATACAGATGTCCGTCAGGGTCTGTATTCATCAGGATATCTTGATAAAAGAATAAATTACTAAAGACGTGGATGCCAACCACAATATTTTCACTCGTCACCCTGTACACCAGCCCCTGTTCGCTTGGAAATGGGGCGGGCAGCTGCAGAAGCTCTTTCTCAATAAATTTCCCTGCCTTATTGATCAGGGAAACGGTCATCATATGTGGTGTATCACCCTCCTGTGGAGGTGTAGTTGTTAAATAAGGATTCACGAAGGAAACCAGGATGCTTCCATCCAACAGTGGAAACATGTCTCTCAGGGATCCCATAGGAATATCCCCGATTTTGGCATTCGGAATGTTGATAGTTCCGGCCGACTGGCGGGTTTTCAGGTTAAAGAGATTGATACGTTTTGCACTTTTATCTTCAACATACAGTGTATCTGACAGAATACGGATATTAGAATCAGAATGTAACCCGGTAAACTCACCGGGACCTTTTCCCCGGCGGCCCAGAGAACCCAAATAGCGACCATTGGAGGAAAAAATATGTATTTTTTGGAGCTCGGTATCCGCTGCATATATATTTCCATTTTCATCTACCGCCAGTCCGGAAAAATCCCCGGCCAATATGTTTGGGTTGTCTGCAGATATGTTCAGATCTTTTGTAAGTGATAAAAGCTTAAGATCCATCTTCATTTGCTGAGGAATCTGGTTTTCTGAATTACATCCGTATATCAGCCCACTGAATAAAATAATCAGGGTAAACTCTCTTATAATTCTGTTCATATTTCTTTTAAACCTTGTTATTGATTTAGACATGTCAGCTGACTGGATTGGTCCTTTTCGCATTCGTTTATCCATGACAACAATATACATCCCGCCACAGATTTCTCGAAATACTAAAGTTCTGCACTGGAAGTGCACGGTTTTTTAACCGCGATCTGAGACAATAAACCGGCTGGGTAGTCTCTACACTATATATCGATTTGATAATTTCAGATTCAGATAGGCGATGCTACTTTATCAACCTTCAGTTTCCTTAATAGGTAAAACTCTGTACAAATTCACATCAACCAGAACCTTCATGTCAATGTAAGCGGCAATTCTAGTTCGTAACCCTTTAAAGACTTACCTGAATTTCTCAACAAAGACCTGTCAGGTTTTTCCCCGAAGGGATCGCTTTGCGAGAAACCTGACAGGTCTAAATTCCATTGATCCCGTCCGACCGCTGAATTTGTTCCCTAGGAATTCCTTCGGATCGGTCCGACGGGTTCGACAGGATTCATAGCTACTTCTCCTTCGAATTCTAATTCCATGCCCCTTCTTACCCATCGGACGGAAAATCCAGCCGTCGGATGGGAGTATGAGAATCTATTATTCAAAAAAATTCAACCATCTCCAATCTCGTTCCGGACCTCCCGGTCCGGTACGTAGGTCACGCCTCCTCCGGTGGCAAATTGAATGACTTTACTCAACATTTCGGAGTCGGACAGGTAACGATATTCAACAATACATACATTGTGTTGGCAGGATGTCACCCACCAGCCTTCCGTGACCGGAGGTCACAAGTTATGCATTCCGCACCAGAGCCTGCCTACTCGCGACAGCGGGCGGGATTCGTGCAGGCAGGGGGCGGAACGAGAGTTGTTCGGTGTGGGAATTTATAGATGGAAGAAATGAAAAGGAACCTACACCGGCCATTCGGCCTCATAGATGAGACCCTCCCGCGAGTATAAAAAATAGATCCGTTTATCTAAGGGGGATACACTGAATGATCCCTGGTAGCCTGTTTTCTCCTGATCCAGCCCCCGAAAGGTAACCACGTCCAGGGACGCCCCATCATCAGGCACCCATGCCATCGTGACCGGGTCCCCTTCAGGCATATTCAGCAGTACCGCAACACCTTTCTCATGGGCATCTATCGCTCTGGCATAGTAAAAAAGCCTGGTCGATTCGCTATTATTCTTTGACTGTCTATTATGGCTGGCAATTTGATCGAATAAATCACTTTGTGCCGGAATCTTCAGATCCTTCTTCCACAGCAGATCACCCGAATAGGAATATTTTTCCAGCACGCCGGTGGTTTGCTGGAACGAATAGATTCCCGAGGAACTGCTCGCAAGCACGACTGCATTCACGAAGATATCAGGAATCTCACCGCCTAAAAAAGATCGCCGCACGTTCTCAGAATCGTATGACTCGACATGTTTTCCGATGGCACTGCCCATATACTGTAGCTCATCTGTTTTGACATCGGCAAGCGCAAAGAGTGATCCGTTTCTGCCCCGCGACGGAATGAGCAGCTCATGCTGAGAGCTGGCATGTACTGTGACAGGAATCTGGGGCGGAAATCCATCAGGATTCACCGGATTTTTTGGGGCCGCCTTTTCCGACACAAGATTTCCCTCCGTGTCGAACATTATAAATTTTAACCCGTTATAGTCATACACCATATAGTTGTCATCAAAAATCCAGAAGCCTGTGATCGAATCAAACTCTCCCGGTCCCCGGCCCTGTCTGCCAAACGATAACAACCTGTTCCCCTCTCTGTCCACCTTCGTAATTCTCTGAAAACCGTGGTCACTGAAACAAAGCCCGCCGTTACAGGCTTTGATCCGGGTCGGCGCTCCTACAAAATCGGACGTTTCCGTGCTTATGAATACTTCGGTTTTATTGACAATGTGCTCTTTAAAAGCGGCAGTTTCATTCCCGTCTTGCCGGGAACAGGTAGCAATTACAGGCAGCAGAAGTAAAAGAAGATATGTTTTAGTGTCGAAAAGCTTCAACTGCATTGATTTTAATGTACTTTTGCCTTGTAAGTTAAAACATGCATAATTTACTGCTATAAAACCAGCTTCGAGCTATTTATTGGACTACTTATTTCTCAAGGGCAACCTGTCTTCCCCGTCCGGAGGAGACAGGCTAATTATATTAATAAGAGAATCTAACAAGACGACGCATAATTAATATAGTTAAATAGCAATTTAAACAGCCGTACTACATAAAAAACCAGTTTTTATATAGATCATCTCAGAACTCAAGAATTTATGTGAATCCTGGTTAAAAATAACCGTTGATTAACAAGTCAAATATAGTCAGGCCAGACAGCATGAGCTACATGAGCATAAACCCCATTCATCGCATTCTTCACAGGGTTCATGGCTGGAACATTCTGGCGGCGCTGATGAATTACAAGAATTTTGTCCACTCCCTGCCATCAGCTTTTTCATTTCTGATCGTCCGAGTGCATTCCCAAAATCGATAAAATTAAATTCATCTTTCTTCATGATTCTATGATTAAAAGTTAGAAGTAGTTTTATTTAGATGAAGGATATTACAATGGTAAAGTTTATTTTCTATTCTTGCCTTAAAATTGTCCTTAAAAAGAACTTAAATTCTTCTCCGTTAATTTGTTTTATTAATAATCCAGACCCCCTTACCTTCTGGATGAAACTCAGATGTAGCATTCAGCTCTTTAATCCACCGCTCCGCAATTTTTTGCTCATCATCCCGGTTTGCATCGTCAAGTACAATAACACCCCCCGGGCTGATCCATTCTTTTAAAATTGGTACTGCCGGGTATCGTGCAAGTGGACCCGTATGGCCCGGGGGACCATCCACAATTAGCATATCAATGGATCTCTTCAGATGTTCTGCCGGTTCAAAGTCATACCAAAGCTGCTTATTTCCATTCAATGTCCACTCTCGCAAAGGAGTTTCTATAATCGTAGCAACATCCTCTAAATTGCTATCCTCAAGATGCTGCCTGTTAACAGACGCAAACTTCTTGAGATGCTCCAATGCCACTATTTTTCCGCCCTCCATCTCCTTCAACAAACAAGCAACTAATACAGTAGAAGTACCTGAACCACACTCTAAAACCAGTTTGGGACGTTTTTCCTGGATTAAACCAATCAAGGTTTCTCCAAACTGACCATCGATAGACCAATCGCCGAATGAAACAAGATTTTGTCCGAGCACCGGACGAACATTAATCATAGAGCGTAATTCTCTTTTTGTTTCAAAAATTTGCTTGTTCAGATGATTAAATTGACTATTGATAGCTTCCATACGTGAGGAAAAAAAGTACACCAATAACGAAATGAACAGCATCATAAATAGGAAACCAAATGTAAAACCAAATGCCGATGCCAGAATAGGAAAGGAGGGAATAATCATCCGCCCCAAAATACCTCCGATTCCGCCGCTTAGTATTGATAAAATTAGCGGAATCCATCTCCTAACATGCTCAGGAATGAGGAAGAGATCCATAATATTTAGAAAATAGTTTCAATTTAATGATTTATAGTAGAGACTACTATAAATCCAAACTTACTTGCTGCTGAACATCAGAAGAGTTTTTTTCTTTAAAACGAATCATATTCAGAGTTCTTCGAAGATCACCAAACAGCCATTTTAGACGTTTAAAGTAAAATTTATACCACCATATTGTCCATTCGTGCCGAGTAAACCATCCACTCTCTTTTAAATAAAAAAGAAATCGATGTGCGAAAGGGTGCATGCATTTATAATTCCATGGTTTGCTTGGAGAAAGATAGTGAATGATAAAGGGGCTATTTACCAGATCATGATATCCATTCATTATGCTTCCGGTAAATTCAGATTCAGGTAAAACCTGAGGCCAAAAGATACAGCCTTGCTGATTCCAGCGCGGATCCAGCTCTTTCCATTTGTCAATAAGAATTGCATTTAAGGCTTCCTGATCACAGTGATACATGGACTCTCCGTTCTTCATCAGATAATTCATTGCTTGCTCTTTTACCCCCTCCTTCCGCCAATAATCCAAATTGATTAATATTACCCCGGAATTAAAATAAGGAGAAGAAGCAGTACCACCATATTCCTGATAGCTTGTAACCCCTTTGGGATCGGAGAGTGTTTGTATCAGAACGTCGCGGACAGCCCAAATTGCTGCATCATCAAATATATGATCCCATAGCTTTTGAATATTAGTTTCAAGAATTAAATCACAATCGAGAAAAACTGCTTTTTTACATCTTGAGGGTAATAAATCAGGAATCAGAAGTGGCAGGTATATTGAAGACGGCTTCCCGTTAGAAGGCAAATTCTCAAGGACACTTAAATCGGGTTTTATCCATTCCAGGGAGTGATTCACATTACTTCCGTGATTTTTAAAAACTTTAATTAATCTATTCCTGCTATCCTCGTTAATCCCTCCATCCAAAATGTAAAAGTGAAGTAATGTTTCACTGTTTATGTTCTTCAGAACAGAACACATCAAAACGGCTAACGGCATTGCATAATTATCATCTGCTCCTGCGACAACATGTATTGGCTGATTCGAATATGACATAAAATCTACATTAAGTGAATTTTTTATCGTAGTGCTTTGGTAATATTGTTATATACTCTCTCCAGCAGTCTCATATCCTGCGTAATAATTTCCGCCTGTCCCGTCATACCGTTCCGGGGCGTCAGCTGCCGCCCGTAATTGGTCTGCAGGCCTTCGGGAAAGGTAACTTTACCTATAAACACGCTGTCGCGTACCGGAACATCAGAAACATAGGTCAGCCGCCCCGTTACCGATCCGTACTCCTGGTCAGGATAACTGTTAAAACGGACCAGCACATCCTGGCCTACTTCAATTTTCCCGAACGAGCTTTGTGATATCGCCAGCTCTCCAAAAAAATCGGTATTGTCCGGCTGGATATAAAATACCTGCTGTCCGGCCGACAGCGTCTGGTTTTCCTGCAGGATCCCGCTGTAAATTACTTTTCCATCCAATGGAGCGGTTAGAAGGTACTTATCCTTCCACTCCTCTATGGCGCTCTTCAGGGTATTCAAGGCCTGCAGGAACACCGATTTCTGCTGGGCTGTCTGGCGGTCCAGCTCCATCAGCTCCTTCTGTTTGGCGGTCTGCGAAGCATGGTTGCTGATAATGGACGATTCGGTCTGCTGCAGCGGAAGGCGGCGGGACAGGAGCCGGCTTTCCTGCTGCAGGAAGTCCATGGGGGAGATCATCTCATCGTCCGCCAGCCGTTTATTCATGGTATATTCCTTTTGGGCCAGCTCGTAATCTTCTTGTTGGATGCTCTGCTGTTCTTTTAGTTTTTCCATCAGCAGCCGGGTGTAGCGGAGCTCCTGCTCAAGCATCTGCCGGCGTTGGCTGTAGTATCCTCCCTCCCGGAAGGATACAAGCTCGCGCCAGGCCTGCTCGAAGGGTTGGAAATGGGACTGCAGCTCTCCCAGCCCCGAAAACCCCGAAAGCTCTGCGCCTGTGATTTGTAGAAGCTGATCCCCGCCCAGCCACCGGTGCATGCTGTCTGCCTGCCCGGCCAACTGCATTACCTGCCGGTGATCGGCCGTACTCTCCAGCCACGCCAGCACCCGGCCTTCCCGGACGCGCGTGTTATCCTCAACAAGCAGCCGCCTCAGTTTCCCATCGGTCTTACTCTGCAGGGTTTTCGGGGCATCGATGGCGGTAAGCCTTAGCGGAGAGTTAATCACTTCCGGATATGTTATGGTCCACGCCGACAGCAGCACAAGAATCAACACGCCCATAAAAGCCGCTATCCCCCAGCGTACCAGCCAGTGGGGCGGGCGACCGATAATCTCCTGCACCTCGGCGCTGCGCACGTCCAGCTCGTCTAAGTTGGCGATAGTCGCCTTCGTACCATTGGTAGGCGCATTATTTGTTACAGGCTCTTCCATGTGTTGCGGATTGCGGGTTACGCGTTTGTTGTTTGCCAGTTTTGTTCTACGTATCGGATAAAACGGTTGATTTTTCGGCCGAGCTTGTCGTATTCCTCAATCAAATCAGTTAGTGGATTATCGGAAAAATGGATGTCGCTTATCATTTCCAACTGTGACATTGTTTCATCGCAGGAGGCGTGGGCAAAGATTAAGAACCGAATAAACTCGTCCTTATATCTTCTCCTTCCGTACCCTTCGGCGATGGTGTCTTTAATACGTTTCGATGCTCTTCTGACCTGGCTGCCCTGCTCATACGTCTCATATTTCGGCAGCTTCATGGTCATATCGTGGACTTCGATGGCCAGCTTGTATGCCAGTTTGTAAATTTCCAGATCTTTATAGCTTTTCATCGTGTTGCGGGTTGCGGGTTGCGCGTTTCGGGTTGCGCGTTTCGGGTTTATTCTTGCCGGTTTTGCGACCTGATCCTGCTACAGGCAATAGTGAAACAACCATGTTTTAAAAGCTTTTAAGTCTAAATTTCTTCAATCCTTATTCCGGGCAAGAAAACTCGCAGCCCGTAACCCGCAACGCGCAACCCGGTTCACGCATCCAGCTCCAACTGATTCTCCACTAGATCAAAATACGCCCCTCTCGCGCCGATGAGTTCGCTGTGTGTGCCCTGCTCGAGGATGAGCCCATCATCCAGGACGACGATGTTGTCGGCGCTTCTGACCGTGCTCAGGCGGTGGGCCACCACGACTACTGTGCGGGTTTCAAAGAACTGCTGCAGGTTTTCCATAATGGTTCGCTCGTTGTTGGCATCCAGGGCGTTGGTGGCTTCGTCAAAAAAGATAAACTCCGGGTCCTTGTAGACCGCCCGGGCAATGAGGATCCGCTGCTTTTGTCCTGCGCTGATGCCGTTGCCCTCCGGGCCGATCTTTGTATTATAGCCCAGCGGAAGGGAGTCGATAAAATCCCCGATGTTGGCGACCGTTACGGCCTCTTCGAGTTTCTCCAGATCCGGCTGCTCCTCTCCGACCGCGATATTGCGGGCAATATCATCGGAAAAGATAAACCCGTCCTGCATGACGACCCCGCAGTGGCGGCGCCAGGCGCGGTGACTGATCATATCCAGACTGCGATTGCCCAGGCGTATCTTTCCCTTGTCGGGGGGATAAAACTTCAGCAGCAGTTTCAGCAGGGTAGTCTTCCCGCACCCGCTCATCCCAACTAAGGCCGTTATTTTGCCTTCGGGAATACGCAGGTCAATATCTTTCAGCACCGGCTCGTTGCCGGCCCCCGGGTAGGTGAACGTCAGCCCGTCGATCGCAAGATCCTTGTCGGCCGGCAGGCGGGTGGCAAGCATCTTTTCTTCGGGTTCTTCATCGTCCTGCCTGTGGACCTCGTTCAACCGCTCCATGCTCAGCCAGGCATCCTGGGTTGAGCGCACGAAACTGATGAGCTGTTCTACCGGACTGTTAAGCTGCCCGATAATATACTGGATAGCCATCATGGCCCCGAGGGTAAGCTGGCCGTGGACCACCGCCACCGCGGCCAGAAAGGTGATCCCGATATTCTTGCCCTCGTTAATAAAGAAGGCCCCGCCCTGCTGGTACTGGTTGAGGGAGAGGTTTCGTATTTTGTAGCGGAACAACCGCGCCTGCAGCCGCTCCCATTCCCAGCGCTTCTGCTTCTCACAAGTGTTGAGCTTGATGGATTGCATCCCCTGGATCAGCTGGATTACTTTGCTCTGGTCACTCGAGGAGATCCCGAACCGCTGGTAGTCCAGCTCCCGGCGTTTTTTCAGGAACACCAGCACCCAGCCCACATACAGGACGCTGCTGACCAGAAATACCGTAAAGATCAGCATGTGGTAGTAGGCAAGGACAACGGAAAACACCAGCAGGTTCATAAACGAAAACAGGGTGCTGAGGGTCTGCCCCGTCAGGAAATCCTGGATGCGGCGGTGGTCCTCCATCCGCTGCATGATATCGCCGGTCATTTTGGTATCGAAAAACCCCATCGGCAGCTTCATTAGCTTGATCAGGAAATCGGAAAGAATAGAAATATTAATGCGCGTGCTCATATGCAGCAGGATCCACGAACGGATAAACTCCACGCCGGTGCGACCTGCAAAAAGCATGAGCTGGGCGGCCAGGATAATGTAGATAAAATTCAGGTCCCGGGTGTTGATGCCGATGTCCACCACGGCCTGGGTGAGAAACGGGAAGATGAGCTGCAGGATGCTGCCGGCCCCCAGCCCGAGGGCCAGTTGAAAGAGCAGATTTTTGTAGGGCGTTATATACCGGACCAGCAGCCCGAAGTTCATCTTCCCGGCGTCTTCATCGCCGAGATCATGGAATTTTGGGGTGGCATGCAGCAGAAGTGCTACGCCGGTGGATTGCCCGTTGGTTTTGGCATTCAGCCAGTGTTGCAGGAAATCCTCTTTCGGCAAGGTTACTTTCCCCTTGGCCGGGTCGGCGATAGATACCTTGTCCCCCCTGATGCGATACACCACCACAAAATGCACCTGATCCCAGTACACGATGCAGGGCAGCGGGGCCTGCTCTTTTAGCTGCTGCCAGGTAATCTTGGCGCCGACTGTACGAAAACCGATGCTTTCTGCCGCCTCGCTGATGCCCAGCAGGGATACGCCCTCACGGTTGATACCGCTTCGGCCCCGTAGGGTTTCCATCGTATAGCTGCGCCCGTGATGCTTGGCAATCATGCGCAAGCAGGTCGGACCACAGTCCATTTGATCGTGTTGGCGGTAGGTTTTAAAGGGTTTCATATACTATTTTGGATATACTTATAAAATACAATCCATGAAATGTAATACTCTCAACATTTTACGGGTTCTTTTGATAGGTCCAGCTTTCAAAGCCGCAGAAGTAAATTTTCCTGAACAGATTTCTGTTACCTACCTTTCCGAAAGTTCGATCCGGTACTTAACTGCATACTCCGAACCCGTTTCTTCATTGGTCTTTTTGCTGTACAGAAACCCATTTTTGATATCGTAAATCGGTTGGTCGCGGGGAAACGTCAGTTTAGCAAGCAGTTCGCCCGATTCTTTCAGGATCCACCATTCATGTGTATCACGGCTTGAACTTGTTAGTAAGGCAACCCAAATCCTGTTTTCATCATCAATAATTAATCTGTCGATTAGTGGAGCTCTATCGGGTATGTCAATTCCATTATCTGATAATGCTTTTTCAATCTCACGTACATTAGGACTAAAAACAGCGGATTTAGTATAGTCTTCAAGTATAAACGGGACACCAAGTATGGGATAATAAATGGCAGATTGGTACTTACCATTACTATTATATTTTTTGATTAAAAATTCGCGGGACCAATTAGTAAACAGTTCATCTTTCTGGGAAAGCGCTGTTCTAGTTGTACCCAAAAATGTTAAAGACATTGTGGGAGTGGAAATCTTTGATTTTCTAGTACTAGGGGGGATCTTATATCCAACCGGAAATCTAAGTGGTTTAAAATCCCCATCTTTTCCTTCATTATCTTTAACCGTTTGTACAATTTCTCGGAAACCAGATTTTGATCCAATATTTGAAAAAGTCACATGGTAGTTTCCATCATATCTAGGTTCTACATAACTGAATTTGAAGTTATCCGGCGCCTTCCATTCCTCAAATAATATAGTACGCGTGAACTTGTAATCTAATGTAGAATACTCATTCAGTCTTTTGCTGGTGTAATCCAACACAAATATGGTATTATTTTTGGAGTGAATACCAAGTATAGTACCATACTCTCCAGGACCCTTTCCTTGGCGTCCGAGTTTGGTACGGAAAGTCCCATCAGAATCAAATACAAACAATTGCTGCTTATAATTGGAATTTGCACTTCTGACAATTATTCTTCCCTGATCATCTACAACACAAGAAGCCACCTTTACTAGAAATGGTTCTCCTTTTTCTCCAAATCTCCCTTCTTCAATTAACTTTATAGAGTATGGTGCATCAATATCGCCTGGAAATATTGATAAATTTTCAACAGACTGTATATGGTCAGGTATTTTTTCTCTTACATTGTATTGGTAAAATTGTTTTTCTGATGAAAGTCCTGGTTTGCTTGTTTTTTGGGGCCTCTTGCTATCACAGCAATTTAAAAAAAAGATGCCCATCGTAATAATGAGCATCAAAAATGTCTGTTGCTTTAGATTATTCATGTTTAAAATGATTAACAACTTAATCGCAACGTTTGCACCTCTTCTACGCACTCGGCGGCATCCCAACCTGTGTTGTATACAGAAGATGTACATACACCAGTTAGGCAGTCGTAATAACTTCGACATGATACGCTTCCTCCAGTATACGTACATCCATATTCGTCTGTCCAAGCTCCACTCCCAGCCATCAGTTTTTTCATTTCGCTACGACCAAGTGCATGTCCAAAGTTGATAAAATTAAAGCTTTCTTTCTTCATAATATTCTCCGTTTTTCTTAATAATTGATCCTGTTTAATTCCGGTTCATTAAACCGAAAAAGGGACAAGTCATGTTAACCCTGATTATTCCGCTCAGAGGCCGGAACAATTTCTTTGTTAGTGGCAACTACGTTTTGCTGAGGGCTCTCATGTATAAATTCCTCTGCAAGTGATGGTATCATTCCCATCAGGTCCTCAATCCGGTACTGTCGTGGCAACTTATAATCATTAATAAGAAAAGTCGGAGTTGCATTGATCCCGGTTTGTTCAATCCACGTATAATGCTGTTCAGCAAGATCGGCTGCTCCATTCAAACTGTGATTTTCTTTCATCGGATACCGCTGCTTAAATGACTTAATATTCGGCTCACCATACCAGTCACGAATTAACTTTTCACCACGATCCGACCGATCGGCTTTCCCGTGGATGTAGCGTCTCCAGTACTCGATCAAATACGTGCTGGCCGAAGAGACTCCATTTTCTCCACTGCCACTATCACGGAATCGCAGGGCTAAATGAACTTTATCCGGATAGGTAGCGACCAATTGTGTGGCCTTCTCAAATCCTTTCTTGCAGGGACCGCATCCCAGGCTGGCGGCCATGAGAATGCGTACCGGCGCCTGCGGGTCCCCGATAAGCAGTTCCTGCTCGAATGGTGTGGTATCCATGCGATCCTGTTGGAATAATAAGCCGGTAAATACATCCGGATTGTATTTGATCCGGTTGGCGATTACTTCCTTTCGTTCGGATTTACCTGCTTTCTTAAGGATGTTTTTTACCAGAACCAAGCCTGAACCAATGGCCACAAACAGAAACAGGGTCAATGAAACAGGCAATGCACTAATGGCCCCGAGAGAAATAATTCCTTCGATGTACATATAGCCGAAAAGAGCTGCCTGAACGATAAGAATTCCATCTACAAGGAGACACAAGCGGCACCAGGTCCCGGCTTTTACCAGCTGATAATAAAACGAGTAAACAACTACGGGAATAGCGACTAAACTCAGCAATGCCAGGACCCCATAATAAGAGGCTATACCACCGGATAACGGAATAAACAGGCCAACCATCAGCGTTTGAAACAGGAAATAACCTGCCGCTGCATCGGAGAGGGTAATCCCGCCGAATATTTTAGCCTCCTCAGAACTTAAAATCCTGTCGCAGTTGGTCTTCTGTCCGGCATTACAGAAGGCTTCGACCTGCTCGTAGGTAATGCCAAGATCTTTGGCAATAAGCAGGTACCCTGTGGCTGTTCCTCCGAGCGCAGTAAGAAGCAGCAGACCATACATCCATGGCATGGCTGTAATATTCGCCAAAAGCAGAAGTCCGGCCAGGGCTGTCAGCAGAATACCAGTCATTACCCGCTGAAACGTTTCCCCAGAATGTTGCTTTTCATTTTCCGGGTCGGCAACGGTATCTGTCGGTTGGGCCTGCAGCACTACAGCGCTGGAAAATTCCGTATCTAATGCAGACAAATCATCTTCATCTTTAATGAACTTGAGTTCACCGTTTTTGCTTTCGCCCTCGGGCTGGATCAGACAGGGAAACGGCAATTGGTCCAAGTGATCCTTGCCAATACGGGCTACACGGTGGTTGATCCCCAGCCGCTGCAGAGTATCGGCGATGCTCAAAAACGACGGGTAGTCCGGATGGGAGGCGATGAGCTTCTCGCAATACTTTTTGGAAATAGGAATAATGAGTTTGCCCAAGTACGTTGATACAAGGTGTTCCATTACACCAGAATAAGTTATATTTTTCTGTGGTTCCGCTTCAAATTAGAGTTGACGATAGCTATTAACCATTGCTCCGCCACCAGCACCTTAACAGGTTGCCCATATATTTCGTTATTGTCAATACTCCTAAGTGGGTATTATTTTACTCCTAAGTAGGTATTATTTTACCCCTTAATTACTTAAATGACATGCTAAACGATTGTTTTTACTGTACTTGTCCATTGCTTCTTGCTATCCATCGCACCAGTGCATGTGGGCCCTTCAGGTTTAACTTCATGCAAATATTGCGCCGGTGGGTTTTTACCGTGGATTCCGCTATACCTAATTTCTGGCCAATCTCTTTATTGGTCATGCCTTTTGCCACGTGCTCTAGAACCTTTATCTGTTTTGGCGATAAGATTTTAAGTGCTTCAATGTAACCGATCTCTTCCTGCTCTTCATGCTCTTCAGAACTTTTCATATCCAACTCCTCTTGTGTTAATGATTATAAGCAGGAGGGACAGAAAGCTGTGTTAAATACTGTTCCTGCATCTCTTGAAACTATGCGTATTCGCTAACCATCACACCCTGCCGATTCATAATTAGGATTAAAGGTTGTTTATTAAAAAGCGGATAAAAAATACACTTTTCATTAACAAGAGTATAAAAAGGAAGGATTGTTACGGAGATTAGAAGATTCTAATGCTTAGAGGGGATATAAGATCTGGTAATAAATGTAGAAACACGGTGCATGATAAACGCTGATTCTTCAACTGCATTTTCTTCTACGGCAACCTATCCCCCACCCTTCCGGCGGGAACAGCCGGTAGCTAATAGTATTAGCAGATGCCCATATGTAAAAACGTTTGAATTCATTGCCTGGAGTTTTAAATTAATCACCAGACCTGTCAGGTTTTTCGCAAAGCGATCCCTTCGGGGCAAAACCTGACAGGTCTTTGCCTTGTAAAGACCCGCAAAGTTTCAAAAAGAAATAGCTTTTTAGTTAATCCATAACTATACGATACCGTACAATCTCCTCCAGA